>DAEN01000040.1 GCA_002495315.1 Thaumarchaeota archaeon UBA141
GACGGTTAAGATGTCTTCTTCAGATGCTACTGTGATTTTGATTGGCTCTTTGTCAAAAACACTTGTTAAACCTGCCTAAAGGGTATTGATTGTACAGGACGTCTATATTATGTCGTGGATGACGGGGCGTGACCTTCGTAGTAATGATTCTCCTGCAGACCTTAGAGGTTCGATGAGAGAGCGTGTTGACCTAGCGGTAAGACGCATTCAGATGCAGATTACTACTCTTGATTCTACTTCGAGTCGGCTTGCCCAGAAGGACCAGAAGATGTTTGATCAGGTTCAATCCGCGTTAAAATCCCATGATCCTTCCAGAGCCACAGTAATAGCTAATGAATTGGTTCAAATTCGTGGAATGGCCCGGATGGTGAAACAGTCCAAACTTGCCTTTGAACAGATAATGATCCGTCTAAACACTCTCCGCGATCTGGGTGATGTAGTAGTCACTTTACAGCCTGCCATCTCTGTCATACGAAGTATCAAGCCCCATGTAGCCGCTACAATTCCTGAGGCAGAAGGAGGTATTAGTGAGCTGAGTGGACTACTCAATAGCATAATGGCCGAAGCAAGTCCAGGTCCATCAACTTCGAATATTGATACCTCGGGTGACGTTGCAGAGGATATCCTTACTGAAGCTTCAGCAGTCGCAGAAAAATGGGCAAAGGATAGATTTCCAGAAATTCCTACTGAGGTAGTAAACGTCCCCCAAAAACAAGTTAATGAAAGCATGGCCTAGTTTTTTCATCTAGAAATCAGCTAGGATATCTCTACTGGACAATCATCGTCGAATATTCGTCAAGATTCAAGAAGTCGCCCATAGCCTTCAATGCCGTCTTTAATGTCCAGCTCGCGCAAGCAATTCCAAATAGTAGCAATCGTGCCTGTAACTACGGGTTTACCTGTCTCTCTCTCAAGCTTGTCGATGATTTCAATTGTCCTCATGTTTGGGACGGCCATAAGAAACGCTTCAACTTTTGGTGTGTCCATATCTCTCAGCATTCGGTAAGTCACTTCAGGGGGCTGACTAGAAACCTGGGCTGCGGTATTGAATCCTCCATTTTTCAGAGTAACTACTTCGAGACCGCTTGCTTCAAGATATCTCTGAACAGGGGCGAAAGCTTCAATCGAATTATAGGGAATCATGACTGCAATGTGGTGGGCCTTTAGGTGTTTGATGGCACGAGTTACACATGATGCGGTAGTGGTGGCCTTGACACCTGTCACTTCTTGCATCTCTTTGACCAGTCTCTTGTCGCCTTCGATCCCCGCAGACATGCTAGCACCAGCGTGAGTGAAGCAAACTATATCGACCCCAACAGCATTAGTGCCTCCAGATAGCAACAGCGCAGTCTCTGAAGCAATAGAAACCATCTCGGCTTTTCCTTTACCAGAAATCTCGCGATATGGCAGTCGCGTGTAGTGACAAGAGACTCCTTCTGGTACAAGCTTAAACGCTTCAGCTTCAAATACGGCATTTGGAGAGGCTAGAACGATCCCTAAACGAGCTCTCCATCCATACAACTTGATTGTTCGATGAGGAATCAAGTACGGCAATATATCCCTATATCTATCTTGTCTCCCTGGTGTTGACTAGAAAATGGCGATATACCACGGTTCGGAAGCTTTGGCAAAACAAAAGATAAGCGTCATTTACGATCCCAAATCGTTTCAAAAACCCCACATCTACGATAGTGAAAGGAAATATGCTCTTTTAGTTGTTGACATGCTAAATGATTTCATTACGGGTACTCTGAAATGTGCTCGCGCGACTCCAATAGTTCCTCGGATTCAAAGTCTAATTGACGCTGCTAGGTCCTCAGCAATTCCACTGATTTATTCGAAAGATTCGCATAGGCCGAAAGACTTTGAGATTCGCTCCAGATGGACACCTCATGCGATGCGGGGTACTAAAGGTGCAGACGTCATTCCAGAGTTAAAGTCTCGGAAAGGTGATTACTCGATTCCTAAGACAACCTATAGTTCATTCTACAATACCGATCTTGATGATGTTCTTCGATCGTTATATGATGGCACAGGAGCTAACACTCTTCTATTGACGGGCGTGCATACGGATTGTTGTATTCGTCATACATGTGCAGATGCTTTCTTTCGTGGATATGAGACATTTGTTATGAGAGATGGAGTAAATTCCTTCACGGAAGCTCAGCATCAGTTTGGATTACAGTACATACAGTACTGGTATGCAACAGGTATAGTTTCTACAAGGGAGATGACTAGACGGCTGAGTGGACGTACCCGGTAGAAGAATTATCTTGATGAAAGTAGCTAAGTCACTTCCCGACGAAGATACTTTCCTCGTCCTGATTTGCCAATGATTTCTGCTCGAGCTTTATCTTTTGGTCGTTCTGCTATAATCTCTCCTCGAGAAACTACAAGGGTAGGCCAACCTTGAAACTCTCTGCCTTCATAGATGGACCATCCAGTGCAGGTGTGTAGCATCTCTGAAGACACTCTGATTACTCTTTTCGGATCCACGAGCAGAAGATCTGCGTCGGCGCCGATAGCAATTACACCTTTCTTAGGGTATAGGCCAAAGGCTTTGGCAGTATTCTCACAACATACTTGGACAAGGCGTTCAATGGTTATTCTGCCCTTATTCACTCCTTCATCCATCATCACTGGGAATAACGCTTCAACTCGTGAGGAAAACCCTCCCTTCACTGACCAAGCGTCGTCCTTGACTTCTAACTGCTCTCTGGGCCCGTGAGCAATATGATCAGTTCCTACGCAATCGATATCCCCCTTTGCCAGAGCTATCCAAAGTCGAGCTATCGTCTCGGGATCCCGGAGAGGCACGTTAATCCTCCACCCGTCGTGTTTACTTATGCTAAGATAATGGTGGCCCGTCTGGGCCATGATCTTGATACCTTCTGCTCGAGCTCTTCGAATTTCATCTATTGTTTCCTGTGTCGTAGTATGTTGGATGTAGATTGGGCACCCAGTGACTTTCCCCAAGTAAGCGTAAGACCGAACGTGGTGGGCCTCGCAGAAGTGAGGAGATTTATCATCCCACGTTGCTGCGGTTCTCTCGCTGTTCGCTGCGATAAGTCTATCTTCAAAAATACTTGCAATTTCCCAATTTTCACAGTGCATGCAAACGCGTCCACGAGGAGCTAGTTTTGCCGCGTTTTCCATTCCTAGATAGATGGCCCTGTCATCGTAGCTAACGAACCCCACCTTCATTGGCCAATACTTCGAATGTTTGGGGTTCTTCTGGTGAAGATAGTACTTGTAAGTTGTCACTCCAAACTGAGAAGCGTAATCAGGTATCTCCTCCGCCTGGCTATTGGTCTGGAGTATAGGCGTGAAATAGAAATCTATGAGCGAGTTCTGCTCTCCTATTCTTATTCCCTCTGGTAGCACCTCTTTGAATGATGGGACGTCGTCGGGGCCCTGGATCTCCTTAACTGGCCTTTTTATTGTGGGAGAAGTTTGCATCAAGCCCCAGGTGGTCACTCCTGCAGCTCCAGCTGCTCGTGTCTCTGATATCATATCTTCCAGAATTGGCCTGGTTGCTCCCATGTGACACTCGGGATCGACAAGGCCTGGCAGTAAGAGCAGGCCACCAGCATCGATTATCTTGGAAGAATCCAGAAGAGTTGTGTTGGAGGTCACAGCTACAATTTTTTCCTCATCAACAGCAACTCCACCGTCCATAACGCCGTTAGGCGTTACTATCCTTGCATTCTTTATTACGAGATCTACTGCTGGCAATTGATACAGATAACCTCGGTTAGAGGCAGTATATACGTTCAGTAGATAAGCAGTTTAAAATCGCGATCATTACTGTTTCTTTCTTTTTAGTGCTTGTTCTATTGCTCGCTTGGTGAAGACTCGTGTCATGCGCTTTCTATAATCAGCACTAGCACGTAGATCTGAGATAGGAGAAACGGATTTGAAAGCTCCTTCCGCTGCTGCTAGCACTGCGTTTCCGTCTATGTGTTTTCCACGTAGAGCGTCTTCTGCCTCCGCTGACCGGAATGGCATCTCATTCACTCCGCCCAAGGCCAGAGCTACATCCTGACAGATATCGTCATCCCCAAAGGTCATTTGAATGGCTACGCTTACAATTGCAAAGTCGCCGGGGCCCATGCTCAGTTTAAGGTAAGAACCAACTGTCCCATTCTTGGGGGAAGGGATACGTATTTCAGTCATAAGTTCTTGAGAATTCAATACCGTGGAGAATGCTCCTATGAAGAACTCGTGAGCGTTTACAGATCTTGTTCCATCCTTCCCTGAGACAATAAACTCTGCATCTTGTACTAACATGGCCGGGAGCCAATCAGCAGAGGGATCCGCGTGGCAAAGACTACCACCAATCGTGCCGCGGTTCCTTATCTGAGTGTGACCGATAGCTTTAGCTGTATCAAATAGAATAGGCCATTTCCTGGCTATTATATCCGAGGACTCTATATCAGCGTGTCTAGTCATGGCACCTATACTTAGCACCTCACTATCTTCTTTTATGTATGAAAGCCCTTGGATTTTCTTGAGATCGACTAGATATTTTGGTTCGGCAAGTCTAAGCTTCATCAAAAGTAACAGACTCTGGCCTCCTGCTAATGCCTTGGCCTCATCACCGTATTTGGAAAGCAGAGAGATTGCTTCGTTCACTGAAGATGGGACGAAGTACTCGAAGTCTTTGGGAGTCAATCTTTTCCTTATGTCGTTTTAGCATATTTTAACTTTAGACACCATACAGCTTTACTCATAGACTATCTCTTAGTACTTTTTCGCTCTTGTTAACAAATCATCCACTCATATTTATACAACTGTCTTGGAGACTTGTTTAGATGTAAAATGATCAAGTTTGCACTTAGCTACTATAGCCTCCTGGATATATCGTTAGAAGATATTGTCGCTACTATACAACACGCTGACGAGGTAGGAATTCACTATGCTGTTCTTGGCCAGTCTGCCGTCAGGGATTGTTTCATCGGTCTCACACAGGTAGCCAACGCCACAAAGAATATTCAGCTTGGCACCAATATTATTCCCATCTACACGAGAACCCCCACGGATCTGGCTATGTCCGTGATCACTCTCAATGAAGCAACGGGTGGCCGATTCACTCTTCTTGGACTAGGTGCTGGCGGCCGTCTGAAGATAGAACCAAATCATGGAGTAAAAGTTGAAAAGACTGCTGCCAGAATGAAGGAGTATATCGAGATAATTCGTTCAATTCTGACAGGCCAGAAGACTGACTATGATGGCAAGTTCTTCAAGCTAAACAATGCGTGGATTCCCCAAACGCACGGGGTTGGTACATCAGCCAGTGATCTTGTAAAGAACCAGGACAAGGTCCGCATATATGTGGGCGCTACTGGTCCATTAGTACTCAAAGTTACAGGAGCCCATGCAGATGGTGTAATATTCAATTCCCTGTCCACGCCTGAATATCTAAAATGGGCAATCGATGTAATGAAAGAAGGAGCAAAAGAGGCCGGAAGGGACTTCTCCGAAATAGAGCTAGGTTGTAGCATGGTTATGGCTGCAAATGACGATCCTGAGAAAGTCAGAGATGCGGTACAGCGTGCTTGTCTCTATTATCTCCGTGAAGACCATCATCAGTTTACTATGGGAGGAGCTGGATTCAGTGATGTACACAAGAAGATTCGCGAGACGTACCTTGGCGGAAATCTAGAGGCGTCATTAGATCTGATTGATGACCGTGTGATCAATAAGATAGCATTTATGGGAACTCCCGAAGACGTTCGTAAAAAGGTCGAGGAATATGAAAGACTCGGCATAACTCTTTCAATCATCCGAAATGTCGTTGATAGAGAAACGGGAAGAAAGACGATAATGGACAACATCGATGCTATGGTGCCCTTAGTTGTGTAACTGAACCATCCAGTATTCAAACACTACATGGATGATTTTTCGCGAGCATGGTTAGAAGAAAAGATGTCAATTGTCATCAGAGAGCGCTTTAACGTTTATCCAGTAATGAAATAACTCAATTTCTCTTTCAAATCATGACTCTAAAACGCTACATACCAATGGCAGACGACGATCTATGGGAATTCCTGGAGCTTCAGAGAATAGCATCCATAGCTACGCTCACGTCAGAAGGGTTGCCACATTCGACCCCTGTTTGGTTTGTCATTGAAGGAAGAAAGCTCTTTTTCCGCGTTCAGTCATATAAAGCCAAATTTAGGAATATCAGTCAATTTTCTACCGTTTCGTGCTCCTTCGAAGATGGAGATAAATACACGGAACTGCGAGGTGTCTCAATCCTTGGAAAGGCCCAAGTAATTACGGATCTAGCTATGTACAATCGTATCAATCTAAAACTCTTAGAGAAGTACAAGAACGAAAGGAATTATGAAGAAATGCCTGAAGCCTGGAGAGTGAAATTCGAAGCTGAGCCAAGAAAAATTGTAGAGATTACACCTCTTCACATCTATTCATGGGATAACCGTGAATGGTGTAAGAGCCAGAGTGATCATCATGGATAAATTTCAATGTCCATTCAATGTATCGCTTGTACGAGTCGGAGAAATTTAGTTCTCTACAGAAGACATACCTTTAAAGGTCAAATAGCGATTTCGCCTAATCCATTGTGGAAGACAAGAAGCTTATTGAAAAGCGGTATAAGCTGCTTGAAAGTATCAAAGGTGCCTTAAGTACTGCAGCACTAGTTAGCATGATCTATGCCTGGTACTTTGATGGCTTCCAGTTGTATTCTATCTATCCACTTATCGTAATGGCTGTCTTTCTTCCCATGATTGTCCTGACTTCGAGACTTGCTTCCAGATACTACGATCTTTATATTAGTGATTAAGAAGAAACTTAACGACTGAAAGAATAGTCAAGAAGAGAGCAGGTCAAAAATCAGCAAGTTCAATCAGAAAACATATTTTCTGATTCGGTCAGCAACTTTTTCATCCTCCATACTGTACTTCTTCTTTGATATTTGTAGAAATGACCTTGAAAGATGGAGCTTTCATTTTACCGTGTCTAGAGAGGTTCAACAAAAGTGGAACTAATCCCTCTATTTGCCGTGCAACGGGCAAAGGTCCCGCGTAAACTGGATTTAGACCTGGGATTTCTTTCAGGAGATCTGCTATTACTTGGACAGCTTCCTGGTCATCTCCAGCCATAAAGACGTCATAGTCTAGTTGTCTATCGAATTTTGATAACATTATTGCGGGGATGGTGTTCAAGGCCACCACTATTCTGGTCTGTGGAAGATATTGGGCAATTAGTTCGGCAGCGGATCCTTTAGTGTTTTCCTGCATAGAGAGCTCTTGATCCACGTAGATGAAATGATCTCCTTTCTTTTCCATAGGGACTATTGGTGAAAGAATGATCGCATGAGATTTTACCACGGGTTCAATCATTTTAGCCATCTGAGGAATGAAAACATATGGTAAAGCAGGAACGATCACGTCGGAATCTCTTATGGCTTCAGTGTTTTCTCCTCCTTGAATTCGTTCATAGCCGTCATGGCGTTCTTTGACTTCTTGGCGGTACTCTTCGGCTAATCGTTTTCCTTTTTCAGAGTCCCTCGATCCGATGGCGATCTCATGATGTGCTGACCAGCGTAGAGCAAGTCCTCCTCCTAATGTACCCGTGCCGCCCAGGATAGCAATCTTCAAGCTCAAAATCACTTCAGAATGGGAGTCTCATCTGAATGAGATCTTTATCGATATATTTCTTTATCATCTGCAGGAGTTACTTGTTGTTCCTCGGTCTTCATGATATCACCAATTATTTCTTTCATCTCTTCTGCTTTTTTGTCCAGGCTAGACACATCTATCTTAAAGTTGAGCATACTTGAGAGAACTTTCAGTATTGCTTTGACTGCTCTTGGGTGAGGTCTAGGTTCACCGTGGTTAACTGCTAATCGATATCCCTGCATTGCCTGAAGCTTGGCCATTCCTATTACTAGCGAGCTAAAGTAAAGTGATGGTTCATCCTTCATTATCTTCACGTCTTTTTTTCTTAGTCGACGTACTCCTTCTTGATGTGTTGCGAAGCCTAGTACTTCAGGTACATCTTTAGGAGATGGTGTCTCAAGAAAACGCGCCCCTATGGAATAAACCTCGTTAGTACCCATGGATTTGGCGAAATTCAAGATTTCTTCTGCAAGCTCATAGTTCTGGGTGTTTGGTGATGAAGTACTGGTGAAGACTAAAAGATCTTGACGTCCCTTGAGATAATAAAAATCTCCCGTTGGGACGGCAGATACACCATCGGCACCTATCTTTACTTCAGAGGGGAAGGCGTCTGAATATACCCTTGCAAAGAGCTTAAAGCTCATTTTGTCTATCATGAACTTTGCGAGTTCGTTTGCATGAGAATATAGTAGCGCGTAGTTGGGATTCGATGTGGAAACTCCAATGATAAGCGGTGGATCACTGAGCTGGGGAGTTTCATATACTTCCCATTTTGTCCACATAATAAGACTCACCGCGAATACTCATTAAAGGACCTTGCCGTATTATCCTCTTCCGATCGATATAATTTTGGAACAGGGAGACAATTACTTCTTTCCATTAGTTCACGTCCATGTTTTCACGACCAAACCTAGGATCTCTTCTATTATTGCTCATGGTTTTCGACGTGTTTCCTTATTCGTGCCTTTGATACTTAGTACGTATTCAGAACAATTAGGCGCCTTCATAGCTTTATATAAATTTCATACTCATTCATCAATAAGTACCAACAGCATTGCAACCAGATTCTAAAACGGCCTTTGCCGTAAGATTACTTTGAATTTCGCTTATTTTTGGAATAATAAGAGCAGTATTAGAGATTACAAAGATAAAAGAAATAATAGGAATGATTATTGGAGTTGGTATTGCACTCCCAATTATAGCAATTATAGCACTACTTATCTATATGATTGGAAAGGGGAAAAATTGGGCTAAACTCACGTATCTGGTTCTTTTTATAGTGGGCCTTAGTCTAAACATACCTGCTTTAGTCATATCAATATTCACAAACCCGTTATTTACGGTTTTACGTTTAGGTGATATGATACCAGCTGGAATTGGACTTATTCTGTTGTTTCGGCATTACCAACCTAAAACATCTGACGACTTCTAGTACGTTCCAGTGAGATCGACGTCATTCGATTGATTCCAGTAACGACCTAAAGAACCACGTTCGTCTTTTTCGTGTAGTTCTCAATTCTATTCTCTATATTCGCAAAAAAAAGCACAAGAAATTCGTCATCAAAGATCGATGTTGTGAGGCGTTATTTAGATGAAGGTAATGAGTAGTAGTGATAATCACATATAACGGAATAAATATTTTGTAAACCATCATCAAACAAATAAAATGGAAAGGTTCATTAAGTATGAGTGTCATTGAATGAATTAAGGAGGGAATACATTGAGTTACGGACAGAGGAGAGACTTCGGTCGCAGCAACTTCGGCAGTCCTCGTGGATTTGCACCAAAGCCGGTGGAAGTCGGTAAGGAATACGAAGTAGACGTCACAGAAACGAGTCGACGTGGAGATGGAGTAGCAAGAATTCAAGGCTTTGTTATCTTCGTGGCAGGCGCACGCGCAGGCCAGAAAGTGAAAGTGAAGATCACGAACGTCTCCAGCAGATTCGCAAATGCTGAACCGATCTCTTCAGGAACAGACGAAGCACCTGCTCAGTCTACGGAGACTACGGAAACTACAGAGTCTACCGGGTCTACCGAGCAGCCGACAGCGGAGTCTACCGAGCAGACAGACAGCTAGGGAAAACCGCTAAGGTCTTTGACTTTAGACGGCCAATTCCTAATGTAGCGGTTGGTTCTACCTAACCGCTTCCCAGACCTTTTTTGGTCTCTTTTTTTTCATTCCAGGCTTACGAGACGAGCTCGCGAAATACTGCTTTCTCGGTTTTTGCCCATGCTTCGTTACCAGGCCTATAGTGAATCCATGGACCTTCGACTTCGATTATCTCTTTATCTTCTTCTTGGAGCTGATTGCGCGTCTCTTTAATGGTCACCTCTATCATAGTGTGTTTCCCTTCAGCATTGAGTTTTTCTTTCAAAACCTTTGCCACTCCGCTTATACCATAGATGATATTGTCACCAAGCACGTTAATGAAGACCTGAGAATTTGACTTCAAATTCTTTAGAGCGGAGCTCTTTCTCTCGATTGCAAACCTTATGTGTTTACTATCTTTGGCGGTCAGCCAATAAATTGGCCTTGCATATATCTGACAATTGGAATTAACTGTGGATAGAACAACGGGCCTACTAGCTCTAAGATATTGCAAGAGATCTGTATGTAATTCTTTATGATTGTCTTGTGTCACGAGGACGCGAGTAGTTCCTTGGTCTTCTTAATTCTTCTCATCGAGATCTGACTGGAAATCGATCCAGAATGTTAAATTTTCATATTTGTGGAAATATCACCCAGTAGTCTATATCTAGTTCTTGTAATAGAAGACTGTCATGATGTGGAGGAATAGGCCGGTGAAAAAAACACAGCTTCTAGTAGCAATAACTACAGCTCTTGCTCTTGTAGTGAGCGGGACTATTGTAGCGTCACTTATGTTACAACCCTTCGACTCGCGTGAAACTGATACGATCGTCGGTACGATAGGTGATAATCAAGTCGCTGTACCACCTTCAACTCTCCTTCAATCTTCTATGGACTACGATGAACGAGCTTTTACTACTTCAGTTAATGATTCTTTTTCCCGAGCTCTAAGCGTGTCCGGAATAGGCAGTGCGCAGACTACTCCTGATAGCGTAGTCGTCATGTTGAGCATAACGACCGAAGGTACCACATCGGCAGACGCTGTGACGTCTAATGGGAAAATCTTCTCATCAACTTTGGATGGCTTTGAAAGACTTGGTATAGATAGAGATCAAATAGAAACTACTTCATATAATTTATTCCCAATTTATTCACGTCCGTCACCAAAAGCTGCCCCTGAAATCACTGGATATAGAGTGCTACATGATCTTGCGGTCACTATAGGAGATCCCCGCCTAAGTGAACTATCACGAATAGCTGGACAAGTCATTGACGTCTCGGCGCGAGCAGGTGTTAATGGAATTAATGGTATTCAGTTTGCGGCATCGGAAGAGACGTTCATGAAGCTAAGGAATGAAGCGTTGGTAGCTGCAGCTCAAGATGCGAATCTCAAGGCGCAAATTATTGCTAAAAGTCTCGAGGTACAGGTTGTTTCTGTACTCAGCGCTTCTGAATCAAGTATTAGATCTCCCACGGTTGTAATGCAAAGAAGCATGGCAGAAGCAAGTATTGCAACCTCAACAGATGTGATACCGGGGCAGCTAGAAGTACAGGCTCATCTTTCTGTAAATTACGAGATCGGACCGATGTGAATGGTAAGATCTGCGTCTTCAAATCACAAATAGCAACGGTGGTGAAAAACAAGTAGTTTGAAGGTTCTCATTACTGGAGTAAATGGCTTTGTAGGTAAGAACCTTTTCTCATATCTAATTGATAGAGGTTTCAAGGTGCTCGGAACTGATCTATATAATACGCCTTTACAAGGTGATCTAACTGATGAAACGTTCGTCTTTGGCCAGTTATCTGAAATGAGTTTTGATGCCATAGTCCATTTGGGAGGCATCGTCGAGATTCAAAAGACAATTGAAAACCCTTTTCTCTGCTACAAAATAAACGACTTAGGGACTCTGAATGTTCTAGAGCTTGCTGCTAGAAACCGCGTTAAACGCTTCATTTACGCTTCATCTGCCAACGTATTTGGCCTTCCAATAAGATTGCCAGTAAGAGAGACAACGCCGTTCAATCCTAGAACTCCGTACGACCACTCGAAGGTTATTGGTGAAAGTCTGGTCAATAGCTACTATCTGCATCGAAGCGTCCCGACGGTAATCTTGCGGAGCTGGAAACTTTATGGCGAACATGATAATCCTAATTCTGCCATTCCAAAATTTATTGAGGCGTGTCTGGAAGGGAAAAAAATTTTTCTTCATAATGCGGGCACGGATGTGACAGACCCTGTTTACATACAAACCTACTGTGAGATTATTGAGTTGTGTTTACTTAAGGAACAAGCAGTAGGTGAAGCATTTAACGTAGGAGGTGGAAAGAAATATTCTATCAGGGAGATTGCTGAAAGGATTCGTTTCCTGATGAAATCGAAGTCAAAA
Organism: Thaumarchaeota archaeon UBA141; assembly: GCA_002495315.1. Taxonomy (GTDB): domain Archaea; phylum Thermoproteota; class Nitrososphaeria; order Nitrososphaerales; family UBA141; genus UBA141. The sequence continues at coordinate 12,123 of DAEN01000040.1, forward strand.
CTCTACGATCTTCCATCAAGAAGCTCAGTAGAGTTGGAACCTATGAAGAGTTACCCGTCTATAACGAAGATCCGGAAAAGACTTGGTTATTCTTCCGAGTATGATCTGGATGAAGGGCTTAAGCGCACAATCGTCTGGTTCACTCGACATCAGAAAACAGTAATTGAGCGTAGTCTATAGAAAATAATAGGTAATGTTCGAGCTTCAAATGAATTGTATCATATCAGAAAGAGTTAGCTTTGCACCATACCATCTTGTAAATTGGTAGAGGGCCAACTCTTGACCATAATGGTCATTAGCAGAGACGCAATCCGAAGGTATAATGATTTCATAGCCGCGAAGATAGAAGCCTATGACGGCCTTCTCAACGCAGGCGTTTGAGACCGTACCAGTTATAATGACGTTTGTGTCGTTTCTTTCGCGGTTCCTATGAACGGATCCGTGTTCAAAAGAGCCAAACTTCCTCTCTTTTAGAATCGATTCCATATTAGTCCCGAACCACGGATCAAAAGAAGTCTTTTTGATGGAAGGTTCACCTGATGATGGTTTAAGTTCATCTATTATCTCTGCTCCCCATGTTTCTGCCTTACAACCTCGTCCGATAATACTTGCTCGCGGGTGATTGGAATATCTCGGATCATCTTTCAAATACCATGATTGAGTATGTATGATTTGGAGCCCCGAAGATCTTGCCTTTTCTAGTAGCGTTCTTATTTTTGGAATTGTAGGAAGAACCATAGGTCCGACGTAGAGCTCGCCGTTTTCCCTGCAGAAGTCGTTTTGCATATCAACTACTACAACTGCTGATTTGTTAATTGGAAGGCTTACGTTTACTGGACTAGGTAGTTTCGGTGCTTCTAATCTGCTCATCTTTCGCTTTTCTTGTTCACTAAGGTAAATTATAAGTTTAAGCCGAAAAATCCTGCCCAGGAACTTTCCCTTGAATTTGCACCGATGTTTCTGGAGTAGATCCCGTAGCTTGTTCGGACATGGACAAATTAATCAGGGCCTGATGGACTAATCTGTTTATTGGGTTTGTCATGATTCTTATGGAGTGAATGATTTACGAGGCAATGATCGACGACTGATCAATTTGGAGAAAAATTGGATAAAATGGAATCTTTAGTAAGTTGGATTAGATCGAGGTTAACTTCTCTCATTTCTCTTGATGCATCTACGAGGTAAAAATTTCCATACGGATATAGCTGAGGGAGTTCCAAATATAACTCACGAACTTTCTGTAGCGTCTCTGGTTGTTCATAACGGTCCCGGCTCCGGCCTTGAAGGCGTTCCTTGATAGTTGGTATAGGTGCGTCTAAGATTATGGTGTGAGATTGTTTGACGATGGAGTCTTCGAAAGCTAGAATTCGTCCTTCGTCTATCCCCTGATTTTTTTGATATATGGTATTACTTTCAAGCCATCGCTTAGATAGAACTATGTGTCTAGTCGATTTTGTGATCCATTTGAGTATTCTGGAATTATGTTGTGCTCGATCTAATGACCATAGTAGCCAGGCGTATTCCTTAGAGATTTCTCCGTCAAATTTCCATGTAGCTTTAGGATGATTCAGATACGCCGCGACTATGGAACCTAATGTTGTGTGATATGACGGTAAAGAGATACCTAATACCATATATCCTTGGTTGGATAGGAATTTGTTAAGGCCAGTTATCCCGTCAAAATGACGCCGGTTAAAGCATTGCGTCTCCTTTCCTGAGCGGTCAGGGCCACTAACGACTATGAAACGCGCGATGGATTGCCTTCTGGGACCAACTAGCTCAGAAATGGCCTTGTTAATGCCATGGACTAGCTCTCTGGGTATCTTATGGCCCTTTGAGCTTACTTGGAATAGTAGCTCTTTGAGAGGAATAGTTCGGATGTTCTCTTCTATGAAACTCAGGACGCCTTCAAGTTCGGCTCCATCTATGGTTTCTGGTGGGGCCATCATCAATACGCGTGTTACGTCTAGATATCAATAATTTCTTGTATTATGATAGTTTTAGTATAGATAATGCATTTTTATGGAATATTTTGTCTTTTTGTTCATTAGTAATATCCAAGCCATTAACGTCTTCTGCAATCGTTGAGGGCGTACCAAGAAGAAAAGGGTAATCTGTTCCATAAAGTAGTTGGTCTTCTCCGAAGAATCGGTACGCGAACATCATAGCTTCATGATCAAAGGAAATCGTATCCGTGTATAGGCGTTTGAGGTACTCCATAGGAGGCCTGTTGATATTAGCCTTACACTCTTTGTATTCGATGTACCCCTGGTTTATTCGGCCTGCAAGATATGGTATTGCTGCTCCCTGGTGAGAAATAATGAGTTTCAAGTTTGGCACTCGATCGAATATTCCTTCAAAGACTAGTTTAGAAACCATAAGAGTTGTGTCATACAAATAGCCAAGAATCGTGATAAGTCTGTAGGGAGACATCGGTTCACTTCCTGCCGGTATGTTTGGATGGACAAATACCGGGATATCAAGTCGAGACGCTGTCTCATAGATTGGAATAAACTGACTTGACGTTGGAGACTGGCCGTCAATACTTGCAGGAATGCAGACTCCCTTCAACCCGAGCTCCGTAATAGCCCGTGTTAGCTCCTCGACTGCTGCCAATGGATCTCTGAGAGGAAGAGTAGCAAATCCTACCAGGCGGTCAGGATATTTTTTTACCTCTTCAGCTAAGTTCTCGTTTACTGCTCGGGCGATCGGGATCCCGCGTTCAATGGGAAAGATGTCCACGAATGGATTTGGGAGGGTCAAGACTGCTATGTCGATGCCAAATTTATCAAGGTCTTTTATGCGAGCTTCGTTATCGTGTACAGAACTTCGTAGAAGAACTTCGTCTGCCTTTCGAACTAAGGCAATCCTTCCGTCTGGTTCGAGTCTAGCTCTTGGATACCCGGTCCATGTTGAGAGTTCTTTTAGGTATGCTTTGGGGAAGATGTGATGGTGAAAGTCAATCTTCAACTTTTGATATTCGAGCCTCTCTTTTTAGTGTTAATAGCCTTATTTCTATCCATGGATTTCTCACTGGAATGTATTAGAAGTCGTCAGATGTTTTAGGTTGGTAATGGTAAGGTTTCTTTAGCGGCCGTGGTCCGTCTCAGTGGCATGTCTATCCTTACAGAGCTTTCAAGCGTGGTGGGATCAGATAACGTAATCATTGATCCAGAGGCGTTATTACGCTATTCATATGATGCAAGTGAGTGCCTTTCTAGGTTTCCAGACGTCGTAGCCTTGCCTTCCTGTACGGAAGAAGTTATCGGGGTGATGAAAATTGCAAATAGATTGCGTGAATCAGTTACCCCAGTTGTATCTTGTACAAATGGTTGGGGACAGCATATTCCTCTGAAAGGTGGTCTTGTTTTAGATCTTTCACGGATGTCTCAGATCCAAATTGATGAAAGAATGCGATATGTGGTAATTGGGGCAGGTGCCACAGTACAGGCAGTAATCAAGGCGTTGGGACAGAAGGGAATGTGGGCAAGTGTTCCTAAAGCGTGTCCAGGCAATGCGTCGCTTCTTGTTAACCTCCTTATCCAGGGCGTCGGTTTCATGCCACTAAAATTTGGGTCTCAATACGAACAGATCAACGGTCTTGAAGTCGTTCTTCCAGATGGCGAGCTATTGCGCTGCGGGTCAACATCTTGCAGTCCGTACTGGTTTGGAAGAGTACCCCTTCCGGATTTAGTTGGCCTGTTTAGTGGCTGGTTTGGATCAACTGGAGTAGTAACGAAAGTATCTCTTCCAATCTACCGTAAACCACTCCATGTTGAAGCTTTTTGCCTGAGGATTTCGACACCTCAAAAAGGTAGTTTTGGGCCTTTTCTGTCATCTCTGGTGGATCTCGATGTAGCTGATGACATCTCCGCCTATTCTCCTGATGTTGGATTCGTCGGAAATGATACTAAGTTAACCAGTGGTAGAGAGACTGGAGTTTATCTCTATGCAATAGTAACGGGTAGTTCAAAGAATCTCATCGATGCCAAGATCGAAATTCTAAATGATCTGGTAGAGAAGCAAGCTCCAAAAAATATGAACGTAAGTGTTCTTGAACTCACTCGTCGAGATCGCGATAAATATCTCCAATTACCAGATCTTCGAACTTCATTTAATCCAGATGTTTTTGGCGGATCCACGAACCCGGCTTGCTACATACCCATCTCGGCCTGGGCACAAACTATGCAAGAGGTTCAAAGAACTTGTCGTAGATTCGGAAGAGAATCCTTGTTCCGAGTTGATGTTTTCAGGGGTTCGCATTCAGGATCCCTGATGACTTATCTTCGTTTCAATAGAAAAGATGAGGATGAAGTAAAGAAGATTACTAGTCTGGTTAGGGATATAGTTGAGATTTATGTAAAGAAGGGCGGACTGGTGTGGAAAGCTCCGCCCTGGGCGTGGAGTCGTCAGATTAGAGAGGCAAATATGGGCTTTCTTAAGAGTTTGAAGATGATAAAGAGAACCCTTGACCCCAATCGAATTATGAGTCCAGGTCGTCTCGGTTTTGAAGTAAATGACCTCCGAGATTAGGTGTTTACGGTCTTTTAGTTTAAGGTCGATGAGACGTGTTCAATTTAAGCTGGTGTTAACATCCTTTTTCGAAGCTTGATGCCGAGGCCGGGTTTTTCACCTATTGTTACCTTTCCTTCATTGAAAATTAAACCGCCAGTTGCAACGTCTTCTTTAAGGGTGTAATAGTGTTGCATAACTCCAGATCCAGCTGGAATCAGAGTCTTGGCGTTGAGAGCTATATGTGCACCTGCGGTATTAGATACTAGTGTTTCTCCAGGGACTCCATCTATCCTACAGAGAACATTGAATGAGTCACAAAGAGTTGCGATCTTTTTGCAGTTCAAGATCCCACCCGCCTTCATAATCTTAATGCAAAGTACATCTGCCGCTTTCTTCTTGACAATCTCTCTCGCATCCTTTAGGGTGTGACAGCTCTCATCAGCACAGACGGGAGCGTCGACGGCTTCTCGTACTTCCAACATTTCTTCAAGGCCAAGAGTAGGCTCTTCAAAGATAATGTTGTTGAATCCTTGTAACGCTCGAATGCTCTCAATAGCTTCCTTTGCCGTCCAAGCACGATTAGCGTCTGCTACTAGAATAATTTCGTCACCTATGGCTTCTCTGATCGCCTTTATTCTTGCAATATCCGCTTTTAGTCCTATACCTACCTTAACTTCGAATGCTCTAAAGCCTTCCTTCACTGCTTTCTTAGCAATCTTCGCGATCTCCGTGGGTCGCCGAATTTGTTTCATACCAAAATTGAACTGGGTATAGAAATGATCGCGTACCTTTCCGCCCAATAGCTGGTACACGGGTTTGTCTACTGCTTTACCCATCATATCATACAGAGCTAAATCGATGGCGGCCTTAGCAGGCCAATTATCGGCCAAAGCGTCATTCATAAGAGAGTGAATTTTCTCGATGTCAAATGGATTTTGGCCACTTATTGTTGATGCAAGGAACTTTGCCCCTTCTATTATTATTCCTTGAGTCGCTCCGAGGTATTTTGGAACAGGAGAAGTAGTGCCAATTCCAACAAGTCCGTCTTCCGAACTAACCTTAACGACTACGTCTTTGGCGGCCCTAACGTTCATTCTGCTCAGAAAGGTGTCCTTAAATGGAATGTCTGCACGATAGATTTCTACTTCTGAGATTCGCATATAACAAGCTGGTGGAAAGTAATTGCCCTTTATTTGTTTGTTACTTAAGACTCAACTGAAGATATGTAGGGAACAGATAAAGCTCTTGCATTAGAGGTCAGGGTAGCTACTCTGGTGTCAAAGTAAGGGAGGGACCACTCGATGATGTCTTTACCAAACCGTAGTTTTTGTCGTTTGATGCCTACAGAATCAGGAGACGTTCTTGTCTTTGAATAGTTCCCGATTCTCTTTCCGAAGTCCATTCCACACAATGTAATGTTGCTGGCGCCTGCAAGTGCTGTAAGTATGAATGCTCTATCTCCGTCAGTAAAGCCGCCCACGTTGTGGACGCGAGAGGTTGACTCGGATTGTGTGGTTCCTAGTATTTTTTGTGGTAATTTAGGAATCGTATCTCTAAGGGCGCCTATATTGTCGCCATGAGCATGGATCGCCAATAGGGTTTCACTGGGTGAAAGTTGTAAGAGATCTTGTTTTTCTAATCCATCAAGATCTGTAACAACGAGTTGGGGTTGAACTCCTAGCTTCAGCAATGGTCGAGCGGCTCCATCGGCAGCTACATGTACGTACTTTCTGATCACCTGTGTACTCTCTACTAGCTTTGATAGTTGATCTTCTAGAGACGGCCCAGCCCCATAGATAATTGCTGGTTTTCCATGCAGTAAGGATATCGTATGCGTTGGTGCCATGCTTTTAGAACGCAGTAAACTATGAAGTAAATTTGTAGCCTGGACGTCTTTTAATGGGTCATAGTGAAATGTCTGTATAATCTTTTGGTACCATTCCTCATGAAAGTCTTTGCCAAATTTAGAGAATCGATCTTCTGCTGCAGTTATCGGCGGGCCAGCGTTGCTTGTTGTTTTCTTCATAATCCGCTACTGAATCTTTTCAACAAACATCAGGTCATAATCTAGTTCGTCAATGTGTTTCATTCCAACTATTGCTCTTGCTTTTCTATATTGACATTCCACACGTACAATGACGTTCTCTCCCTTAAGCGTCGAATAATCATAGGCGTGACTCTTTCTACTCTTGAGCGTTTGACTTTGAATGCGTACTCGTGCTCTGATCTTGAAAGGACGAAGTGTCGTGCTCTTTTCTATTACTTTTTCAATTGCTGCAAGTAGGTCTGCGTCTTTGAGTATTGGAATCCCCATGAATTGTTGGTGCAGAGCACCTAGAGCTATCCCACCCTCGAAGACGGCGCGCTCGCGTTCCGTTAGAGAGCGATCAAAGTACTTGTTTAGATTCTGTTCTACAGCTTTCTTCGAGATCTTGGTAGCGCTTGCCTTTTGGAAGGAAGTAGATTTTGTTTTCATATCCCGTTGTCTCTAGAAATGTTTCTACTCTTGGCTTTATCTATCTGATTTTGTTCCATGTTTTTGTACCAGATTTGTTTTGATGTTATGTTTTCATTTTTTTCTAGATTCGATTACTAGCCATCATGGCTTGTGGTTCTTTTACTAGATAGGAAACCGTGCTTGCAAAGCCAAGGAGCAGTATCGATAAAAGAATCATTGGTGTGTAACTTCCCATCAAGTCGAATATTAATCCTCCAAGGTAGGCTGATAATGCACCTCCTAACTGGTGTCCACCATAGACGACACCGTAAACGAAGCCCATGGATTTGGCACCAAAAATCTCGCGACAGAGAGTAGTAGTAGGTGGTATTGTCATTAATTCTACGAAACCAAATAGGATGACAAATGCAATGATTGACGTGTTAGTGGGTGTTAAAAGTAAGAGTAACATTGAGAATCCCCTTATTGCGTATGCAAGCGCCAGGGGATTTTTTCTACCAAAACGATCTACTGCTACCCCTGCCAATAGAAGTCCTATTATCATGGGAATTCCCATTATTCCTAGCGCGCCTGCAGCTATAAGCGGAGAAATACCTGCATCGGAAGCAAATGCGACAAGGTGTACCTCCACAAAAGAAACTGAAAAGCCACAGACGACGTATCCAGAGGCAAGAAACCAGAAAGATCTACTTCTAACCAGGTGATTTAGCGAAGCTTTTGTGTCACCAGTAGTTTTACTTGGTTGTTGAGTGTCTGATTGATTATTGTCAGGGGGTCTTTTTTTAATTAATAGTAGAGCTAAAGGCAAGACGACTAGTAGGGGCAGAACCGCCAAAACGATGTAGGAGCTCCGCCAGCCAATAGTCAAGATAAGGAAAGCAGCTAGAGGGACTATTGTTGGGTATCCACCTCCAACTCCTGAAGCAGCTATGCTGACAGCAAAAGCTCTTCGTCGCCTAAACCAATCGGTAACTAGTACGGCTATCGGAACGCTTGCTGCTGCTCCAAAACCTATCCCTGAAAGAATTCCATAGTAGATGTATAGTTGAAGGGGATTCGATATAGTACTCATAAGCAAATAGCTTATCCCAATTAGAGTAGTACCAAACAGAATTGTCTTCTTTGGTCCAAAGCGATCGACTAGCTTTCCCACCAAAGGTTGAGATATTGCGAAGACGAAAAGCGAAAATCCTGCAGCGCCAGCTACAGATGATCTGGAAAGTCCAAGGTCTGCTTCTAGAGAGGGTAAGAATACACCATATGATATCCGGAGACCCGAGTTCATCAATCGGATAACAACAGCCGTAAAAAGAATAATCCACCCGTAGTAGACTATGTGGTTCTTTCCAAGATAATTCACAGCTGTGCTAATGCTTAGAGGCCGTGGTTATAATAACAGCTAGTCTTGCTTATCAAGGGCCATTAGATAATAAATGATGGATAACCAATTTGATGACTTTCAGAAAGGAGTTGTGCACTTCACTGGTGTATCTCCTAAGGAAGAAAGACTGTTAATTTCAGAAATTTTCTATTCAGTTCAAGGGGAAGGAATAACGGTAGGAAGGCCGTCCGTTTTCTTAAGGCTTGGAAGTTGTAATTTACATTGTGTTTGGTGTGATACAGCTTATACTTGGGATTGGAACCGGTATAATAATGAAAAAGAGCTGGTGTTCATGAATAAAGATGATATTCGAGATCGCGTTCTTCGTTATAGGTGCCGACGTCTTGTTGTCACAGGCGGAGAACCACTTCTTCAACAAAGTGCGCTTGTAGAATTACTCAATGATTTGAAAGAAAGAGACTTCTATATCGAGATAGAGACGAACGGTACGTTGCGGCCTATTGCTCCGTTAGTTGCTATAACTGATCAGTGGAATGTGTCGCCTAAGTTGAAGAATTCTGGGAACTCTGAAGAAGATCGCGAACAAAAGAGTTGTTATCGGGTGTTTAGTTCTTTTTCTGGTTCTTTCTTCAAATATGTCATTCAAAATCCAGAAGACGTGACAGAAGTTGATGGACTGGTCGCCAGATACGCTCTAAATAAAGAACGCGTAATACTTATGCCAGAAGGTGTGAGTAGAGATGTAATATCGGAAAGAGAAGTATGGTTGAAAAAAATGTGTACGGAACGAGATTATAATTTCTCAAGTAGGTTGCATATCAGACTTTGGGATAACATACGCGGTACTTAATCTATAGTTATTAAGAATGAGAGATCAGTGTAATCATTACGGTAAAACTATCAATACATCAAGTAGGTTTGGTTCAGAGTGTTTGGAAACCTCTATAGGATGATCTGGGGTTTTTCTGTTGGTCGGCCTACAAATTTTAGTTGGATAGATAACTCAGTAGCTGCTTCTGGGAAGCCTACATCAAAGAGGGAGTTTTTTTGGCTCAAGAGACAGGGGATTACGGTAGTTTTGAATTTGACGGATAGATCTTTGCCCTCGAGATGGGGTAGAGAGACGGGTATTGAATTTCGACATGTTAGTATCAAAAACCATCAAGCTCCCACCATGATTCATCTTTCCAAGACGGTTGGAATCCTAAACCACGCCAAAAAATCAGGAAAGAAGATATTGGTTCATTGTGAGGCAGGTGTGGGAAGAACAGGTACGGTGTTAGCTGCCTATTTAGTAAGTATGGGGATGTCTTCATTAGACGCTATCAAGAAAGTTAGAGAGTTGCGACCGGGGTCGATTGAAAGACATCAAGAGCGCTGTATTGGTGTATACGCTTCTCAATAGATGGTAAATGGAAATGGTCAGAAGAAAGCGTATTTGTATATCTCATAAAAAAGACGTTGATGGTATAGTCTCTGCTGCTCTTTTCAAACGCGCAAGAGACACCGAAGTTATTTTGGCTGATTATGGCGACATTATTGACCATCTTAGTCAGCTTCGACGCGTTGATGAGCTCTATATTTGTGATTTGGGTTTAAACAAGAGTACGTGGCCAGAATTTTACAAGCTAATACAGGCCATTGCAAAGCACGGACAAGTTGTGTATACTGACCACCATCCAATGGAGAATGATTGGCGACGTGCACTAAAGAAATGTGGTGTTATAGTAAATCACTCCATAAATGATTGTGCGGGTGTGTTATCCTATGAGTTTCTGAAGAAAGAGCTGCCACATGATGCTCACTTGCTTGCAGCTTATGCTGCAATAACCGATTATCTTGATGGGGGGTTTTTAGCAAAAAAAATAATTCAGCAACAGGACCGCCAATTCGTCCTATTGGAGGCAACGTTGCTTTCTTACGCCTTGGCGCGAAGGGGAGGAGATGAAGATTATTTGAAAAAGCTAGTATCGGAACTATCGAATATGACTCCACCACATAGGATTACTGACGTACTGCATGATGCTAGTGAACAAGCAGAACGCATGGTGTACTTGATGACGGTAGTGCGTAAGTTAGGATCAATGAGGAAAGGTTATGCGAGTATTTGTACTGAAGAGCCGGTTTCAGGGTTAGTAGCAAATTTATTGCTTGGAGCATTCCAGGTGTCTGCAGGTATTGCTTACAAATTAAGTCCAAAGAAGGACACTTATGATATATCCTTGAGGGGAACAGAAGATTGTAGGTGTCATCTTGGAGAAGTGGCGTCATATGCAGCTGACATAGCAGGAGGTGCTGGTGGAGGGCATGCAAAAGCTAGCGGCGCACGTATTCCGGTGGAACACATCGAGGACTTTCTATCTGGTGTTGAAGAAAAGCTCCTTGAAACCAAGTAGTAAATTGGAGTGGGAGCTACTGAGTTCTTGCCTGTTCTAGCAAAAGTCGATGATGCGGTAGCTCGCGCATTAGCGAGTGGATATCAAGTTGATGTTGATGCTTTTGAGCTATTACTAAGCTTGGAAAATCGCGTAAATGTAGTTGATATGATCGATAAAGTTGTTCAACTAAAAAAATCAGGTGAAACTGACGGAGTTGACGTGATTTCTCGATCAGATATAGATGCCTTATTGTCTCCTGAAGAAAGTATAGAGGATCCACGAAATTTAGAAGATTCAATTGACATGGCCAAAGAGGGTTCGGAAGCTGATCTCGAAATAATCGGTAACCTTACTGAAAAGTTGTTTCCAGTTGAGGGAGCGGATGGTTTTAGATTGCTTTTTCGGAGTCGACTTCGGAAGATGTTGAACATAGCACGTCAACGGCCAGATTCAAGAAACATTAGGACAATATCTGAGGTTTTGGATGCGCAAAATCGTGATGTGGTAAAGGTGGCGGGTTTGGTTATGGATAAGAGAATAAAACAGGATAGATGGGAATTAGCTATAGACGATCTTTCAGGTCTTCTCAGAGTTCGAGGTACAGACAATTCCATTAAAGCTGAAGTTGCAGACGTTATGTTGGACCAATTTGTAATAATGGATGTAGCAAGAGTAAGGGGAGAAACAGCCGCGTTGAAGAGAATCTATCACCCGGATCTTCCTGATAGAATTCCAACTACAAGTAAAAAGAATGTCTATGCCGTGTTTCTATCGGATTTACATGTAGGCAGCAAGTTGTTTCTTCTTGATGCTTTTGAGAGATTCACAGCTTGGATCTCGGGTCTGTCAGAAGATCATGGAGTTGTAGACAGAGTACGGTATGTCGTAATAGGTGGTGATGCTGTAGACGGTGCTGGAATCTATCCGGGCCAAGAGAATGACCTTCAAGAACCGGATATCCGTAAGCAATATTCTAATCTTGCCCAGCTAATTGAAAAAATACCCAAGCACATAAGAATCGTTATAATTCCTGGAAATCATGATCCAGTAAGACAGGCTCTTCCTCAACCAGCCATACCACGCAAATACGCGGAGGAACTATATTGCATGGAAAACGTCTCGATGTTAAGTAGTCCTGCTCTATTACGACTACATGGTGTAAAGCTTCTGACGTTTCATGGACGGAGCTTGGATGACGTGGTCGCAAAAATCCCAGGATTATCATATTCGTCGCCAGCTGCTGCGATGAAGCTTTTGCTTCGGGCACGACATTTAGCACCACATTATGGAGGAAGAGTGGCAATGGCTCCCGCGGAAGAGGATCATTTGGTCATTGATGAGGTTCCCGATATTTTTCACGCTGGACATGTACATACCTTAGACAGAACGAATTATCGCGGTACGTTGATATTGAATTCTGGTACATGGCAAGGCCAGACCAAGTTTCAGGCAAACATGGGAATTGTTCCAACTCCTGGAAAAGTGCCGATAGTAAACCTGGCAACACTAGACATGTTGGTTAAGGATTTTACGAAATCGTCGGGAGATTCTTAGTACGGCAGCTTAAGGTCTTTGAGTATTGGGTCTGCGGTTAGGAGATCTCTTAATCTTGTTTTTGGAACTTGTGTGTATATGCTCTTTGTTCGACCATATCGTCCTTTTGAAACGATACTTGTTGTAATTAATCCAAGCATGTCCAGCTCTGCTAATAATGCACTAACGCGTCTCTGAGTAAGAGATTCAGTACGTATTGTTTCTGTTAATTTACGATAGGACTCATAAATTTCTCCAGTTGATTGCGAGTCTTGATTTAGCATGATGGTGGTAAGAAGAAGCTTTGCATGTAAGGGTAGAGAGTGTACGGCCTCGCCTATTCGGTCTTGTTCTATGTGCTGAAGAGCAAGGCGTATGTGTTCCTCCTCAAGACTAGCTGCAGATTTTCTTTCAGCTATTTCAGCTGCCACCCGCAGCAGGTCGACGGCGCGACGGGCATCGCCGTGTTCAGATGCAGCTAGAGCCGCACAAAGGTTTACGGCGGCTTGGGATACTTGACCTGGAGGGAACGCTAAAAGGGCTCTCTCGTTAAGAATGGTGCGCAGCTGGTCGGCGGTATAGGGAGTAAAGACTATTTCTTCTTCACTAAGGCTACTGAGTACTCGCGGATCTAGGAGATCTTTAAACTGTAAATCGTTAGATATGCCCACAAGTGATAAAGAAGCAGGGAAAATTTCACTGTTTGATCTTGTAAACTCATAGAGTAAATCGTCTCCAGAGTGCTTAACAAGGAAATCAATTTCATCTAAAGTGAATATCACGTTTGTTTGTGATTGGTTGATGTGTTTGATTATGCGCGCAAACACCTCACTAAGAGCTAGACCGGTGAAAGGAATTTCAACGCCGATTGCGTTTGCAAGTTGTGAGAGAACGCGGTATTCAGTTCCTGCCACTCTGCTGTTACAATAAGCGAACGTCATTTGTTTGGGGGTTTTTGTGGCTGCTTTTTGAAGACGTTCAAGGACGCGGTGTGTAACAGCCGTCTTACCAGTACCGGTTTTTCCATATAATAACAAATTTGATGGTTTAGAGTTTTTTAATATGGGCGCAAGAATTTCTGCAACTGTTCGTATCTGTTCCTCTCGAAAAGGAAGACGATCAGGTATGTAATCTGATCGAAGAACGGAGGGATCTTGGACTAATCCAGGGGATGAAAGAGCTTTATCAAAAACATCATCCATAATATCTATACTCATAACGATCGATTTTCTCCATTGGTCCCTCCGACCCCTCCGCTTCCATTGGAGGCCGTTTAGTTGATGGGTATGTTATTGTTGAGAAGAAAGAGAGCCCGCTCTAGATAACGATATTATCTTTAATTTACTAATTATTGATGAAAACTGACTAAGTTGTAAAATTATAATATTTCAACCAACTCACAAAAACAAACACGGTCTTAGGATCTAACTCTTCAGTGGAAGTATAGGGGTGCAGGGCACCTGTATGATTACTTTGTGAACGTTTGTGAAAACTGGGATAAAAACTAACCAGATACACCCCTCTATTTCCACTGGAGATTCTAGCAAGGAGAAGTAACCATATCACTTCCTTTGGAAGCCTTTTTGGTTAAAAGGGGCTCATATCTAACCATAAACACCGTTTTAATCATTCACAAGAAGTTAACAAATGTGAATGTTTATCGAACAAAACATAGGTAAATATCACTAGTTCACAAATAAATTAAAAAACATAAATATACAATATCATAAGAATACCTTCAATGCCTCGGCGACGAGTAAAGATAGAATTTGAAGACGCCGACGGTAGTAAGTACGCGTTATCATTACAAGGAGGGGTTTCTAGAGAAAAAGTTCTGAAAATATTAGATCTAGTGGATCTGGTCTCTAATGACGGTAGTAACAATGGTGAAGAACGGATTAAAACCACAAACACCTCGGTTAGTCGACTACGTCAATTAATTGACAATAAATTTCCCTTAGGCGCCTTTACATCTAACGATTTATTGGAAGCTTATGAGGACGAGTACAGCCGCTCTGTGAAACTGAGTACCGTATCAACCTACCTTTCACGGATGTCTGATCGTGGTTCCTTGAGAAGACACAAAGCCGGCAGCAGCTGGAGCTATCGTCGCAACAGATTAAGCGTGTAAAAACACGAAGAACTATGTAGATTTTAAGCTATATACGAAGGGCCGCACTAAGTCATTTCTTTCTACTTTACCCTTCTCAAAAAGAGCCTTCATTATACGAGAGGTGTGTTCTCGAGACTTACCTATTGCTTCTCGTATTTGTGTGGGTGTAAGGTTTTTGTTTGATAGAAGTTCTATGATTAACCGTTCTGTTTGCGTTAAATGAGGATCCACCAAATTCCTTGAGGGAACCGCATCTGATTCAGACGCAATACGTGATATCACGTTTTGGGGTCTAGTAAGCAAAGCAACACCGCGTCCCTCACCAGGAGTTTTCACCCTATCTAGTTTAACATCCAACAAACCCAATCTAACTTCCATATCTGTTATCTTTTTATCCTGAGTGAGAAGTCTACCGCGCAATTCTATTAGAATATCACTTACAACACCTGCAGCTTCACGCTCGTTACTGAGGACGCGACGAAGACGCGGAAGAAAATAACCTGATAAACCCAACACAAATCCAACCGCAACTAGACTAAAAGCGGCCACCACCCACAATTCACTAGTCAGAAAAACCCACAATCAATAACGTCACTAACATCACATAATAAACATTACATATCACACATCACCATTAGCTAACGGAACTCATAGTACGTTCAAGAACGTCTCTGGCCTCAACTAGACGTTCATGGCCTACCTCACCCGTCCTCAACATGACGAGAGTGTTTCCTATCTCTACGAGACGTTCAAGCATGTCTGACGGTAGTAGACCAAGGTACTGTAATAAGAGAACGTCATATATGGCCTTGTGAGCATTCTCACGTGCTTGGTGCAACGTCCTTGAAAACGATCCTTTACTTACGGGCTTATCATCACGCATAGACGCACCCTCGCTAATTGCTCGAATACCGCTCTTGGAAAGAAGCCAGCTATCTAGCTGTACGCGCGATATACGCGATTCCCTTATTAAAAACAGACCCAGGGGATCGTCTTGCAATTCTTTGGACAACAATTATACCGCGCTAGCGTAATACACTTTTGTATATTAGCTTCTCTGTTCGCCAAACCTAAAATAGGACTCATTTATGCTATCTATCTTACTCTTTTTTAATAAAATAACACAGGAATTTTACTATAGAGACCCATGGCACTTATTAGCCCGCACGCAACAAACTCTCTGATTGATATGGGTAGACGCCATCGTAGGCTTATTCGGCCTATAAGGAAAACCCTACCAAAAGTTTTTAGCTGTCCGAGATGCGGCGTTCCCTCAATTAGAATTTCCAATAACGATAACACAAAGTCGGAAACGGAAAGCACCTCAACTACCGTTGTTTGCGGATCTTGCGGACTAAACCACGAGGCCCCAACATCTCTTAAACAAGAACCAGTTGACGTTTACAATCATTTTGTTGACGAATACATGGCAGGCAAAATAGGCGCATGATAGGGCCTGTCGAGAAACAACTACGACGTGATATCACAAAGCTAGGTACGTTGTGCTTCGGACTTATAGATTCACAAGGACTAACACCAAGCTCTGCAGCACGCACAGCTGAAACATGTCAACAATGCGGTGTGTCTGCAATACTCGTGGGGGGTTCCACCGCAATAGATCAACTAGAAGTTCATTCAATAGTAAAATCAATCAAAAAATCAGTCACAATACCAGTTATCTTGTTTTGTGGAAACGTGACCGGCATCTCACCCGATGCTGACGCCATTCTCTTTAGTTCTTTACTAAACTCAGACAACCCTTACTTCATTACACAGGCCCAGGCCCTTGGAGCACTAGCCATTCGAAAATATCAACTTGAGGCCATTCCACTAGCATATCTTGTCATAGGTGATGGTGGGAGTGTGGGATTTGTTGGTCGCACCAGAGGAATTCCACCGAAAAAACCGGCCCTAGCTAGCATGTACGCACTAGCTGCACAATACATGGGTATGCGTTCGGTGTACCTGGAAGGCGGTTCCGGTGTGACATCACACGTACCAGCAGACCTCGTCTCCCTGGTGAGGTCATTATATGATGGAACCATTTTTGTAGGGGGTGGCATTCGTACCTTGACACAAGCAACAACACTTGCTAAAGCAGGGGCCGATATTCTGGTAATTGGATCTTTACTTGAGGAAGAAGGTTTTGACTCCACTCTAAAACAAATTGTCCGTAAAGTTCAACCTCCAAAAGGCAGGAGTCGTACAGGCTAGATGTACCCGACTCAACTTAGATACATGTGTTACCTAACAGCAATAAACTCTCAATAAACGTGATGCAACGAACGTGACGTCGTTAGAGATGGAGGAAGCCAAAAGTAAACTCTCCAACCTACCCGGAGCTACGACAGAGTATTTGCAACACATGGATCATATTCTATCTAATCTTTGCCAACAAATGGAGACGAGTAAAAAGGCACGAGCACAAGGAATGGATCCCATACCAAAAATAGAAATTCAGATTGCAGACGACCTTGCGGATCGCGTCGAACAGCTATTGAGCATACCAGTAGCAAAGAGGATTCGGGATGTCTCCAAGACGCAAGGAACCGAACGCACCGCTTTGATAATAGCAGAAGAGATAGCTTTGGGCAGATTTGGATACTACGAAAAGAGAGAAGCGTTAGATCTAGCTATACGAGTTGGACTAGCAATCATCACAGACGGAGTTACGGTTGCCCCACTACAGGGAATATCTACAATTGAGATCAAGAAGAACGAAGACGGATCAGAATATCCAGCAATCCTCTTTGCTGGACCTATGCGTTCTGCAGGAGGAACAGAAGCCGCTCTCACACTAGTGATTGCAGACCACGTTCGTCAAACACTAGGACTTGGGACCTACCATCCAAACATTAGAGAAGAAGACGAAGTAGGACGTTTTATTGAAGAACTGCGCGTCTACGAACGAGAGGTCGGAAATTTCCAATATAAGGTCTCAGACGAAGACATAGAACACACGCTCCTTCATTTACCCATAGAAATCGATGGTGTAGAGACGGATCCGATTGAGGTTACAGTTCACCGTTCATTGAGTCGAATCGCTACCGATTGCGTTCGAGGCGGTGCTTTACGAGTTCTAAACGATGGAATAATAGGACGATGTCAAAAACTTCTGAAAGTCCTACAAAATCTGGGAATAAACAAATGGGAATGGCTTGCCGACCTGAAAGGAGGAACGCAACAAGGAACGGACGAGACGCAGGCGAGCAGCTCTCATTTTGAGGAAGTAATCTCGGGGCGGCCCGTTCTCTCATTCCCCCGAAAATCTGGTGGCTTTCGACTTAGATATGGACGTGCGCGTAATACGGGACTAGCAACTATAGGTGTGCACCCAGCTCTGGCCGTTCTCCTTAACCACCCGTTTGTCGTAGGGACGCAAGTTAAGCTTGATATGCCCGGCAAAGCCGGAACAATCGCATTCGTTGATAGCATCGAGCCACCAATAGTGAAACTAAACGACGACTCGGTGGTAAAAGTCGATACCGTTCATAATGCAAGAGCACTTCGCAGTGATTTGAAACAAGTCCTTTACCTCGGCGACATTCTAATCAGCTATGGAGACTTTCTAGAGAATAACGCAACACTGCCACCGTCAGGCTATGTAGAAGAATGGTGGGTTTCGCATCTAGAATCTGAATTATCAGGTCGATATGAGTCACTCGAATCTTGCGCAGAAGATCTAGGGGTACCCGCACCGCGATTACATGAACTCTTAAACAACTTTCTAGCTTCTTTTCCTACACCAGCTGAAGCATTCAACATCTCAGAGAAGCTCACGATACCACTTCACCCTCGGTATCTCTTTTATTGGGATACCATTACACCATCAGAGATTCTTGCACTACGAGAAAAATTAACCATAAATTCTCTAGAGCTAGACGACTGTACCATCACTAGTACTCTCGACCAAAAAGAGCTTCTAGAACAGCTGGGAATACCTCATAAAATAGATGCCGACAAACTCGTTCTAGAAGGATCAACAGCATACGTGGTCCTGATGACTCTTGGACTTTCACGACGACGAGTTCCTCCTGAGTGGACTGACACATGCACATTACTTTCTCAACTCTCAGGAGTAATTATCAAGAAAAAGACATCGGCCTTCGTCGGGTTACGCATGGGGCGCCCTGAGAAGGCAATGCCGCGTCACATGAAACCCCCCGTACACGTTCTTTTTCCAATCGGGAATGAAGGGGGCTTATCACGTGATATCACAAAGGCCGCAAATAGTGATAATGTAGATATTGAAATAGTAAATCTGGTCTGCGACCACTGCCACAATCCAACTTACGGTTTCCAATGTCATGAATGTCTTGGAAAGTCTACAATTCAGAAGGCCTGTCCCACCTGTAAAAGATCTACGGAAACAGCAAACTGTCCATCTTGTAAAATTCCTACAACTGCATACTCCACTAGACCCTTCCCTCTCAAAGCCACCCTTGAACGCGCTACTCTTGCTGTTCAACATATACCCACGAGTCCACTGAAGGGAGTTATTGGCTTGACAAACGCTCTACGCATACCCGAAAGACTAGAAAAAGGAATTTTGAGACATAAACACAATCTTTCCGTCTATAAAGACGGAACTGTCCGGTTTGACGCTACGAATGTTCCACTAACACATTTTAAACCAGAGGAAATTGGCATCACAATAGAACAACTCCATAACTTAGGTTATACAGAAGACGCCAGCGGAAAAGAACTCACGTCACCAAACCAGCTAGTCAGACTATTTGTTCAAGACGTGATTATTTCGGTCGAAGCTCGACGTTATTTTTTTGAGGTAACAAAGTTTGTAGATGAACTACTCGTATCAGTATATCATCAAGAACCACACTATAATCTTAAACGGCATGACGATCTCATTGGACAACTCATTGTAGGCTTAGCTCCACACACATCCGTGGGCATCGTCGGCAGAGTAGTGGGTTTTACAGAATCCCAGGTCTGTTATGCTCACCCACTTTGGCACTCTGCAAAACGTCGAGATTGCGACGGAGACGGGGATAGCATAATTTTGTTGCTTGACGCATTGCTAAATTTTTCCAAGGAACTTTTACCGACTAGGATAGGGGGACTGATGGATGCGCCGCTTCTTCTTCAACCCACTGTTATACCCACTGAGGTTCAACGTCAAGCTCATAATGTGGATATTGCGAAAAGGTATCCTCTAAATTTTTATGAGAAACTCTCAACTGAGGAAGTCAAACCAAGCAACATTCCTAAACTAATTCCAACCGTCAAAGATCGATTAGCTACATCTGAGCAGTTCACAGCATATTATTTTACACATACAACAGAAAGAATAGTGGGAGAAGCACACAGAGCTTCCTATTCAACACTAAAGACCCTTAATGAAAAACTTGACCGACAAATTTACCTTGCACGACTCATAAGAGCAGTTAATCCAGACGAAGTTGTTACTTCGGTTCTCAAAACCCATCTCCTGCCCGACATTCTAGGGAACATGAGAGCCTACGGCTCTCAGACCTTCCGCTGCAAGAACTGCAGTCAACACTATAGACGTTATCCTCTCAAGGGCGTCTGTCTCTCCTGTGGTGGTCTTTTGCAGGGTGCAGTGACTAGACGTAGTGTAGAAAAATATTTGGTATTAGCAACAAAACTATCTCGACGCTTTTCTGTAGGGGAATATCTCCGCAGCAGAATAGAAGTAGCTAAAGAAGAACTTCTCGTCCTATTTCCTCAGACAGAGAGTACCACACAAACAGAGCTAACAGACTTTCATGAATCAGATTGAGTAAACCACTGAAAAAATACTAACTAGTAAAACGCTTCTTCATCTACGAGTGAGCTGGATGTCTCTTATTAGATCTCCATCACATCAAGATCCTGAGGAAAAACTGTTTCAGAAAAGACCTTTAGAATCTCGGCAACCAATTCGTTAGACAACACGGGACGGTGTACAAGTATGAGTTTTCCTACTTTTGCTTCCGCGGCCGTTTTGGCTGCTTGAAGTGGTGTAGAATGACCATACTGTCTAGCTCTTTCCTGATCAAGCTCAGCGGCCTCATGAATAAGGTAGTCTGCACCTCTGGCAAAATCCACCAGATCTTTACCTGTGGAAGTATCTCCAGTATAAACAAACGTCTTTCCTTCTACCTCAAGACGATAACAAACTCCAGGTACTGTATGCTTAGCAGGAATGCTAGTCACTGTAAAAGGAAAGGCCTTCTCTTCTGAGACGATCTCGTAGACACCCGCGGGATCCGTTGCTCCATAGAACAGATGATAGCTAGTTCGAATAAATTCATCTAACGCTGAAGGACCAACTATTTGTATAGCTCTCTTATTACGTTCTCGAAAAAGCAGATCCAATAGAACAAAGGGCAGACCTCCAGCATGATCACCATGAAGATGGCTAATTAGGATGGAACGAACATCTACAATCTTATGACCCAACCTGTGCAGGTTGTATATGGTCTGAGGACCACAATCCAACAGAACACGACCATTTGCGCTCTCTATCATTACTGACATATTCGCTCTTCCCTCCGTACAGAAAGCATCGCCAGTACCAAGGAATACTACTCTCACGATATCAACAACTCCGTCTATGGCTAACAGTAGCTAGTAGAACACAAAGCACATAAGAAGTAACTGAGAAAAAAGACCAAAAACAACACCTATCGTATCCTGATATACTTGTACGCCTCTTCTTTCGTATCAAAGGCAAAGTGAATTTTTTGGTAGCTTTCCCTGAATGTCTTGACGTCTTTCTTTACGATCTTCGCTTTCTCATGTTTTAGGACTACTCGTCCGATAAACTCTGCTATTTCCTTCATCTCCAACTCTTTCATTCCTAGACGCGTAACTTCCTGAGTTCCTATTCGTATTCCTCCAGGGTGTAAGTAATGACGACCAGCTGAGATGTCACCAGGGATGAGCTGCCTGTTGACTATAACATTCGCCCGTTCAAGCTCTTTCTCGAAGGATCCTCCATCACCCTGTGTTGTCACATCCATTACCACCTGGTGTGAAGAAGTGAACCCATTCTTCTCGCCCAGAACCCGTATTCCCATATTGTGTAGGGACGATGCCAGCTCCTTGGCGTTTCTTATTACCTGTCTTGCGTATTCACTTCCAAATCTAAGAGTTTCAGCTAAAGCTACAGCTTTACCTGCTACCGTATGCAAATGATGATTACTAGTATTACCCGGAAAAACCGCCTTCTTAATTTCTTCCGAATACTTGTCGCGACTCAAAACAATACCCCCCTGGGGTCCAAAAAACGTCTTGTGGGTACTCAACGTCATTACCTCTGCACCCTCTCGCAAGGGATCCTGGAATTGTCCTCCAGCAATCAGTCCAGAAACATGTGCTGAATCATAACAGACGAGTATATCATAGCTCTTAAGGAAATCTACAAGTTCTCTAATGGGTTGTGGAAAGAGAAAAAGACTACCGCCAAACATCGCCATCTTCGGAGACTTTCCATCATCAATCAACTTCTTTATCTTCGTCTTTGTCTTCTCCACGTCAATATTCATCTCCACGGAATCAAACGCAAAATATTCAATTTGTAGGCCGTGAACAAGACCTGCAGTACCAGAAAAATTCATCCTACCAGACGAAATATGTCCTCCATTTGGGATTGCCAGGGCTAACATCAAATCTCCCGGTGTTGTAAAAGCAGAGTAGACTGAGAGATTTGCACAAACACCCGAAATTGGACGCACGTCAGCGAATTCAGCTTTGAAAACCCGCCTAGCCAAATCAGCACATAGTGTTTCTACTTCATCGATGTAAGTACATCCTGCATATACTCTTTGTCCAGGCCAACCCTCGGCATATCGATTTCCAAAATCAGAAACTATGGCTTCCCGTACTGCAGGACTTGGTACGTTCTCTGAAGCTATGAGCGGAAGATTTTCTCTAAACCAACTATGGTGCCGTTCAAGTAGATCGAAGATTTTCCCATAACTATCTTTTGCTATTGGCAATCGTATTGCACCGATCTCTAACTATCGAATAACATTCTAGCACTTTTGTAAACCTTTGGTGCTTCTATCTAAGACAGAGACGCGATACAAATAATCTCAAAACAAACACCAACAACTTAATCCTCTCCAGTCATTTCCTTTGATAACTGTTGTACAAGTTGTCGCTGACGTCCATTCAACTTGGTAGGAATCGCAACAGTGACGTACACCAACTCGTCTCCTCTACCACGACCGCGTGCACTGGGTAGTCCTTTGCCCTTGAGCCGGAAAACAGTACCATTTTGAGTGCCTGAAGGAATCTTTAGACGCGCCTCATCCTCCAGAACAGGGATACGTACCTCTGCTCCTAATGTTACTTGTGGAAACCCGAGCTTAGCTTCATAGATTAGATGATCTCCTTCACGACGAAAAAGAGGATGAGGTTTCACATGAACAACGATATACAAATCTCCTGGTACACCCCGACCTTCTCCGATTTCTCCTTCTCTTGGCATCCTCAAAGCAGATCCATCTTCAGCTCCAGGAGGAATACTAATTTTTAGCTGGCGCGATACTTTGACTGCTCCACCTCCACGACAGTTCTTACATAACTTTTCAATAACAACACCCTTTCCTCTACACCTTCCACAAGTTTCATACGTAATCATCATAGCAAAACCAGCCGATCGAGCAGCTCGAACTTGACCAGAACCACGACATTGCGAACACGTCTCTGATCTAGTCCCAGGCTCTGCACCCCCTCCACTACAAGTGGGACAGCGTTCTTGTCGTCTGACCTCAATTTCACGTGATATACCATGAAAAACTTCTTCCAATGTGAGCTCAATATCATAACGAAGATCGCGCCCTGGTGCTGCTTCATATCCAGCTCTCCCACTTCTTCCAAAAAATGCATCAAATATTCCTCCAAACCCAATATCCCGAAAAACGTCCTGAAAGTTAGCACTACGAAAAATATCTTCTGTACTGTACTTGGAACCTATTCCTTCATGACCAAAGCGATCGTACTGTGATTTCTTAACATCATCAGAAAGGACAGCATAAGCCTCAGAGACTTCTTTGAATATTTCTTCGGCTCCTGCGCTCTTGTTTCGATCGGGATGGTATTGTAAGGCAAGTTTGCGGTAAGCCTGCTTTATCTTATCCCCTGATGCACCTCGCTCAAGGCCTAGAACCTCATAATAATCGCGTTTCCCAGCAGCCACGAACTAGAACACCTCTTTAATGAAACGATAGGTAGACATGTAGAACTAACACAAGATAGTTAAAAACTACGTACTCCGTTTTTTAAAATTGACGGGACCAAGACTAACTCTCCGACGCATTCTTAGGCTCGACCTCTGGATTTTCGCCTTTCGAGCTAACGCTCACCAAACTTGTCCTGAGGACTTTCAGACCGAGCATGTATCCTTTTCTATCTTCACTAAAGACGAGGTTTTCACCTAGGTCGTCGCGATTTGAGAACCGTACCGCTTCATGCTTAAGCGGATCAAAAGCTTCTCCTACCGCGGTAATCTCTGTCACTCCTATCCTCTCAAGGACTTCTTCGAAATGACGCAAGATCATTTCAAGGCCTTCAAGAATTGACGTCTTTTCTTGAGATATGCGCGCAACTTCTAGGGCACGCTCGAATTCGTCTTTCAGTGGGAAAATTTCTAGCATTAGCTTTTCATTGGCTAAACCAGCTCGCAAATCATTCTCTTGCTTTATACGCTTCATGGAATTTTCGAAGTCTGCCTGTAAGCGCTTTAGACGATCCAAATAACCATTCGATTTCTCTTGTTCTTCCTCTAGTGCCTTTCGTGTTTCTCGTAGCTTTTCTCCGCAGCCTCTCTCTTCCTTTGTTTTTTGCTCAACTACATTCTTACTCCCATTCATTCCACGCTCAGAGGAATCACGCATATCTTTTTTTGTCCTCTTAACCTTGGGAATTTCTTCATCCATGACCGTGCATCTCCACACACTAACTTCTAACAAAGGACCTTGGGCTAAATTTTACCCATTACTTCCAACATACTAGGCTTCATTTGTAAGCTTTCTGTAACTAATCAGAAACAATTAGAAAATAAGCAAGATCATAGATCAACAAAAATTGACTATTAGTCAACATTATTAAACCCCCAAATGAAACAGGTGCGTTAGAGATCGCATGATTACAAAATGCAAGAGGTGTGATCAAGACATGATTTGGGTAAGAAGTCGTTACGGGCACTGGGACCCATTCAATGTTAGTGGTTCTCCGCATTTTTGTGAAAACGCTCCAAAAAACCTCTCAATCAGATAGGCCTTATTTAGAATCTATAAACGCTGTATTTGTCTTAGTTACAAAGCATAAGTATGCCAATAACTACAAATTCAGTACCGCCAATTAAGGTGAACATCAATATTGGATGAAGACGATCTGTTTGGACGATGGAGAAAGCGCCGACCATTTTTTCCAGATTTCTTCCCGAACATCGAGAGAACAATGAGGGAATTCGATAAAGCATTTGAAGAGATGACGAAGGACCTGCAGAAAACAGTCCCAAAAAACCTTGTGAATGAGAAACAACTACCAGGAGGAGGCCGCTCCAAGCATATGGGTCCATTTGTGTACGGCTATTCTGTTCACATCGGACCGGATGGTAGACCCATAGTTCGGCACTTTGGAAATGTACGCGCTACATCTAGAGGTAAATCTGGCCTTGAGATTAGTGATCAACGAGAACCACTAATAGACGTGGTTGACGAAGGAGGCGCGATTCGAGTAGTCGCAGAAGTGCCTGGAGTAGATAAAAGACAAATTCATCTTGAATGTACGAAAGACTCACTAACTATATCTGTGAATTCTTCTAGCAAATATTACAAGACTCTAGACTTACCATCGACAGTCAAACCCACCTCTGCGAAAGCCTCTTACCGGAATGGTACCCTTGAGGTTCGCATTCAGAAAATAACTCCTACACAGCCTGACGGACACCAGATTTCAATAGAATAAAGCAGCAGAATAAATCAAATCCCGTAATTTTGAATACTTAAGAACAACAGCTCTAGGTCTTTTCTAGAATTGCCATATAAAGATCTTCGGGAATTTCTATCTAGACTTGAAGATCAAGGAGAGCTACTCATAGTCAAGAGCGAAGTGAACTGGGATCTCGAGATCGGGGCTATCCTCAGAAGAGCTACGGATTTGGGCGAGGATTGGCCCGCAGTTCAGTTCGATCAGATCAAAGATTATGGAGAAGGTCATAGCCTTGTTGCGAATACTCTCTCCAATTTCCGTCGTTATGCTCTGGCACTTGATTTACCCAAAGACACACCTCCATTAGAGATGGTTCATGAATACAAAGAGCGATTAAGATATCCAATCTCACCTAGACTTGTGAACGAAGGACCTTGTCAGGAAAATATTATTACCGGTGAGCAGGTGGATCTGTACAAATTCCCTACTCCAAAATGGAATATCCGAGATGGCGGCAAATATTTTGGGACTTCTTGTTGTGCAATAACAAAAGACCCTGAGACCGGATGGACTAACGTAGCCGTCTATCGAAATATTATTCACGATAAACAACACCTGGGCATCTTTATCGGTAAAACTAAACACGCTATGGTGATGTCCCAGAAGCATAAGCAACAGAACAAGCCAATGCCTATAGCGATAACAGTCGGTCAAGATCCAATTAATCTTATTGCAGGATATCACAACGCAGAAGCAGAGGAATCAGAATGGGAGATTGCTGGTGGACTCCGAAAAGCTCCAGTAGAACTAGTAAAATGTGAAACTATTGATCTCGAGGTTCCTGCCACTGCTGAAATAGTGATCGAAGGAGAATGGCTTCTTAACGAGCTCAGGGAAGAGGGGCCATATGGAGAATATTCTGGATACTATGGCGGGGAACGTGCAGCAAGACCAGTTATTCGTGTAAAGGCCATAACTCATCGCAATAACGCTATTCACACGGGCAGCATCCTGGGCAAGCCTATTACTGAGACACATGTTATGTCAGCTATTGGTCACAGTGCAAAACTAGAACAAGTACTCAAAGATCAGCTAAAGCTAGAAATAAAATCCGTCTATAGTCATCCATGGACTATTGGTCATGCAGTTTTTGTATCGGCTCGACGAGATATTCTAGGTTTAGGGAAACGCATAGCACACGCTGTCTGGGGTAGTCGCATTGGATATAGAAAGGATTACGTAATTATTGTTGGGGAAGACATTGATGTTACAAACTTGGGAGAGGTATTCTGGGCCATAACTTCTAGATGCAAACCGGACAGGGATATTGTGATCTCTCCAAACGAACCGGCGTCTCATCTACTTACCTCTCTTACACCTGAGGATAGACGACTTGGAAAGGGGGCGCATGTGGTTATGGAGGCCACTTTTCCGGCAGACTGGCCAACAGAATGGGTACCAAAGGTGTGCGATTGGGGACACATCCCAGACGAAATTAAGACGCTTGTAAAACAGCGGTGGCGCGAGTATGGCTTTAGGGAACCACCGCCGAGCCAATCAAATTAGTAACTAGCAAAACAATACTATCGAATAGACTTCATCATCCAATCATTTCCGATCTTATAGGCAATAACTGGACGCGCACCATATTTTCTTCCAAGTCTTCTCAACTCTTTTCTTTCTTCATCCGAGATATCATTGAGTCTCTTTGAGACCTGAATGAAACTTACTGCCCCTTTTCTAACTGCAATAAGATCGACGGGTTTTATGTTTGCACTGGGCATTCCACCAGCAGATCCTTGACATCTAATACAGAACCATCCTTCTCTGATTAGTTTGTAACGTAACGAATGTTCCCTGGCGCGTCCGAGGACATATGACGGTGTTTTGGTCATTATGATCACAAAATAACTGGGTTCTTCCTTTCAGAATGTTTTCTATAATTCATTTCTTACCGTAAGAGCTATCTAGCAAGAGATCTGATTTTGGCAATATTCGCGATATCATCTCTGCGACTATCAATAGGGGTTTCAAGAATCATTGGAACTGCTCGGATTCTGTCATCTCTAAGAAGTTCTCTAAAGCCCTCTTCCCCAATTCTACCCATTCCAATGTGCTCGTGCTTATCAATACCAGATCCTAGAGGACTACAGGAATCATTAAGGTGTAATATCGCCAACTTCTCAAATCCAAGGACCTTTTGGAATTCGTCAAGCGTCTTTCTAATTGCATTCCTATTCCTTAGATCATAACCTCTAGCAAAAGCATGACAGGTATCTAGACAAATTCCTACGCGATCTTTATTCGTTAGCTGATCCAGGATCTGTTGTAGCTCTTCAAACGTTGCTCCCATGCTGTTCTTTTGACCAGCTGTATTCTCCATTACAAGCATGACGTCGTTTTCTACAGCTCCGAGAGCTCGATTAATTGCTGAGACAAGTCTTTTCAAACCTACATCCATTCCTTCTCCCAGGTGACTCCCTGGATGAAAGACCAAATAGGGAATTGATAGACGTTCACATCGATGAAGCTCTGCTATCAAACTCGCAATAGATTTCTCATAGAAATCAGATTTGGGAGAGGATAAATTCGGAAGATATGGCAGATGAACAACTCCGTGAGCGATCTGATATTCTGTCGTCTTTCTCCTAAACTCTTTTACGCTTTGTTCTTCCAGTTCGGCAAAAGCCCAACCCCGCGGATTCCTAGTAAAAATCTGAAACACATCACATTCTTTTTCTTTCGCGCGATCTAAAGCTTTGTCGACCGAACCAGCTATGGAAACATGAATACCAACCTTTAGGTTCAAAACATATCCCTCAAAACTATCTCAGAATCTCATTTATCATTTAGGTGCCGGGAGGGGGTTTCGAACCCCCGACCTCCAGATTATGAGTGACGCCTTCTTTGTGGAGGCTGGCGCTCTAACCAGGCTGAGCTTTCGGCTAGATATCCCGGCCCCTTCCCGACATTATAGAATAGATACAGAAGATAATTTAAGTGAATCAACACCATCAAAAGTATAACGCAAGTACCTAACTCACTACGCGGACGAGCTTTGCCACACGATCCGATGGGCCAATCCTTACCACGTCATCTAACTTTATTCGGATACCTCGAATGTTTGTAGTAAGGCCATAAAGACGAGCATCTCCCCATCTGACAAGCTTAATTTCAATCTTAGCTCCATAACGCACCGTGTATCGAAGCGGTTGATGAGGATCTACATGGCCAGGAACATCGTTCTTTCTGCGCTGAGTAAAAGTTGGAAGAATATGACAAATTCCTATCTCTTCTTCACGAATCCGCGAAAACTTCTTCGTATCTAACTTTTTGGTACTAAGTAGCTTATCTAACGCAGAATAGTAACCAGTAGATCCAAGGGAAGTAGTTATGATTACACCGTTACTAATACTATAATCTATGAATGAAAAATCTCTATCAGATACTATTACCTTGTAGCGCAAACAATTACTATCAAGACCTCGCTCCAAGTACATATCCGTGAAAATATGACCTTTTTTTTGACCAGCTGAAACTCGAAGTCCCTTTTTCTCTTCGATTTTGTATTTACGTTCAGCGAGTTTCTCAAGGGTGACAGGAAGCTCACTAAGATACGTTTCAGCCATGTACGCCTTACTCCCTACCGCGTTTCTATTACCAACTCCTACCAAAAGAAGCGGTATCTTCAGAAGACGTAGATAATAATTGAAAACACCGTCTCCACCGACTACTACTGCAAAGTCAGGCTTATGGGTTGAATATTCAATTCCCGCCTTCGAAAGAATCTGTATAATTTTAGTGACGTCTATTTTAGAACCACGGGGATCGAGTTTCGCACAGGCCTTCAGTTTTCATTCACACTCCAACATCAAAGAAAAATAATTCAACAAATCAAACTTTTACACGTTAGTAACGCTGAATACCAAGACAGTGTTGTGCTAATGGACTAATAAAAAAATACTTAATCAGGATTTATACCATTGTGGCAGATCGTCTACTTGTACCGTTGTCGGAATTCCTCCAGCTCCATCATCTCCTTGAGTTTTTGAAAATAGAGACCCGTGGCAAAGGGCATTAAAGGAAGATTTCGATCTATTGCTTTGATAACATACGGTACTACTCGTCTAGAAGCTTTGAACTCGAACTTTAACGTTATAACTGGGTCGCGGATTACAGCAATGCTTTCTCGAAGCGCATCTGGAGAAATAGTCTTGGCGTCTGCTTCTACAGCTTGATACCATCTAGCAAGGATTTCTGGATCTAACCCATTCTTAATTTCCTCTATAGCCCCAATTAATTTTTCAAGAGTCCTTACTTCTATATCACTAGACAAAAATATCATCTACCATATCATACAGTTGATGTCAGATCCGAAGGAATCTTTCTCGGGATGTCTTCGAGCTCTGGTCTCTCAATACCAATGCCCACATTCTTCACCGCGGTTGGGTACAAGAGTTAGTCATGTTTTCAAGAGTGTAAACTCAAGATAACGCTAATGTAACTATGAGAATCATTTCGCGAGTGACACTCCTTTGAAATTATAGACTTGGATTTTTCATGTTTGGAGCTTAGGTATTATTTTCTAGCTCAGATCGCATTACAACAGTTTGAACGAAGCCTTAAATTGAATTCCACGAAGTAACAATGTTGGGAGTTCCCGGATGACGGAAGTTCAGGAAATTTTTAGAGAACCAGCAGAAACAACAGGATTTAAGATAATTGGAAAGTCTGTTATCAGGGTAGACTCTATAGAGAAAGTTACTGGCCAGACGATCTATGGGTTTGATTTTGAGTTACCAAGAATGTTACACGCAAAGCTCAAACGTAGCCATTTAGCACACGCTAAAATAATTTCTATTGATACTCAACAAGCCGAACAACTTCTAGGCGTTCGAGCTGTACTTACCCATAGAGATCTCCCCAATATTCTTCGTGGAGTAGCAATCAAGGATACTCCTATACTAGCATCAGATCGCGTACGCTATGTTGGAGACCCAATAGCAGCGGTAGCAGCTGATACAATAGAAATCGCTGAAGAAGCACTGGAACTAATCGAAGTGGAATACCAAGAGCTCCCCGCTGTCTTAGATCCCGAAGAAGCGCTATCCGAAAACCCACCAGTTATAATTCATCCAGATCTCCATAACTACAAGGCCGCAGCACTACATCCTGCTAGAGCGGTTTCACACCTACCAAATGCCTCTAACCTCTTCCAAGTTAGAAAAGGAAACGTAGAGGCGGGTTTCCATGAAGCAGATTTTGTTATCGAAAATCGTTACACCTCACACATGGCTCACCATTTCCATTTAGAACCAAACGTATCAGTCGCTAAAGTGGAAAGAAATGATCAGGTAACGATTTGGGAATCCACACAATGCCCTTATCAATTGAGACAGGAGATCTCTGAAGCTCTTCAAATCCCGACTGACAGAATTAGAGTTGTCGGTCCACATGTTGGCGGCGCATTTGGCAATAAGACTACGACTCATGTAGGCCCAATTACTGTCGCTCTTGCCAAAAGAACTGGTCGACCCGTACGACTTGGTTTGACCCGAGAAGAGACCTTCTCAACAACCCATGTACGGCATCCTTTCGTGATCTACATCAAAGACGGCGTCAAGAGTGACGGGACCGTCATAGCCAGAGAAATGAAGGTAATCTTGAACGGAGGTGCCTATTCAGGCGGCTTTGGCAACAATGTTACTAGATCATGCGTCACTGGAGCAACGATCTATGACATTGCTTCCTTCAAATTTGAGGCGTATCGGGTTTATACAAATCAGGTACAAGGAGGAGCGTTTAGAGGATTTGGTGCTGGTCAGGTTAGCTGGGCCGTTGAGGTTCAGATGGACAAGATAGCTGAGAAATTGGGCTTAGACCCACTTGAAATAAGGATGAAAAATCTTCTCCAAGAGGGAGATGTCAACGCGCTAGGAGAAAGAGTCTACCCTGTGGACTACAAAGGGCTGCTAAAAGAGGTTGGACTGACATTGGGGATGCAAAGAGGGGTCGGAAGCACACGTAACGGCCCTTGGTTGCAAGGCAAAGGTATAGCTATAGCACACAAATGGAGTCTAGCCCCAACTGCATCGTCTGCCTACGTCAAGTTAACTGATGAAGGGTCAGCAGAGGTTTGGACGAGCACAATCGATATGGGAACTGGCGCCCATACAATTTTGTCTCAAATTACAGCTGAGACTCTTAACCTAGCATTGGATAAAGTGAAAGTAGTGATGCCAGATACTATTCTGACACCATTTGCCGACGGAGGGTTCTCCACAAGACAGACGTATAACGACGGGAATGCTGTTCGATTAGCAGCTTTGGATTTAAGAGAACAGATCCTTGCGAAGGCTGCTCTCAAGATAGGTGCAAGAGCCGAGGACTTGGAGCTTCAGGGTGGTGAAGTCTACCACAAGGAAAAACCAAATCAAAGAGTCGCCCTTAGAGATTTGTTCGTTTGGAGCAAAACTAGGAGTGGGGGTTTCATGCCTGGACAGGATATTTTTGGTAGAGCAACCTGGCAACAAGAGGTGGGATCTTTAGACCCTGAAACTGGACAATGCTCCACAGAGCGTGCAGCCTCATTTTATGATGCAGTGGCTACCGGGGTAGAGCTCGAAGTAAATGAAGAAACAGGACAAATAAGAGTTCTAAAGATGATCCTGGGGACAGAGCCTGGCAGAGCTATTAATCCAAAGCTCTTGGAAGGACAGATAGAAGGAGGCGCCTATTTGGGCTACACTACAAGTCTCTACGAAGAACTTGTGTTGGAAAACGGTACAATAATGAATCCTGACTTGAAAGACTATAAGATCGCAGGTTCTCTTGATGTTCCGGCTCTGAAGACCATAATACTGGAGACTCCCTTCAACGACGGTCCTTATGGAGCCAAAGGAGTTGGGGAAGGAGGCGTTATATCGCCATCTCCAGCTATTGGCAACGCCGTCTTCGACGCCGTTGGCATTCGATTCCATGATTTACCTATAACTGCGGAAAAGATTATGAAGGAAATTCCGATCCGGGCCATTGGGAGGCCTACACAAACCTAAATCTTTTCGTTTTTCCTGGATATCTAGGCGGTAATGTTAGGCATTGAAGACAGACATTCTAATTATAGGTGGTGGCCTAGTAGGGCTATCAATCGCTTTCCACTTAGCCCGGTTTAGCACAAAAAAAATACTCGTCATCGATAGAACGAAATTAAACTACGGCTCGAGTACGAGGAATGCTAGTCATTTTCGCGTTCACTTCGGTGCTCCTGAAAACACACGTTTTGCAATAGAGGCCGTTAAGAGACTGAATGCCCTACCTTCTCTAACAGGATGGAATCCCATTGCTGCCCGTGATGGATATGTGTGGCTCATCTATCATGAAGAGCAATGGAAGTCCTTTGAGAAAGCAAATCGAATGTGGGAAAGTCTTGGGGTTTCTGGGGACTTGTTAGAAAGAGAGGAGGTAACGCGACGGTGGCCCTATCTTAACATGGATGGAATTATTGGTGGTTTCTACGGACCACAAAATGGACGAGGGCATCATGACTCAATAGCTTATGGTTTCTATCACGCAGCTTCTAGACTCGGCGTGAAGTTCCTTGAAAATACAGAGGTAATACGGATGAACGTTTCAGGATCTAAGATGAGGGGAGTAGATACAACTGCTACTTCACCCATTGAAGCAGAGACCGTGGTAGTAGCAGGGGGAGCATATACTGGGACGGTGATGAAAATGGCTGGGCTAAATGTCCCTGTAGAGCCCGAGCGCAGAGAAATCTGTGTAAGCGAGCCTGTGAAGTTTTTTTTGAAACCACTTACCATCAGTATGAAAGACGGTTTCTATGCAGGACAGATGGTTAGAGGAGAGATCGTGATGAGCATGGGCCTAAATCCCACAAAAGAATTTTCGCCTTTAGAAAATCGGATTGAATGGCTAAGAGCTATGTCACTTGCTGGAGTAAAGCTTATTCCAAGTTTCAGGAATCTCCGGATACTTCGTACTTGGTCTGGCTACTATGATATGTCTCCTGATCACAGTCAGATCATGGGTCGTGATCCGGCATGGCCTGAAGGACTTTTTGTTGCAAGTGGGTTCAGCGGTCACGGCTTCATGATGTCAACCTTCTCAGGAGAGCTGATGGCAAAACATATTCTCAAAAACCAAACACCTGATCTGATGAAACCTTTCTTACCTACACGTTTCAATGAAGGAAAGCTGATAAACGAAGCGTTGGTCATGTCACGCGTTCAAGAAGTAAATGAGTAGGACACAGAACCAGCTAAATCATATGACAATTTGGAATGCTTAATGATTTCTGTTAGTTTTTTGATTATTAAACACTCATCATGAATATTAAATAATTAATAATATTTATCAAGAAGTTTTACCAACTTGGTAACATGACATCAATAATTAGCATGTCTATGAATCATGACTTGCTCCAGAAAATCGATGCCCTAGTACGCGAACGAAGCTACTCAAGCCGGTCAGAAGCCATCAGGGATGCCATTCGTTCTTATCTTTCAGATCACGAGCTAAATGAGCTACATTCAGGAAACGTAACTGCAACTATTACTGCTATTTCTGGCCAGAAGAACCACATAGTTGACGAGCGATTAACGCGATTGAGACACGACTTCGACGAGATTGTTACCGGTAACTTTCACATACACTTGGCAGAGCCCTTCTGCGTTGAGATTTTTATTACCGAAGGACCAACGCATGAGGTTCTAAGCTTTGTTGCAAAAATCAAGGCTATGCGAGGTATCCAACAAGTCAGATATACCTTAGTACCTATAGACAAAAAATCCTGAAAGACTGCATAGACAGATACTGTTCGTCAATTTAGCTAATACACAGTCGCACAAATTCTAGCCGCATATGTCAAAGTACTCAATTAGACCGGGATTGTTGCATATACGGAAGGATCGTTAACACCGGCACCCTCAAAGGCGAGTTGTCTTCGCTTACAGTTGGAGCAGATGCCACAATGTACTGGCAAAGTTTTCCCTCCAACCTCTCTGAAAGTAGCACCTGCATAGCAACTATAGGTATATTCCCAGGGCACTCCGAGTTCTTCGCCTAATTTTACAACCATGTCTTTATCTTTGGTAATAAGAGGAGCTAAGAGTCTATAACCACCGTGGTGAGTGCACTGTTCAGCTAGCTCATTCATTTTCTCCATGAACTCAGGCGTATTATCTTTCATAGCCACAGGCGTTTCTCTCCTAATCCCAATATATACATCATAACGGCTTTTCTTTGAAATATAATACGACTCAGCATGTGCTAGAGCTACTAGAAGAAGGACGGCATTTCTACATGGATCCCACCACTTGAGGATTCGTTCTCTTGCCTTCTCAGGCCGCCAGAGATCATCCACCTTAGTTTCACCAATAATTTGATCAGAATGTGCAAGCACCGAAGTACTGATTTCTCCAAGCCACCGAAGGTCGATGATCTTGAGGGGTGCTGATAGAATCTCTGAAATCTTTCTGATACAAGATTCTTCATAATCATATGTCCTTTGTCCATAGTTGCAGAATACCAACTGATGTTCTGATGGTTTCACAATTTTACTTACATAGAAAGCCGTAGTGACAGAGTCGACGCCTCCAGAAATGGACGTTATTGCAGCTCTATTTTCTACACTCAATTACTATCTACTATCTTTGAAGTCTTTTTCTGATGTCAGAGATATCTCTAAAACAAATGGGCCCATACAGAGTCTCTGATGCTTATCGGATTTATGGGTTCTTAGATAGTTTTTCAATTAACGTTTCAAAAACCTAACCCAATTTTCTGTCTTTCTGATCAGCTGACAACGCATCTAGAATCCTCCGTTCAGCTTAAGTATCGGCAAAGGCAATCTAAAGTTAACGGACTAACACAACAATGACAAACAATCAACTCACCTGGATGATAGGTGGTTCTCAAGGAACAGGCGTCGACTCTTCCGCCTTACTTTTTGGCAGGGCTTGCACCTTAGGCGGGCTTTATGGCTACGGAAACCGAGAGTACTATTCTAACATTAAGGGTGAGCACAGCTATTTCATGGTACGAGTACACCAAAAGATCATACACTCTCCTCTCTCTAAGCCAGACCTTCTAGCAACATTTGATGCTGAGACCGTGATTCGGCATGCTCTGAGCGTGAATGTAGATGGAGGAATAATATACAATTCAGAGCTTTCAAATGTGAAACTTACAGACATACCAACTCTAGAACACCGAGTATTAGAAGATCTAGTGACATATTTGGATAATAATAAATTAGAACATTCCGTTAATGGAATACTTGAAGCATCAAGGAGGAACGGCGTTCACATCTATGCAATTCCATACGGCGACTTACTGAAAGAAGCAGCAAGTACACTGGGAGAACCGAAACTGAGTAATCTCACCAGAATGATGAATACAATGGCTGTGGCCGCTTCCTTTGGCCTTCTAGAATTTGATCTAAGTGTTCTAGACAGCGCAATAAGTCGAACATTTCATGGAAAATCAAAGATCATTCAACTAAATATGACAGTCGGAAAAAGTGCTTACGATTATGTTAAAGGAAAATATGCGAGCGGCTTTCAATATAAGCTGAAGAAAGTCCAGACGGAAGAAAAACGAGTTTTTCTGCAGGGCAACCAAGCAACGGCTCTCGGAAAGCTAGTGGGCGGTTGCAGAGTTCAGACATACTATCCAATTAGTCCTGCCAGTGACGAAAGCGACTATCTAGAGGCAAATCAAATACTCAAGATCAATCCCAGAAGATTAAGTGATAGTTCCAATGTGGAGAAAACGACCTACTTGGAAAAGAATGGGGGTTCGGTCTTAGTTCTCCAGACAGAAGACGAAACCGCTGCCATTACTGCTGCTATTGGTGCAGCTCTCTCCGGTGCTCGCTCTTCTACGTCAACATCTGGGCCTGGCTTCTGTCTTATGGTAGAGGGCATGGGCTGGGCAGGAATTAATGAGGTGCCTGTTGTCATTACCTATTATCAGCGCGGTGGTCCTAGCACTGGGATGCCCACAAGACAAGAACAGGGAGACCTACGATTTGCACTTCATGCCGGGCAGGGCGAATTTCCAAGAATAATTCTTGCCTCAGGGGACCAGAGAGAATGTTTCTACGACGCCGTTCATTCATTTAACTATGCTGAAAGATACCAGCTTCCTGTAATCCACCTAATTGACAAGACCCTAGCTAACAGTACCGCCACTTACCCTATGTTTGACCTCTCAGGGATAAGGATCGATAGAGGCGCTATAACCAATGGAGAAAATCTCAACAATCTTTCTTCTGGTGATAAGACATACAAGCGCTTTCTTTTCACAGAAGACGGTATTTCGCCCAGAACCCTCTTAGGCACGAAAGGAGGTGTCTTCTGGAATACTGGCGATGAACACGACGAATATGGACACATAACAGAAGACCCGGTCGTAAGAGTTAGGATGATGGATAAGCGAATGAAGAAGCTAGAAACAATCGATCACGAAGTTCCAATCCAGGAGCGTCTGACTCTTCATGGGAATGAAGAGTCAGATGTGACAATTGTTAGCTGGGGTTCGCCCAAGGGTGCGATAATTGATGCGATGGACGCTCTAAATGACGAAAACATTCACGTCAACTTCCTACAAATCCGTATGATAAATCCACTTCCATCAGAGAATATAATTAGCGTTCTGAGTCGGGCCAAAAAAACCATCGGGATCGAAATGAATTACTCAGCACAACTAGCAGGGTGGATACGAGAATCAACAGGAATAGCAATAGACCATCACGTCGTCAAATATAACGGGAGGCCAATTTCTCAAGATGAAGTCTGCGATTCAATAAAGAAACTGGTTAAGTATGACGCCCCGAAAAGACTGGTGCTGACACATGGCACTTAAGCTGACTGACCTGAAGACTTCAGTCCACAATGACTGGTGCCCCGGATGTGGAGACTTTGGGGTACTGAACGCGATCCAAATGTCTTTGGCTGAGATGGATTTAGAGCCCCATAGGGTAGCGGTATTTTCAGGAATAGGCTGTTCGGGGAAAATCCCTCACTATATCAATACCTATGGAATACATACTCTACATGGCCGAGTACTCCCATACGCAATTGGAGCTAAGCTTGCAGACCCCAGTCTCGAAGTAATCGCAGCGGGAGGAGATGGCGATGGCATGGGCATCGGTGCTGGACATATGGTTAACGCTGGAAGGAGAAACGTCGATATTTGTTATATAATGTTCGATAACGGGGTCTATGGCCTAACGAAGGGACAAGCTTCCCCTACACTGTCGCTCGGTCTGAAGACTAAATCTCTCTCAGGACCAAATATAAACGAAGCCATCAACCCAATTACTTTGGCAATGGCTTCTGGTTACACTTTCATAGCGCGTGGATATTCATACGATGTACGACAACTGAAAGAACTGATTAAGAAAGGAATCAATCACCGCGGTTCTGCTTTTATAAGCATACTCCAACCATGTCCTACCTATAACGACATTAACACGATGGAATGGCATGGTGGACAAGATCGGAAAGACCCCGCTACAGGTAAAGCCATGCCCCGGGTTTATAGAATTGAAGAGAAAGGCTACGATCCATCGATTCATTCAGGCGATGCTGATGAATTGAATAAGAAAATGCAAGAAGTGAACTCACTCGGGAACCAGCTAGGCGACGAAATACCGATTGGACTATTTTATAGTAATGAAACTATTCCAACATATGAAGAGCGTGTTGCTGAGCGACTCCCAAATTATTTGAAGACCCCTCCTGCAAAACAACAGGTGTCTGGTCCTAGTGGAGAGCCCGTTGCTGACATATCTGCACTTCTTGATAATCTGTGTATGACATAGAAGATCTTCTCTATTCTCTAAACTTCGTAATGCCTTCGCAGATTACCTCTACATTTCAACCAACTACGTGGAAACTGGCAAAAAACGTTCAGCTTAGCCGTTCTAGACGTTATTCTTGCCGTGAACTTTAATATTAAATTCTCTATGCTATATTATGAAAAAGTACGACTAGATGACGCAAACATCTGTACTCGTATCTAACTCAGAAAAGATGTTACAGGAGATATCAAAACTCAAGCGTCAACACGGGGCACTAATTCTGGCTCATAATTATCAAATTCCAGAGATTCACGACATCGCCGATCATGTTGATGACTCTCTGGGCCTCTCCCAAACGACAACCCGGGTAAACAACAAATTGATAATCTTCTGTGGTGTGCACTTTATGGCAGAGACCGCGTCAATTCTTTGTCCTGAGAAAAAAATCCTCATTCCGGATACGCGCGCCGGTTGTTCTCTTGCATCTTCCATCAACGTTGAAGAGCTAAGATTATGGAAGCGAAAGCACCCTAAAACCATAGTTGTATCTTACGTAAATACCACTGCAGATGTAAAAGCAGAAAGTGACTATTGTTGCACCTCGACTAATGCCATCAAAGTTATTGAGTCAATTTCAAAAGAGAAAGAGATTCTTTTTGTTCCAGATCTCTTCTTGGGATCCTATGTAGCTTCAAAGACAGGACGACGGTTACACCTTTGGCCTGGAGAATGCCATGTTCATGCTGGTATTCTTCCAGACGATATAATAACAAAACGAGCTATTTATCCTAATGCAGAGTTCCTGATCCACCCCGAATGCGGCTGTGGTAATTCCTCTCTTTACTATTTAGCTGAAGGCGATGTACCATTGAAGAACACTCATGTTTTATCTACAAGTAGAATGATATCTTATTCAAAGGAATCACCGGCAAAGGAGTTCATTATTGCTACTGAAACAGGAATTCTTCATCAGTTACGCAAGAGAAGTCCACAGAAATCATTCTATCCTGCAGCTGATGGCGCAATATGTCAATACATGAAGACAATTACCATCGATAAAGTACTCCATTCCCTTAAGAAGCAAGTATATGAAGTAAAAGTTTCACCTTCGATCGCAACAAAGGCTAAGGTTGCCATAGATAGAATGATGGAGCTGAACTGATAGGAGAAGTTGATTGAATACATTATCTACGTTGCATAACATCTTAGTTGAATTCAGCGACTTCAGTAGAATTCTAGATGGTGCGGTCGCCGGGATTTGAACCCGGGTCGTCAGCTTGGAAGGCCTACACGCCGTCGCCGACTTGATGTCCTAGGCCAGACTGGACGACGACCGCATTTTTGGCTGTTTGGAATCCTCGAAGCGTATCAACACTTGCATGAGTTTTAAGGATTTTTCACATCTGTTGACGTTTACAAGTTTGTGGAGAGTTCTTCTTAAGACAACTTGGCCAATGCAAGAAAGAGAATCTTCCTTCCGTTGGTTGTTTATCTTTTCATAAGGAGCTTGAAATTCGATATGTAATTATTTTAGGCCATTAATTTAAATGGCCTAAAATCCAGCTACAAGACATGACAAAGGTCGAAATTTCTGACGAGGATAAATATGCAGCTCATATGTTCTGGCCTCCATCTCCTGTAGTTCTGATCTCATCAATAGATCGTCAGGGACTTCCTAACGTGGCTCCATTCTCACTAAATCAATTCTACAGTTATATCTCTAGCTATCCACAGGTTATAGTAGTTGGGATCGGAGGCCACACAGGAAAAATCTCTCTCGGGAAAAAACAAAAACGCACGTACCTCAACATAGCCGAAGTTAAAGACTTCGTAGTTAACATTCCGTCTGAAGGAGATGTCGATAAGGTCTCTGCATTGTCAGTAGAAAAGGGACCATCATTTAACAAATTTGATGCTTCAGGGATGACCTCAATACCGTCACTGAAGGTCAAATCACCCTCAGTTAGAGAATGCAAAGCTCACTTCGAGTGTCAACTGATAAAGATTGATGATTATGGTGGTCAAACCGATCTTATTTTCGGTAGGATTGTAGCTCTTACTGCTGACGAAGAGATCTCAAAGCTACGTCTTGACGAAAGATTGCAAAGAATGAAACCTCTGTACTACTATGGATCTGGTCCCGGTAAGGGTCTATACTACTCAGTTGGCCGCGTTGTTGGTGAACGGGATGATTCAAGAAATACGTAGGTAGCAAAATCTACTAAGTTTCTCTATCACTATCTGAGTGCTTTTTCAATGTCATATATTGTCCGAGCGGTTACCACATGTGCCCCAAGGGATGAGGGATGGATTGATCTCTCGGAGGTTAGATAATTACTAATTCTGCTCGTGAAATGTCCCTTTGGAAAACCGCCAACAGCGATCATTGGTTTTTGACTTGAAATAACTTCTTGAGATAGTTGAGATCCAGAAATCAATTTTCCATGGGTAGTGAGTCCAATGACAACAGAAGGAGAAGTTTGCATAACTAGTTCTTCAAAAGTTTGAGACCGAATCTGAATTAGTCTAGATGAGTTAACTCCAGAGATTAGATCTTGTCTAGTGCTTTCTTCAAAAGCTTGCTCAATTAGTCCTGCGAAACGGTGGTAGCTTTTCGGTAATCTGATATTCTTGTCGAAGGCGATAACAAAATCGTTGTAAGTGTGAACGTAGATTTGAAGCTTAGCTGTGAAAAAGAGAGGCGTATCGTTGGCCTCTAACAAAGAAAAGTGGACCAGATCAGGCCTGCCACGTCGTTCAGCATCTTTGAGTTGTAGCATTCCACCATGATGAAAGCTCCGATCGAGTAGGACGTGATTTGGATTCTTTCGTTTCTTTCTAACATAACGTTGAATACTTGGCAATGACCACATTTCCCTTGGAAGAGTTTCTAGAGCAGCTTCAACTAACACAAAGATTAACTCCTCCAACTGGTTATCCTAACAAGATAATCGAGCGGTGCTTAATCAATGCGTGGGAGGAAAGCTAGATTAAGAGATTCGGCTAGACAACGCGTTGATATTCTTCTCACCAACTCTGTAGATTACGCTCATAGGGATATCATCATAGCAAGTAGACAGGCAGAAATTGCGAGAAGAATTTGCCTAAAATATAATCTCCGTCTTCCTTATGAGCAACGACGACTCTTCTGTCGTGGGTGTAAAAAATTGATAGTTCCTGGAATAAATTCTCGGATTCGAATTCACAATCACCCAAAATCACTGCTAACAACATGTATACGATGCGGACATATTTCACGAAAAATATTCTAAGGGCTATAATAATCCCAAAGTCTTTCTAACAGGTTAGACGAAGTTGGTCTCAGAAATCAATAATACCAATAATGATTACAGTCGGAACCCTTATGAGACCGAAGAAATTAGTTACTTCCGTTAGGGAAGACATTTGGCTACGGTACAAGACGTTCCCGCGAATATATTGATCAAGCGACTGGCCGAAGAACTTCGGCGCAAGTATCCACAAGTGAATAGTCCTGGATGGGCGAGCTATGTTAAGACGGGCTCTCATGTCCAACGCCCTCCCCAGGATAAAGATTGGTGGTACACTCGTTCTGCCTCTATTTTGCGCAAAATTTATCTCCATGGCCCTATCGGGCATACAGATCTTCGATCACAGTATGGAGGTAGCTGGAGAGTGAGCTACGCTGCGAAACACCATCGGAATGCAGGTGGTTCCGCAATAGCAGAAGTTCTTCAACAACTGGAAGGAGCGGGACTAGTTGCCAAAGAAGCTAGCAAAGGAAGGACGGTCACCTCTCGAGGAAGAAGCTTTCTTGATCGACTGAGTAACGAGATATTTAAAACACTGGCGAAAGTAGATCCTAGACTAGAGAAGTATTCATAACAACTTGCGAAATGGGTGCGAGGGTTACATAGTTGGAAACCACATCTGGAGCCGACAATCAGCCTCAGAGAAACGAAGAGGTAGAGAAACAACGTCTGATCAGAGAACAAATGCTTAGAGTTCTATTAACATCTGATGCTCGCGATCGACTTAACAACGTAAGGATTGTTAAACCAGAAATTGCCAAGAGCATAGAAAGTCAATTAATGCAACTAGCGAGTACAGGCCGTGTTAAGCGTCCGATTAACGACGACGAGCTTAAGGAGCTATTGTCCTCATTTCAACAACCAAAACGAGATTTCAAGATAAAGTGGGTGTAATAGAAATGACATCACGACTCCCCGGTGGCGTTAAGAAGAGACTCATGTCAAAAAATAGACAAAACTCTCCAGTCCCTACATGGGTTACTGTTCGGACGAAGCGGAAAGTGCGTACTAATCCAAAAAGAAGAATGTGGCGGCGGAAAAAGTTGAAGGTGAAGTAATGTCGTCACAAGAGAAGACCTCTACCTCCAGGATTTACACAGTCCCCTTAGGTCGTGCGTGGGTATCTCCACGACGACATCGGACCAAGCGAGCCATTAACATGATTCGCGAATTCGCGATGCGACATATGAAATCTTCAGA
Source organism: Thaumarchaeota archaeon UBA141 (assembly GCA_002495315.1). Lineage (GTDB taxonomy): Archaea > Thermoproteota > Nitrososphaeria > Nitrososphaerales > UBA141 > UBA141. Next base: position 54,683 of record DAEN01000040.1, read on the forward strand.
AGTAAAAATCGACCAGGGCCTTAGCGAAGAGATCTGGAGTCGAGGAATCGAAAAACCTCCGCGCCGAATTACTGTTAAGATGGATAAGGGAGAAGACGGTATTGTTACAGTTTCTCATCTACCAATTGATAATAAAACAACAATAAAGGAATCAAAGCCAGCTTCACAAGCTGAAGTAAAGGAATCAAAGCCAGCTTCACAAGCTGAAGTAAAGGATACAGTGACAGATTCCGAGACCGAGGGCGTCTCTAAAGACTCTTCTTCACTCGAGCAAGGTAAGTCGGGGTAGACTTTCATCGACGAATGAATCCATGCTATCATCAATCTCTTTGCCCTTCAAAACCTCGGATAAAGGATCGTAACTGTCGAACTTGGTTCTACTTAATCCAGAAGCTAGAAGAACAGCAGTCGTACTTGATTTACTATTTGTACTCAAGCCGTATTGTACTCCAACCTTTCCGCGTCCCAGTAGTGAATGTACGTGGGCCACAGAACTGGCCACGTCGGCAGTAGATATCGACGCATCGCTTGAAAGATGAAGAATCGCACTCTCCGCATCATCGATATTTCCAATTTGGCCAACAGATTGGATAGCTTCCATAACTGCTGCTTCTACTCGATTGAGTGCTGTGGAGGAACCAAGGCCTAGGACAGAATAGCCTGTAGAAGAGTTCGTTTCTGCAACCTTGGCTAACCCAACATTCTGAGGTCCATTAGTCGTAGATGTAAGGAGCGCACTGAGCGCTGCCACTATCTTGGTGTTTATGGCTGCATATGCTGACAAAAGAGGTGTCCGCGGTGAGTATTCTAAGAACATATCATTATCAATTGCAATGACCGCATCTGCCAATTTCTTCAGTTTATTCAAAGAAAGTGCAGAGTAGAAGTGGCGACTTTTCTCGAACTTGAAGGGCATAACTACGACTGCAACTAACATTTTTCCACAATCATGAACTATTTGGCTTATTGCTGGAGTAAGAGCAGATCCAACCGTTCCGCCAAGACCTGAAACTATGATAACTACACCTGCGTCGCTAAGCATATTTCGAATTTGATTGAGGTGGCTGTGAGCTAATCCGCGAACGGAACTGACAGACATTCTCCCTCGAAAAGGGAGATCAACCAGAATCTTATCAGCCTGTTGAGAATCAGAGAAATCTTCCTTATCGGTACTCACCATAAGGAACTGATGAATAGGAACTTTAGCGCTTACAATTTCCGTTCCAATCCGGCAACCAGCAGTACCTATACCGATGCAGATCGTCTTTTCTGATGATACCATCTTTGTAGGTTCACTTGAGGGACTCTCCCATGTGGAGGCATTCATTAGACGTTCTTCTGTAAAGAATCACTTAATTGCCATGCGACTGAAAAGGTTTAACCGATGCTGAATCTGTTTTCACACAATCTTCATTCTTCACAGTTCCAATAAGACAATTGCTTGATGTTGACATGACTTTGACCTTGACTTTCATGCCAAGCATGTCCCTTGACGACAATTGCAAGAAAACAGGCTTATACGCAAAGTTTCGCCCAATAAATCCTCCCCGTACCTTCTCATCAATGAGCACAGATCCTTCATAACCTAACCATTGATCATTTTGTTTCTGCGAAATAGCTCGCACGATCTTATGAAGCGACTGCGTTCGTTCCTTTATAATCTCAGGACGCACTTGGACCATTTTGGCAGCTCTAGTTCCCATCCGAGGGCTAAATCGAGAGAGATTGACTGTATCTGGATGAACTGTTTTTAGTAGATTAACCGAAGATTCAAAGTCCTCTTCCGTCTCTCCTGGAAAACCCACAATAATATCTGTGCTTAGAGCTATCTTCGGAAATTTGTTTCGAAAAGCAGATACTATATCGAGAAAATCTTCAGCACTGTGGCCTCGCGACATCGAACGAAGAATTTCATCGCTACCACTCTGAACTGGGAGGTGAAGAAATTTGAAAACTTTGGGACTGCGATAAGCTTCTATTAGGTTATGGTGAATCTTCATGATAAAGAGCGGATTCATCATTCCTACCCTTATGAGGAAGTCTCCTTTACTGTGAGTAACAGCAGTTACGAGATAAGCCATATTGGTACCTATGTCATGACCATACGGTCCATTATCTGTAGAAGTTAGCCAAATCTCTTTGTACCCCGTATTCACAGCTGTCTGAACTTGTTTGACGACCATTTTGGGGGAGAAGCTGGAGAGATGTCCCTTTGCCAACTTTGTTGCACAGAATGAGCAGTGACTCAGGCAACCTGTAGCTACTTGTATTACATCTATGACTTTTGAGGTTCTAACCTTTGGAAGGAGAAGCTTAGGCCTAAGATCATCTTCAAGATGAAGAATTCTTTTGCCATTCAGACTACCATGAACGACGTCCAGAGTTTTTTCTAGAGAACGAGGCCCAATCATCGAAGCTGATGGATCTAGTTTCTCAATGATCTCCTTTTCATTTTTCGGTAAACAACCGGCTACAATTAACGGCTTACCAGTCTTTGAGAGCTCTCGAATTCGATGTAACATTCTTTGCTCAGTGGCAGTTTTCACCGTGCAAGTAATGATGATATTGAGATCAGGACTTGTATATTGACTATGAATGTCACCATGTCTTTCTACATGGAACTTAGCGTCACTTAGTATTCCTTTGACGATCTCAGAATCAGATAGACTTGCACTGCATCCATAGCTCTCAAGATGAATACTAGGAGTCTTGTCAGTCACTTGAGAATCATCACTGCGAGCCACCGCCAATTGGAGGAAGAATTACAATCTCGTCTCCTCCCTTGAGAACAACCAGGCCAAATTTATCTTCCTCGACCGTCTGACCATTCACTAGTATTGTCAGACCTTCCCTCAAGCGATCATCTCTAAAGACAAACTCCTCAAGCTTAGATCCATGTGTCTGAACTATCTTTTTGATTGCTTGCTCTATAGTTATCCTCGGGCCAAGAACTATAATTTCCTCCTTCATTCCCGTAATTTCCCGCATAATCGCAAAATATTTCACAGTTACTGAGCTCTGTCCCTCTTGCGAAGGTGAATTGTCATCTTTTCTAGTCGTCATGATCAATTTCTTATAATTATCTGGATATGAAAAGATAGTACAAAACACAAAGCCTAGGGATCACATCTTACACCGCTACATTACGTGTTTGACGTACTTGCAATGCGTATTTTCCGCCAATTCAAGCTAATACTGCGAGGATGTGAGGCTTGGACTTCATTTAGTCTGCCGACTGTTGTGAATTTGGGTCGAGCTCTTAATTCATTTGGATTACTGAGTGCTATTTCTCCAATACGATTCAGGGCTCCAGCATACGTATTTAGATTTTCCACAGCCTCAGTCTCTGTTGGCTCTATCATCATAGCTTCTTGGATGGTCAATGGGAAATAGATCGTTGGGGCATGCAATCCATCGTCAAGTAGAGACTTTGCTAGATCAGTTGCTCGTGTTCCGACTTTATCTCGTAATGGTTTAGCACTAACCACAAACTCGTGCTTTCTGGGTAGTCCTTGGTTGTAAGGGAGATCATATGACTTTTTCGATAGTTTTTGCAGTAGGTAGTTGGCAGCTAAGACAGCCTGTCCCGAAACTTGTCTGAGCCCTTCTTCCCCTAACATCATGATGTATACATATGCTCTAAAAAGCACTCCTATGTTTCCATAGAAATCTTTGATCTTTCCGATGCTTTTTGGCATGTTAGACTCGTCAAAAAAATAACGTTCACCATCATGTTCAATAAGAGGAATAGGAAGAAATTCCTCAAGCTCTTTCACTACTGCTACTGGACCAGCTCCGGGACCTCCACCGCCATGAGGAGTAGAAAAAGTCTTGTGAAGGTTCAAATGCACTATATCAAATCCCAGGTCACAAGGTCTGACTCGACCAAGGAGTGCGTTCATATTTGCTCCATCATAGTACATGAGTCCTCCAGCATCATGGATTATTCCCGCGATTTGCTCAACGTTCTTCTCGAATAGACCATAAGTGTTGGGAACTGTGAGCATCATTCCAGCAGTATGTTTGGAAACTATGTTCTCGACTGCTTTAACGTCAACCAGTCCTTCTGTATCAGAGGGGATTTTAACAACGTTGAATCCCGCGTTTGCTGCACTTGCTGGATTTGTTCCATGCGCGGAGTCGGGAACTAACATTTCATTACGGTCATTTTCTTCTCTCTCTTGGTTTCGCTTCTGCATTATTAGGGCGCCCACAAATTCTCCCTGGGCACCAGCAGCTGGTGCAAGAGATACCCGCTTAGCACCGCTAATCTCTTCTAGCATCTTAGAAAGCTCGTACAGGATTTTCAGAATTCCCTGGACAGTTTCAGGAGATTGGTTGGGATGACTTCTCGTGATCTTAGGGTTTATTGCAAGACATTCTGCGATCTTTGGATTGTATTTCATCGTACAGCTGCCAAGAGGATACATTCCTAGATCGACAGCAAAATTCATCTGAGAGAGACGAGTAAAATGCCTGACAACTTGAGGTTCTGATAGGGAAGGCAGGTCTAGGTCATTTTCTCTTTTCATGAGTTCAGGTATACAATTCAGGGCCTTTTTTTCTTCTGTTCCTTCTATTCTAGGAAGGGAATGTCCCAGTCTCCCTTTCTGGCTCTGCTCAATCAAGAGAGGTTCATTCCAGATTGCTTGTTGGTAGTGATTACGGGTGGTCATAATCATCAAACATCCTAATCTCTTAGTTCTGAAGACAATGCAAGAACTAATTGCTCGATTTCTTCTCTCTTATGAATCTCAGTTACACAAAAGAGGGCAGAATCTTTAAGGCCTTTGAAATATTGTCCCAGAGGATATGCTGCGTGGATACCTCTAAGGCCTAGCCGTAGATGTAGGTCTGTCGTAGTCCTTTGTTTTTCCTTCTTCCCTAAAACCTCGACTACAAACTCTTTGAAGAACGCTCCCGTGAACAGCGGGGATTTTACTTCATCCAGGGACGCGATTTGTTCAGCTGCTAGATGGGAATTTGAAAGAATTTTTGCACCGATCTTCCTAAGGCCTTCACCTCCAATAAGTGAAAGATATGCAGCTACACTTACTGCTAATAGTGATTGGTTCGTACAGATATTAGATGTAGCTCCCTCTCGCCTGATGTGCTGTTCGCGCGTTTGAAGGATCATACTGAAACCCCTTTGACCATTTTCTTGAGTGGAAGTTAGACCGATTATTCTGCCAGGCATTTCGCGCAGGAATGATAAGTCTCCGCGTGCCGCGAAGACCCCAATAGTAGGTCCCCCAAAGTTCATGTGAAGTCCAATTGACTGTCCATCTCCAACTACAATATCTGCTCCATAATCACCAGGAGACTTTAGGACTCCAAGAGAAATCGGATCGATCCCTACGATCATTAGAGCATCCCGTGAATGGATCTCCTCTGCTAACGACGCCCCTTGCGTCTCGATTACTCCAAAGAAATTTGGATTTTCAATGTAAACTGCTGCTGTATTGTCATCAAAAAGGTCTAGTATTTTCTCTGTACTCGACTCTCCGGTCTGCCAGTCAAAATCTGCTACCTTGATCTCTATGCTTAGAGGTTTGCAATAGATCTGAAGAACATCAAGACGTTCGGGACCACATGAGGCTGAGACAACAATATTTCGTTTGCGTTTTACTCTTACCGCCATCCTGGCCGCTTCCCCTAATGCGGACGCCCAATCATACATGGAACAGTTGGCGGCATCCATGCCTGTAATATCACAAATAAGGCTCTGATACTCAAAAAGGGTCTGAAGCATTCCTTGACTTATTTCAGGTTGATACGGAGTGTACGCAGTGTAGAACTCAGATCTCGACGTGATCGCATCCACTGCAGCGGGGACATAATGTGGTGCTATGCCTCCCCCAAGAAAACAAGGATATTCTGGATATGTTCTATTTTTGTTGAGGATTTTCTCAACATTACTAGATAATTCCCACTCAGTTGAAGAGGGGGGTAGTTTCAGAGGTTTAGACAGACGAAGGTGTTCTGGAATATCTGAAAAGAGTTCCTCAATTGAGCTAACACCAATCTCATTAAGCATTTGACGCGTTATGTGATCAGGAGAATTGGGCAGGTAATGATGCCTTGTTTTTTCTATCTTAACCAGTTAGTGGTCACACTAACCCCTTGATATCATAATGCTAGATAAAAAGCCCTCCACCAAGGAAAGCAATAAACCAAACAGAGTGGCGCAAGGAATTGCTTATAGGTTATAGTAGTTGTCCGAAATTGGATCCATTGACTCTCGTTAACGTTGAGGAACCACGAAAACCCAACTTCATTGACGAATGGCTTGTGGAATATTTTATTGACTATGCTATTCCATCTAAACGACTGGGTTTTGGAAAGACCCCTGCTATTCTAATTATAGACTTCCAGAAGAACATTCGAGAAACTGGTCTTATAGGAAGAGCAATTCAGAATACTGCAATCCTTCTAGAGAAGGCAAGAGAGAAACATATTCCACTGTTTTACAGTGTTATAGGTTTCAGAGCAGATATGAAGGATTTTGTGCCAAACAAAATGACTACGTTGACCGGACATATTGTGGGAACAGATAGTGTAGAAGTGATCGATAAATTGGAACCCAAAGACGACGACGTAATCATTACGAAGAAGACGAATTCAATGTTTATTGGTACGGACTTGGCGCTTTACCTAAACCGAATGAGAGTCGATACTCTTATCATAACTGGCTGTCATACTGGAGGTTGCGTCAGAGCCAGTGCTACTGATTCATATAGCTTGGGTTATCGAACTATTCTCCCTGAGGAATGCGTTGGTGACGGAAAAGGCCTCATTCCTCATAAATCTAATTTGTGTGATCTTCACATACGGGGAGCAGACGTCATTACAATTCGTGAAACAATGGAATATCTAGATCAATTCTGAGGAAAGAACCAGTCTCTCTAAAGAGTGAACAGGTATTCAAGCACTTGGGTAATGTTTCCCAATTAATAAAAAACCACCATTCTTTCTTATCATCGTTAGTACCGCTTCTGAGTTGTTAGTCCAGGAAATCATATTAAGACTAGACTAGGTAACCAACCCTTCCCCAAATATTACAGATTTCTTTACATAATTACTTAGTAAATATAAGCAATTCAACAGAATATTTAATAGAGTAACGTAAACCCGCTACTTGTCGTTCATCTTGTCAATGGCCTTTGTCCTTATCAATGCAGACCTTGGAGCAGAGGAAGATCTAGTCAAAGAGCTGAGAAGTATCGAGAACGTGAAAGAAGTCTTCGTAGTCTACGGCGTCTATGACATTGTCGCAAAGATAGAGGGTCCATCAATGGAAAAAGTGAAAGAGACTATTACCTGGAAGATTCGTCGATTAGAGAAGGTAAGATCTACCTTAACCATGATAGTAGTAGAGAGCTAACACTACCTTTTGCAATGCCATCTTGGAATCGATGATACTGATAGCCAAGCTGGGGGATGTACCACATACATCGCTTCGTTAATTATAGAAAAGCTAGGTAAATTAGGCGCACAGTTTACTGACTATCCGAATCTGATTAGGCTAAATCCTAACATCCCCTATAAAACACGTGGAAACGCAGCGATAGCATTACGGTTCAAAGTTCCAGCGCCTGAGAAAGCTTTTGCAGCAGCAAAATGGATTCTACGAAATTCGTTATTACCCACTGATCCATTAAACCAAAAACCTGAACCCGGTCTTGTCCTCTTCATAGGGGACAGGATCCCTTCCATGCTAAGAATTTTTTCTCAAGAAGCCTTGCAGACTGTCCTCTCTATATCAAGAGCTCGAGATTTGATTAAACAATTGCATCTGAGATCCTTTTCAACTAACGGTGGAAGAGGGTTGATAGGTGCAGTTGCTGCTATAGGAAATCCTCTCAATGAAGATCACACTTTTGAGTTAATCTGTTATAGACACCCCAAAAATTGGGGCTTTCTTCGTAAAATAGGTAAAGCTTCGGTCTTCGAGATGGACTCGGTCTTCCGCTCTAGTACATTCAATAATTCGGATCCGAAGTCGTCACGAATATTAATTGCTCCGCGGGGACCAGATCCAGTACTTCTAGGCATTAGAGGCGAAACTCCATCTAGCCTTATGAATGCCATCCGGATGTTAGATTTGGATGAGCAAGTGCAAGGATATGTAATCTATAGGAGCAATCAGGGGACATCTGAACATTTACAAACGCTCAAAGGGTTACAGCCACACGAGGCTGGTAGTGTTCGCGGTACGGTAATGGATCATCCACGGATTGAGCGTGGGGGCCACGTCTTTTTTGAGCTTTCTACAAAACTGGGATCGCTGAAATGTGCAGCATATGAACCATCAGATTCCTTACGTCAAAAAGTATTATTGCTCGAAAAAGGCGATAGAGTTCAAGTTGGAGGCGGCATTCGACCCGCGAGCAGTACTGATGCTTTGGTCCTAAATCTGGAGTTTCTACTAGTAGAAGAATGTATACCGGTCTATAGGACATTCAACCCTCTTTGCCTTGTCTGTGGAGGCAGCATGACTTCTATGGGTTATCGCCAAGGGCTTCGATGTCGCAAATGCCGTGCCCGCGTTCCGCCTATACCTAAACTTAGAGTCACCCAACCAAGGAACATAGCCCCTGGCTTTTACCTTCCACCTCCTCGATCCCAGAGACATTTAACCAAGCCAATAAAGCGTTTTGGGAAAGAACGCCGACGGCCATATAGACGTCTTTTGGAGGCATGGTATGGCAATGTGTCTAGTTTATGAAAATTTTCTAACATGGAGTAATTGTAAATTATGGGATCAAATAATATTCGTCGTTTTCTTCTGTTAAGATTACGAAAAAAGAAATCGAAGTCGATAACCAATGCACCGACCACTTGTTCCCCTTCCTTTGGAATTTTACCAAAGAGAAACAGCTGATGTAGCCAAAGCTTTGCTTGGAAAGGTGGTCATACACGAGTCGGACTCCCAGCTTCTCTCAGGCCGTATAGTCGAGGTCGAAGCCTATGGAGGAAAGGAGGATCCAGCTAGCCACGCCCACCGAAATAAGACGTCGCGGAATTCTGTAATGTTTGGAAGACCAGGATGTGCTTACATTTACTTCATCTATGGAACCCACTACTGCCTTAACGTAGTCGCTCACGATGTTGGCGTTCCGGGGGCTGCGCTAATAAGAGCACTAGAGCCTTTGGATGGAATTGCATTAATGAAAAAGAACCGTGGAATTCAGGATACGCGGCAATTAATGGCTGGTCCAGGAAGACTAACAAAAGCTCTTAATATAGGAATCAAAATGAGTGGGGTCGATCTTACGAGATCAAGGAAGCTGTTCATAACTGAGGATAAAAGCTACAAAGAGATCAACATTGATTCCTCTCCTCGCATTGGAATTAGAGTAGGAATGGATAGAGCCTGGAGATTCAATGTACGAGGAAACCAATTCGTCTCTAGGAGATGAAATATTCCTCAAGGTCATGGAATCTAGTCACGATCTCCTTCGCAATCTTAGTCATGGCACGAAAAAGTCAACGTGATTGGAAACATACATTATAGACTTGGTCAATAAAGCAGCCTCGAATCCCTAAGATGTTACGGATCTTGACAATGTGAAAATACTAATGTGAAAACACTATACACGATGCAGAAAAATCCTCAATGTTACCTGCTGATTTAGATGACAAAAGTGATCGCTTTCGATTGGGACGGTGTACTTCTAGATTCACGAGTGCAAGTTCTCAAAGTCTATAATCGAATCTTGGATAATTTCGACCTTCCTCCAGTGACCATGGACTTCCTGAGGAGTAAAGGGAGCTCTAGATGGTACACCTTCTACGAAAGGATGGGGATACATGAAAAAGACTGGCCGGAAGCAGATCGACTCTGGATAGAGTTCTACAAAGGGTACAATCCACAGCTATATTCTGATGTTCGACCTGTATTATCTTACCTAAAACAAGAATCAAAAAACAAGATTGCATTAGTTTCAAATGGCCAAGAAGCTCGAGTTATGCGCGAATTGGTGAAGTTTGGTGTACAAAACTATTTCGATATTACTGCCTTTAGTACTCAAAAAGATATGATGAAGCCATCGCCATTTCTGATTCTTGGGGTAATAAAGAAGGTTAAGGTTGAACCACACGAGGTTCTCTATGTAGGGGATACACCTGAAGATATCTTGGCAGCTAAAGCGGCAGGAGTTAGCTCAGCTGCTATTTCAGAAGGTTTTGCCACGAGAGAACGATTGTTTGCTGAAACACCTAATTATCTGTTCAATAGCCTGAGCAAGATGGCAGAGAGTCTTTACGGCTATCGAGTTCCTCCTTTGTGATTAACTAAACACAGATTTCATATATCGATAAAGGTTAAGTAAGCTAGACGAACGATAATAACTCAGCCGGCCATAGGGGCGGGGTCCCACCCGGTCTCGTTCCGAACCCGGAAGTTAAACCCGTCACCGCCATCGTGTTAGTGAGGTCCGGAAGGTCTCGCGAAGCGGTGGTGCCGGCGCCTCATATTATCATGATTTCTCTTCAAAGAAGAGAGCGCAAAGCTGATAATGGATGACGAATTGGGACTGTTAGAGCGGCAAAATCCCTTAACTTCCAAAGGTTGTCGCTTAGTGGGTCGGTAGCTCAGACAGGTAGAGCATGGGAATGCTCCTAAAGCATCGGGCTTTTAACCCGGGGGTCGCGGGTCCGAATCCCGCCCGACCCGCTCATTTCTTATTGAGCTAGCAAAAGGAGGTTTCACTTGAGAGGCAGCGTATAAACATGGTTAAGGCTCATGCGCGTACATTGGGAAGGACGTACTTTTGTTCGCGCCATATCTTCTTCATTTCGATAAAGGTTTCAGTGTGGAGGACGCCTTTTATGCGGCCGATCTTTGAAGAGACTACCTCGTGCAATTCTTCTAGGGAACGAGATTTCGCCTCGACAATTAGGTCGAACCTGCCTGTCACCTCAATTATTTGTCTTACTTCAGGTAGCTCTGTCAGGTCTTTCATAATCGTCTCACTAAATCTTGAATCAATATTCAGACCTGTGACTACCGTCACAAAGTAGCCTAGCTTCTCCTCATTTATTTCCGCCGTAAATCTCTTTATTATATTCCGTTTGATCAGCCGCTTGATTCTGCTGTATACGACTGAGGAATTTACATTAATTTTCTTGCTGAGTCTTGGGACTGATAAGCTAGCGTCTTTGATTAGCTCTGTCAAGATTTTGATGTCTATGTCATCAATTTTCCCCAAGTACTTCTCCCCGTACCTCAAACTTTTTAGAAAAGAAGTTAATAAACTTAAATCTTTATCATTATTTTGAAAGGAAATGACCACGCTGTTCTTTTTCTAGAATGATTTACTAGCTAAATGTAATTCTCTTTAACTAGCATTTCAGCCGTGAGTACAGCTCCTTTAGCTGCACCCATTCTTGTATTATGACTTACCAGTACATATTTGATACCATTCTTCATCGCATCGTCTTCTCTTATACGTCCCACGACAGTAGCCATTCCACCATGGGTGTCTCTGTCTCTGCGCGGTTGAGGTCTGTACGGATCCTCTTGTAAGACTATCATCCGTTCTGGTGCACTGGGAAGGCCGCTCTTGTCAAGAACAGAAGCAAAAGAGTTCATGGCTTTCTTCACTTCTCCAGGGGGACATGGCTTCTCAGTTGAAACAAAGACTGACTCGGTGTGACCATCTTTTACATTTACACGCATACAGGTGCAGCTAATCTTTACCGACGCGGCTTGAATACCTTCAGCTTCCACCGTTCCTAGGATTTTTCTACCCTCATGCATTACTTTCTCTTCCTCTTTCGGTATGAAAGGAATCACGTTGTCAATTATGTCAAGTGCTCTGACGCCAGGGCTTCTTCCTGCTCCTGAAAGAGCTTGGAGAGACGTCATCAATACGGCCTTCAATCCAAATTCGTCTAGCAGTGGCTTGAGCGTAACTGCGAGACCAGTGACTGTACAGTTGGGAATTGGAGCAACGAAGCCTTTCCACCCTCTCCGTAATCTCTGGTGGGTGATGAGCTTTGCATGATCAGAGTTGATCCCTGGAATTAGAAGAGGAACGTCTTCTTCATATCTAAAGGCGGAGGCGGTGCTTATGACAGGGGTCGTTTTTGCAAAATGTGTCTCCAAGAGCAAGGCACTATCAGACTCTACTCCTGTAAAAATAACGTCGTAGTCCGAAGCTTTCAGCTTTTCGGCGTCTTGAACTTGTAAGTTTGCCCATTCTTCTGGCAGTTGTTCTTCGCAATACCAACGTAAAGCTCCAGCGTCATCCTGGAGAGCTTCAGCATAAGATTTACCCGCAGAACGTCCTGAGGCAGCAAGACCGCTGACGCGAAACCATGGATGGCCGAGAAGGGATCCGAGAAATTGCTGGCCTACAATTCCAGTAGCTCCTACTACAGCTGCATTCAGCACAGAAATATTATCACGATTGGTCTTAATTACTTTTACACGGTAGGACTTCAAGCTACACAGGGTCTTGAACTTCTGCAGTTTTTGACAGGAGTAGTTACTCGACGCCCTGTTTAGTAATTATTCATCTCTAGCTTGAACTTTTTGTGAATTACGCGGAGAGCTTCTTCACAGTCTTGCTCTTGCACTGCAAAGGAGATGTTAAGCTCAGAAGATCCTTGAGCAACCATTCTCACGTTTATACCATGTGATGCAACTGCACCAAAAACCTTAGCTGCTATTCCCGGTGTGCCCCTCATTCCGGCGCCAAGTACAGAAATGACACTGACATTGTCTTCAGCCCTAACTTCTCTGATTAACCCTTTTCCCAGGAAAGCTATCTCAAGTACGCTTACAGTTCGCGCAGAAAGGTTCCGACTGACTAGAAACGTGATGTTTGCCTCAGATACGCTCTGTGAGATCATGAGGATGTTGATTCCATTCTTTCCCAGTATATCGAATATACGACCGGCCATCCCCGGCCTACCGACCATTTCTGTACCTGAGACATTTATCATTGCCACATCTCTAATGAGTCCAAGAGCTTTTACTATTCGCTTGGAGGGAACCATCTCAGTTTCGGCAATAAGAGTTCCAGAGCTCTTTGGATTGAAGGTATTTTTGATCCGTATTGGTATTTTTTTCTCTGCAGCTGGAATAAGGGCCTTGGGATGCATTGCTTTAGCCCCGAAAGCTACCATTTCGATCGCTTCTAAGTAAGAAATAGTGGAAAGTAGGCGAGCCTCAGGGACAAGTCGCGGATCCGAAGTCATAAAGCCATCCACATCTGTCAAGATCCAGACCTCATCGAAATCTAGAGAATCACCTATTATGGTAGCCGTATAATCGGAACCTCCTCTTCCCAGAGTAGTGTAATTTCCATTTTGATTTGCCGCTACAAATCCTGTAATTACCGGGATAGTCTCCCTGCGCAATATTTTTCCAACTTCTCGTCTTACACTTTCGCGTGTCTGCTCTTTCAGAGGGCTAGCATCCCCAAAAATATCGTCAGTAACGATCCCTGCTTCTTTTCCGGTGATTGACTTCGCCTTCAACCCGAGGTCTTGCAATACCGTCTCAAATATTGGTACCAAAAGTTGTTCTCCAAACGAGAGGATATGGTCTTTTGAACGCGGTGTGAGCTCCCTTAGAATTGCTATACCTGTAAAAACCTCCTCGAGATCATGTAGTTGTTTCTTGAGCTTCTTCTCTGCTTGACGTTGCAAATCGGAGTTTTCTGTTCCAAGTTGTATTGCTAAAAGATGCCTTTCATACAGATCTCTGACGAATTTTTGTATGGGGTCAGCACCTCTATTGCTCACCTCCGAAGCCATCGTTAACAAGCTGTCTGTAACTCCTTCCATGGCAGAACTTACTACAGTGATCTGGTTCTGAGTACTCTCCTTGGCAACGATCTCAGCAGCGCGTCTGATCATAGTTCCATTAGCAACAGAACTTCCGCCGAATTTCATGACGATCTTCATTCGAATCACCCGCTCACAAGTCTCTCCCGAATAGCTAGCATATCGCGCAAAATAGCTGAAGCTGTTTCTAGGCCTCCCGCACCTTTCCCAATAACTATTTCTTCACCTACGAATTCAGAGATTAACCTAATGCCGTTTAGAGCTTCCTTCACGCAGAGTGGATCTGTATAGGCAATCTCAATAGGCTTTACCGTTAGATGATCGCCCTCTGTTGTTCCAACCAAACGGATCGCATTTCCCTTCTTTCTGGCACGTTGAATATCTTTCTGAGTAATTTCTCTGATGCCAGTGATTGAAACATCCTTGATAGTGGAACGTTTAGCCATGAGCCAATTTGCGGTTATGACAAGTTTAGCGGCGGTATCATAACCATCTATATCTAGACTCGGATCGGTTTCTGCGTAGCCCAGTTCTTGGGCAAGTTGAAGGGATTCATTGAAGCTCTTTCCATCTTGCTCCATTCGAGTCAAGATGAAATTTGTGGTCCCATTTAGAATGCCCTGTATAGCGGTTATCTTATCCGGGTTCAGACATGTCTTGCCGAATTCCAGGATTGGGGTCCCGCCACCAACTGTTCCACTAAAGCGAAGATGAACGCCGTGGTATTTTGCTGATTCGAGGAGAACCGGCATAGCCAGAGCTAGAGGGCCTTTGTTTGCAGTTATCACATTCATCTTGGAACGTAGTGCGCTTTCGATATGTAGGAGGCCTGGTTGTCCATCCCTAAGATTAGTGGGAGTCATCTCTACTACAACTTCTCCTTCAACTGAACGCAACAACTCCGTGGCGGACATTCCTTTATGGTAATCAGATCCTGACAGACTTAACGACCCTTTCTTTCTCTTTGCTTCAAGGGCTTTGGGTAGGTTGATGCCTCTAGGATCCATGAGGGCTCCTCTTTGATCTGCTATGCCTACAACACGAGGATTAAGGCCATAGCTGCTGGACAGCTCTCTTTCGCGAGCAATTAGAAGCTCAGATAGGCCTTGTCCAATTACTCCATAGCCTATCAAGATGAGGCGCAAGACGATGTGGTAACTGAAGCTTTCTTCGCTATTTTGCTTTTTTGGGCCAATGAAGAAATCAGATGTACAGCCAGTAGGCACTCGATGATTAGGAGGCCTTAACGTTGATGTGACTATCTTTCTAGTCGCAGTTTTCGTACAAGGTTACCTATCGAATATAGTATGAGTGAAGTTATGGTGAGCAAGATACCAATAATTCCTGTTGTAACTGCAATCAAAGATATGGGTATGCTGAAATAAGCAGATTCATTGTACAATATCAAAGTATACGTAAGGAGGGCAACGCCTAAAGCCATACTTATCAGGCCAGGCAGTCCGAGGTAAATTAACGGCCTTCTTTCCACCACAACCCGAAGGATGGCAGCTATTACATGGAAACCTTGGCCTACTACGCTGCGATCTCGGGAGGATCCATCATAACTACAAGTTATAGGAACTTCAACTATTCGTAATTTTCTTGTTCCAGCATCAAGTAAAATCTGCGAATCAACTCCTAAACCATCTTCAGTCACATTTAGCATGGCTATTGTTTGCCTTGTATAGGCTCGAAAACCACTTTGAGTATCAGAAATATTTCGACCAGCAAACCGATTTGTAAAGAAAGAAAGAACCTTGTTACCAAAAGTACGATGCCTAGGCATTTCTACCTCCTCATTCAAGCGCGAACCGTTAACTATGTCTGCGTCACCATTAAGAAGTGGTTGGATGACCTTCGGGATCTCGTTAGGATCATGTTGTCCGTCGCCGTCTAGAGTTACAATAATTTCTGCATCCATCTGACGAGATCTCTCGAACAGCGTGCGAAGAGCTGCCCCTTTACCCAGGTTCTCTGAATGTCTTGCAACCTCTACGCCCAGTGCCTCTGCAATCTCGACTGTCATATCGGTTGATCCGTCATCACAGACTATGACCGCGTTTGAATTCTTTCTTGCGGCTAATATGACACCTGCTATTGACTTTTCCTCATTGAAAGCAGGTATACAGACAAGCACTGACCTTTTGTTAAAAGTAGTCGTGGTTCCACCTATTGTTTGATTTTCATATGATCCTAGTGTGAAGTGATAAAGTCTTCGGCACTAATCTATTTGCTTACTTTTCTTCTGGCTTCTATTATATGAGAGGTATTTGATTGAATCTATCTAACATACTTTCGTATAAAGGAGTAATATGCTGTAAAAACTCGGTTAGCAGCATCAGATAGTCCTCGAAAGGCTAAATGGTGAAAGGTAATGGAAAAGTTATTCATTACCACTCGGTCATCCAAGCGCCGACTAGATTGAATTCGTAATCGTGCAGACGAGAGATACGCACGTGCCCTGATCAAATCCGCATAACCTCGAATCTTCCATCCAAGCCAGAATCTAGAAAGAGCCAATAGAAGCATCAACAATTCCACACCAAGCAATAGAGGAAGCAAGAGAACTAGGGTGTTTTTACGATAATTCTTCAAGACAGTAGCTAGTCTATTACGTTCTAGGAAATAATACTTGGACTCAGACAGACTTGTTACGTGATCATGATATACTACAGAAGTGGGTACATAATAGCTTCTCCAACCTAATATCGATCCTCTCCAGCAAAGATCAGTATCTTCATTGTAAATGAAGTAAAAGGGATCCAGGAGACCAATAGTCGATAGCGCAGTACGACGAATCAACAAGCACGAGCCCGAGACGTGACCCAGTACTCGAACATTCTCATATTGACCTCGATCAACTTCCCCCAATCCTCTGGGGAAACCAAAGCCAAGTAAGTGCGTTTCATTTCCTGCAGAATCAATTATTGGCTTGTTTGATGAGAGAAGGATCTTTGGCTGAAAGAATGCGCCATTTTTGTGCCTCTTTGCGGCATCTATAAGATGTCCCAACCAATCTGGACTGACCATTGCGTCCTGATTGATCAGTACTATGAATTCATCAGAGGATCTCATAATTCCTATGTTGTTACCAGCTGCATAACCAAAATTGTTCTGATTAACAACGATTTCAACACCGGGGAATTTCTTCCTGAGTTCCTCAACGCTTCCATCAACAGAGGCATTATCGACTACTAGAATTTGTAAATTCGGGTAAACTGATTTGATTAAGGAGTCGACACAAATGATGAGGTCTTTTCCTCCATTGTAAGCCAGCACAATTGCGGTCACCGTTGGGAATTCATCTAATCGCATAGTTGTTCTCCGAGGCCTAGAGATATGCGATGACGTAAGCATGGAGCTACCTGTTTTCCTCTTCGCGTTTGGTTGAGTTATCTCGTGATGATAGAGAGATGAAGACGAATATCACTAGAACTATAGTAAGTACATAATTTGCTGGAGGAGAGAAAAGAATCCCTATGACTGGTATGGCAAGAAGAATCTTACCATCAATAAATCCTTCCACTGCAGGAAAATCATCTATATTTGGGTTATTGTCGCCTTGTGTTATGAATGACATCAATTCCCCTTCTTGGTTAACCTGTACTATTCGATGCACAATAATTTCACCGTGAAAATGTTCAAGACGGTACGCTATGACATCACCAACTTTCAACGAGTTAACATCCTCTCCAGTTACAATCAATAGATCAAATGCTTTGAAAGTAGGTTCCATGCTGTCCCCTACTACAACAAGAAGGGGTGCGCCAGTGCGTGCTACTATGGGTATTGTTGAGAGAGCAATTCCAACAAGCATGGATAGAAGCACTAAGAGAACTAAGTATCGAATAATGCGTTTGTGCAATATAATGGCCTGTCGGGCCTGATTATAGGCCGTCATGGTGAACTTTTGGGCCTTATAGCCTGCATTGGTAAGGAGTACTTCCCAGTTCTCTTAGTTGGTAACTGTGAAGCTTATCGATTCTGGAGGAGCAAGCGGGGAGAGAGTCACAAAGTCCTCCCAGATGAATATCTCAGCTGTATAGACTCCGGGCTGCATTATTCGGACACTCGGGCCAGCTATTCGCTCAGCATTCGATGCTAGCTGGTCAGAAATAATGACTGGGGATGTTATGATCTGGTCATTTGCGTCTTTTACCTGAACTACGTAGAGAAACGAATTGGAAGAATCGCTATTATTTTGGAGGTTCGCGCTTACGATAATCAAGCTTCCAACTTCAAACTCGGTATCTTTATTTCTGGCGGTATCAGTTGTCTCTACCTCTGTAACAGCAAACGTTCCAGTACCTGTGGCACTACTACGAATATTTACTTCAAAATTTGCAGTTGCTGGATCTATCTCGTTTCCCTCGACGGATGTAACTTCAATTTTCACGTCGAATAGTCCACTACTTGGAAATTTGTAGATGAAAGTTGAAGATCCAGCAAGAGCATTAAAGTTCCGTTGAAGGGCCTGTCCGCCTCCAGGAGTGTTAATGGTTATCGTGTATTGTGATTCTAGAGGTTGTTTAGTGGTAGCATCGTTGATAGAAATCGTTAGGGTGTTTGCACGGTCTACAATTGGAACTCGCGGAGAAATTGAAAGGCCAATCTCATATCCACCTACCTGAGAAGTTTCTGCAGAAGCAGTATTTATGATGGGTAGAGATAACAATAAGAGTAGAATAATAAAACCAGGAAGTCGTCGAGTCATAGTGAACGCATTTAGTTACTCAATTACAAATACTTATGCTAGATATCCAACACAGAGGACTATTTGTAAAGTGTTATTCTACATAGTTTCCAAAATACAAAAAAACCATGCCTCTGGAGGCCGACCCATGAAAAAGTCTGGGGCACTGGCTCTGATTGCCATGAGTCTGTTATTCCTATCTGTTTCGTCGTCTCCTGCATGGTCTGTAGAGACTTTGACTGTGACGGTTGACAAGACGATCTATGCACGAGGTGAACTGGTTGAAGTAAGCGGTAGCGTTACAGGGATTTCAACTGAACATGACATTTCCATACAAGTTCTCAAACCAGGAGGCAGTCCATGGAGTTACGCTCAGGTTACCCCTGAATCAAATGGCAGCTTCCAGTCATCAGTGGCTCGGCTGAGCGAACAAGACCCGTTGGGCCTTTACGAAATTACTGTAAGCTATAGAGGCGATCACGCAAAGACTACTTTCTTCCTGCTTGAAGTAAAGAATTTCAATGCGGAGTGGCAAGAGCTAACTTTTCCCGTACAAGTATTATCTAACGCTACAGTTACAGGTTTTCAATTTGACCAGCCTTCCAAGCAGATTAGCATAACTGTCGAAGCGACAGCTTCGAGCTTCGTCAATATGACGTTAGCCAATGAACTATTATCTGCACCATTTGATGTAACTGTTGACGGAACCTCTGAACAGGGAACAACCTTTTCGCAGGTAAATCAGACACACACTACGATCTCGACGATATTCAACACAGGTAGTCATACGATTATTGTTGTAGGTACTAACGTCATCCCAGAGTTCCCAGTATCTACCCTCTTCACGATGGCTGTTGGTGTAGGCATATTTCTATTAGCTCTCAGATTTGGGCGACGATTGACAAAGGCCGGGGACTACCGGACAGGGACCTCTACAACACCGAGAAGTTTCTCTATCTCACTAAGTTCAGCTTTTATTTCTAGAGGGGGCTCATAAGTATGTGTCACTGCGTCGGGATCTTTTAATCCATGACCCGTGGCAACACATACTATTCTGTCACTTCTAGAAATCATTCCCGCATTTAACATCTTTTTCAAAGCAGCTATGGGACTAGCACTGGCTGGCTCTACAAAAAGGCCCTCATAGCGCGCTAGGAGTCTCTGAGCAGTCAGAATCTCTTCATCACTTACGATCTCTGCTCCACCATTAGATCCATAGATTGCCCTTAGGGCCTTCTTCCAACTAATGGGTGCTCCAATACGTATGGCTGTAGCAATTGTTTCTGGTGCATCTTTCATGATAATATCTTTACGTCCTTTCTTCACTGACTCAGCAATTGGTGCAGCACCTTCTGCCTGAACTCCAAATAGCCTTGGCAATTTCTCTAGGAAACCTAGAGAATTGAGTTCACTGAAGCCTTTCCAAATCGCGCTAATGTTCCCAGCGTTGCCCACAGGTGTTACCAGGACATCGGGCTCTGTTCCCATCGATTGTTCCCAGACTTCATAGGCCAAGGTCTTCTGTCCTTCCAAACGAAAAGGGTTTACTGAATTTAGTAGATACGCCTCTTTATGACGTCGACAGAGCTGGAAGACCAGATTTAGTGCCTCATCGAAGTTCCCTTGGACTTGAACTACCAATGCACCATGTATCATAGCTTGGGCGAGCTTTCCAAAAGCAATTTTTCCAGTGGGAATTAGGACGACGCAGCGGAGCCCCGCACGGGCAGTATAAGCTGCTAACGAGGCGGAAGTGTTACCAGTAGAAGCACAGACAACTGTCCTGACGCCGATTTCTAGAGCCCTAGTAACTCCTACTGTCATTCCCCTATCCTTAAAGGAACCAGTCGGATTCTCGCCCTCGTTCTTGACATATAGGTGCGGAAGTCCAAGTTCTTCTCCTAAGCGCTTACATTCATAGAGATTTGTGCCGCCTTCTCCCAAGGTTATTTCAGTCCGGTTATTACCTACTGGTATGAGCTCGCGGTATCTCCAAACTCCAAAACGCCGCTTTTCCCACGCAGACCTATCAATCTGTTTAGATAAGACTGGAAGGTCGTATACAACTTCCAGCAAATCCCCACATTCTTTACACTGATATCTCTCTTCAGCTAGTGGCCAGGACTTGCCACAACCTATGCACTGGAGCCTAGACCACATCATCAATTACACACACTCCCTTACCTGGCTTAGTGGTTGTTATTTCGCAAGGTATTCCAGCTTTCCTAAAACCTTCTCTGATTGCTTTGCTTACCTTTCTAGGATCTGATTTTCCTCTGTCAATTAGAGCTAACATTGTTGGACCAGCTCCACTAATAGCAACTCCAACCGCTCCCGCATCCAAAGCTGCACGTCTAACGCGGTCGTATCCCGGTACCATGTTAGAACGGGCTGGTTCAACTATCTTATCTTGCATGCCCTGACCAATCAACTTGATGTTGCCAATAGCAAAGCCTGCCATTATTAGAGAAGCGGAGGCTATATTCCATATTGCGTCGCTAAGAGGAACTTGTTTAGGTAGGATGTTTCTGGCGGTCCCGGTCTTTTTCGGAGGTACTTGTACCAAAGGCCTACCGAGACATAAAATTAGATCCTGAGGGGTTTGTGGTAGTGATACCAGATCCAATCCATCTGTTCCTTGTCGAATAGCCGAAAAGTACCCTAATAAAGCAGCAGCGACATTATCAAAATGAGGAACTCCAGCGGAAGCTACTTCACCTTTCGCTGCAAAGGCAATAAGAGTATTCATGGGGAGATGAAGATCTAGTAGGCGGTCCAGAGCGAAAGCAACGGCCGCCGCATCTGCGGCACTACTTCCAAGTCCGTATCCAGGAGGGATTCCTTTTCGGACTCTAATTTCGCATCCAAAGCCTCCGCCAAAATTACGCAGAAGTGCATCAGCCACTAGTCCTGCACTATTCTCATCCCAGATCTCCGGAACCTTATATTTTGTCTCTGGATCCAGTTTGAGTACGATCCTTTGGTCTTTTAGTAAAGTTACCGTCACTACGTCAAATGGTTCCTCCAGCCCCAACCCAAAAATATCGAATCCAGGTCCGAGATTCGCTGATGATGCAGGTGCTCGCACCTGGAGACTCCTTATCTTCCCTAGCCGCGTTGAAGGCATCGGGGATACTTGTCTTCGGCGACTCTTAATCTCTTTGGCGGATGATTCATTGATACTGCTTAGGGGTTGAGACGACTAATGCAGCCTTCTTCCATAAGGCCGGGATTCCGTCATATCTCAGGTGGCATGGGGACAAGTTTTGCTGATATTAATGAGGAAAGCATATTCCTAGACCTGACGATGTTTTCTGAGGCACGAGTAACTAGTTCATCCTTCGTCATATTTTTCCTAGCTAAACCTTGCTGGATCGCTTTCTCACCCACTGCGGCAGCGACTCGTGGATATACTTCCCACTCAGTCATTGTAGGTGTGATGTAATCCTTGTGAAGACCTTTTTCCTCAGAATACTTAGCCAATTCTTCAGCAGCGACTATCACCATCTCATCTGTGATGGTCTTGGCACGGACGTCAAGAACGCCTCTGAACATGGATGGAAATAGAAGGCTATTGTTTACCTGATTCGGAAAGTCCGACAGGCCAGTAGCGGTGATTTTTGCTCCTGCTTCTTCAGCGTCTTTAGGCCACATCTCTGGAATTGGATTGGCAAGCAGAAATGCTATGGAGTTTGTATTCATTTCTCTCACCCACTCTTTCTTGATCAGATCTGGACCAGGTGTGGATGCTGCTACCAGAGCATCAGCACCCTTGAGAGCCTGGGCAAGATTTCCAGAAACTCTATCCTTATTGGTTCGCAAGGCGATTTCGTATTTCCACTTGTGTTTGAGCTTCAAATCATCAACATCGTCACGTTCAGCATATAGAATCCCCTTTGAATCTACCAGGATGAGATCTCCAGGATCGGCACCTGCTACTTCCAATAGTCTAGCTGTCGCTATGTTTGCAGCACCTGCTCCAAACAAGACGATTCGAGAACCGCGCACTTTCCTTCCCGTGATCTTCAGAGCATTTAACAGGGCAGCTAGTGTTACACCGGCCGTTCCCTGTTGGTCGTCATGCCAGACCGGGATCTGCATCTGAGTCCTTAGGGTATCAAGTATTTGGAAACATTTCGGAGAGGCAATATCTTCAAGGTTTATTCCCCCAAATGATGGCTCGAGATACTTTGTCGTTTGTATTATCTCATCTGCAGTATGTGCAGATAACGATATGGGAAATGCATCTACTCCGCCAAGGTACTTGTAAATCAGTCCCTTGCCTTCCATCACGGCCATGCTAGCCTCGGGACCGACGTCACCCAAGCCAAGGACGCGACTTCCATCGGTCACAACGGCTATCTTATTCCAACGAGCTGTATACTCGAAAGAGAGGTCAGTGTTGGCCTGAATTGCCTTTGAGACGGCAGCTACGCCTGGGGTGTACCAGATGGAGAAATCGCTGAGATCTCGTACAGGTACTTTTGGTGCAATTTCGATCTTGCCTCCGTAAAAACGAGAGTACTCTAGTGCTAGACGTGAAGATTCCTCAATACTTCTTTTCCGCGGCGGTTGTCCCGACATGACAATATCTTCGATAGGATGGGTATTTAATTATTCGTCATTTAACGACAAAAACTTCGTCCATGATAATTCTGTCGATTAATTAGAAGTATTTGAGGAAGGAAAAGGACTAAGAAGTTCTCAACTTTGCCCAGGCATAGTATATACAACTAGAGCTACCGATTGTCGGAAAATCCTAAGTAGATAGAGGTTGTTGGAGACTCTTGAGCGGCCGTAGATGATCTGTCGTTATACGTAGTGCTTCATCTATATTGACCGTTTCTCCCTGAAGCTTGAGGACCGATGCGACTGCAGAGAGGGTGGCAAGAACATGGTGTGAACTAATTTCTCCCATACATCCAACGCGGAAGATCTTGCCAGCGAGGTCCCCGAATCCTCCTGCCACAGTGATTCGGAATTCTTCGTCTAACATCTTGCGAAAGCGCTTATCGTCTATGTTTTGTGGGTAACGGATCGCTATGACCGTATTAGATCTGATTTCTTCTTCTACAAGAGGTTTGAGTCCAAGGGCCTTGAAGCCTTGGTAGAAAGCATTGGCGCAGGTTTTATGACGTTGGATCCGTCTTTCCATCCCTTCTTCAAGTACAAGTAATATTGCTTCATGTATTGCCCTATAGAGTGGTAAGGAAGGAGTGAATGGCGTCTCTTTTTTTCTCTCATAGAATCTAATGTAGTTGGAAAGGTCAAAAAATTTGCTCATAGGAGGGTTTTCTTCGATGAACTTTCTGGCTTTCTTACTCACAGATAGAAGAGAAAGTCCTGGAGGTGCAGCAAGACACTTTTGACTACAGGTTACACAGAGGTCGACTCCCCACTGTTCCACCGGAAGCTCATCACCACCCAAATACGATACTGCATCTGCTACAAAGAGAGTTCCATACTTGCTCGCAAGCTCTCCTATATGCTTCAACCAGGGAATTCTAACTCCGGTAGAAGTTTCGTTGCAAACTACATAGACAGCTTTCGCTCCCTTGTGCTTCTCAAAGGCCTCTTCAATTGAGTCTATGGTGGGGGCTTCGCCTAGCGGTGCTTCTATCAGAATAGGCTTGCCTCCGGCCAACTCAATGCTTTCGCTCAGGCGTTGTCCAAACTCTCCAAAAACTGGTACAATGACTTCATCTCCTGGCCTTACAAGGTTGACAACTGATGCTTCAATGGCACCAGTTCCCGACGAAGTTAAGACAACGGTATCATCAGTTGTTTCAAACACCTGCTGAGCACCTTCGGCAATTTCTGAGTATAGCTGATGAAAGTCAGAGCTTCTATGACTTATGATAGGAGAAATCATGGCATTCATAACTCGGTCCGACACATTTGTTGGACCTGGGATCATGACTAGCTTGCGCAAGAGCTAACGACTCACTAACCAAAGAGTTATTGTAAAACTTTTTGCTCTTGTAACGAGCTTCTAGGCCTGTGATTCATTGATAGCTTCAAAGTTGTCGTTGAATTACATTGGAGGAGTAATCAACTTCCTATCTCCATTATCCTTTCGACACCTCTTGTTTCCTTTATGATACTAGGGATAGGAGGTGGGAGGAGGTTTTCCCATACTGAGCCTTCTCTGATGCGTCGTCTGATTTCTGTACCTGAATATCGGGGCCTCTTCATAAGAGGGACTGGTATGACCTGAACCTCATTCTCACTAAAGAGACGCGCGGTTAGAGGATCATTAGAGAATACCATGTCAAAATGGGGCACAAGCATCTGAACATTCGTAACCCATGTCCCATGAGAATGAGAGTCTGGTATTGGTATTACAAGCCAACGTCGGCAGTCCACATTTGCCTGATTCAGACACGTCTTGATCATTCCTATACGTTCTCCTGCTGTGAAAGGA
This sequence comes from Thaumarchaeota archaeon UBA141, assembly GCA_002495315.1. Lineage (GTDB taxonomy): Archaea > Thermoproteota > Nitrososphaeria > Nitrososphaerales > UBA141 > UBA141. Next base: position 79,600 of record DAEN01000040.1, read on the forward strand.
TTGTTGGCTGCGTGACTCTTATCAGCACTCCCAACTCCAATGTAAAGAATTGAAACACGTTCAAGGGCGAACTTGATGCTCCACAGATGTCCTCGGTGAAAGGGTTGGAATCGACCTACGAAGAGTCCATCGGGCATTAATGTCACCAAATATCTTGCAGAGGCGCGATTTAAGAACAGCCATTAAATCCTGACATTGATTACAATTCTGTCCGCGTAATGTGGTGTTGATAATAAAGTGATTGAGGTTGACGGTTCGGTTGGTGAGGGAGGTGGCCAGGTACTTAGAACTGCAGTTACCATGTCTGCCATTCTTGGAGTACCAGTGCATGTTAATAATATCCGCTTTGGGCGCAATCCTCCGGGCCTTCGCAACCAGCACATTAGTGCAATAAAGTGCGTGGCAATGCTATGTAATGCTAACGTAGAGAATCTACACATAGGCTCGAATTCCATCAGTTTTTTTCCTAAGAATATAGAGAGTGCTGAAATTAAGCTAGATGTAGGAACCGCGGGAAGCATTACCCTAGTTTTGCAATCTGCAATCCCTGTTGCAACCTACGCAGACAAAGATGTGAAGCTTGAGATAGTGGGAGGAACCGACGTTAACTGGAGTCCGACTGCTGACTACTTCGAAAGAATCGTTCGTCCGGCCTACAGAGGACTTGGGATATCATTTGAGATGGAAATAGTTCGCCGCGGCTACTATCCACAAGGTTGTGGCATTATGAGAATAGTGGTCCATCCCAGTCGAATACATACCATCAATTTGAATTCAACAATCAAACCAGAACCAAAGGTTATCAGTGTATGTTCCCAACTACCTAAAGCTGTAGCGGAAAGACAGCTAAGCTCTGCAGCCGATTACTTGCGAGACCAAGGAATGGAAGTGGGTTCAAGCGTCATCCAGGTATCGGAAGCAAATTCTCCAGGTAGCTCTATATTGGTGTATAATTCAACCAACGAAAACGGTCCCTTTATTGGAACGGATGCTTTGGGGGAAAAGGGAAAGCTAGCGGAGCAAGTTGGCTTTGAGGCTGGTGCATCATTTGCTAGAGAATATAAGACTGGAGCAAATGTAGATAGTCATCTTGGCGACATGCTGGTTACTCCTTTATCATTAGCAAAGGGAATATCGAGCTACAAAGTTCCATTCATTACACCTCACCTTGTCACGAATCTCTATGTAGCCAGTCTGCTATCGGGTTCTCGATATAGAATTGAAGGAGAAATTACAGGGAATTACTCAGCTCCTCTGGTTACTATCATTTCCTAGAGTTTGAGTTCATACGAAGAGAAATGCTAAATTAGCCGTCGATTGACCTGGTAGTAGCGCCTTGAGTTTCGAATCTTTCATGCCTGGAGCGACCGTGGTAGGGTTGACCTATAAAGACGGAGTATTACTATGCGGAGAAAAACGAATTGCCTATGGCACCTACATAGTCAGCCGCTCAGGTAAGAAAGTCTTCAAGATTACCAACTCTGTCGGAGCTGCTTTTGCTGGGATGGTGGCAGACATGCAAATTCTTGTTCGCGAAGTTAGCTCATATGTTAAGATCCGCGAGATGGAACTACGACGGCCTCTGCCACCCAACTCGGTGGCAAAGCTAATGTCTGTTTTTATGTTTGAAAGACGGTACTTTCCATATCTTACACAGGTAGTCATTGGAGGAGTAAATGGTACACCATCGATCTACGTCTTGGATCCTCTCGGATCTGTTATCCCTGACGAATACGCTGCAGTGGGGTCAGGCGCAGAAACAGCTATTGGCGTTGTCGAGACGGGGTTCACTCCGGGTCTTACAGAGAAAGCGGCGAAAGAATTAGCCACAAAGGCATTACGCGCCGCAATCCAACGCGATGCCGCAAGTGGAGACGGTATAGATTTCCTTACCATATCCAGCAAGGGCCAAAACGAGGAATCAATTAAATTCTAGGGGGATTGCTATGGAATACGTTCTAATGATCTGTTGTTAACGTTTGGATAAACCTGCAGATCTCCAAAGTCTCTATGTTCCTGAGTAGTCGAGTGGTGCACTTTCTCCTTTCCTTCTCGATAAGTAGGAAATAAAACCCAACAACAAGATTGTCCAGGCAAGAGAAGTTAGTATGTGTGGCAGACTTGCATATAGGAACGGAGCTGCCTCACTAACCTGGATCTGGATGGTCTTTATTCTCCCCCTGAGATCATCCATGCCTTGTTGGTAACCATCGCTATTTCTTGGAAGCTTCTGAAGCATTCGGCCTCTCTCAAGAAGCTCATTCAAGTCATTATTGATTAGCCTAAAATTGGTTTTATCAGTTGGAAAGATCCATACAGGGTTGCCTTCTGTTGGCAGGAATTTTCTACCTGAATCCATGTAGAGTACCACTCCCTCAGCAAACCCGGCTGTTTCTGCCCTACTGAATAGAGCATTTGCTCGTTCGAGTGCGTAAATCGTGTCGACATAAGCTAGATAGGCCAGGATTCCCCCAGACGCAGTAAGAACTATGAAAATTGCTCCGACAACTATGAGTCTATTCATGGGCCAAGATTTCCTAGGGTATTGGGATTCTCAATTTCTTCTTTCTCCTTCGTCATTCCTAACTTTAGGGAATGTATGAAGGTCATAGAAGCTATATAGAGGAATCCTGAAGTTGTCAGCAAGAGATAGGGTAAATAAAGAAAATTACGTGAGAAGATCGCTGCGGATATTCCAACACATCCATAGATCGCCAAGAGGAGCTCTAGAAAAGTAAGTTTGGGGAAACGAAGGACATAGTCTTTATCCTTCCAGTTATCACCGCCCGATTGAACTGCAAATTTCGGAGTCCTAAGGAAGGGACTTTTCCTTCCTAGAAGCCCTTCAATGAATCCCACGCCATTATTTAATGAAATGCCAGAGCTGAAAAGCATCAATAATATGTAATCTCCTAGTTTTCGAAATGATTCTTTTCCCCAAAAGTGATGTAATGCGAAGACATAGATAATCGGCCCGAGCAAGAGCTGAGAAACTATTGCAGTTACTGGAAAAATATCATACCGCATAGTCATTAAGAGCGGAAGGATGAGGAACTGAAGAAGGAGTAGAGGATGAACTATATGTCTAGTCAACTGTAGAGAAGCTTGAATCTTAGTTTTTAGACTCAGCTCAGCTCTTGCCATTTGTCCTAGGAGTCGAACTGTACATTGTCCAGCACCTTTAGCCCACCTGAAATGTTGCCTCTTAGCAGCATTCACTTGGACAGGCAGCTCCGCAGGACAGGTGACGTCATCTAGGAAGACTAGTCGCCATCCTCTGAGCTGAGCCCGATAGCTCAGATCTAAATCTTCGGCTAGAGCATCTTGCCATCCTCCTGCATCGACTATGCATTCCTTTCGCCAGATCCCCGCGGTTCCATTAAAATTCATAAAAAGCTCACATCCACTTCTCGCTCTCTGTTCAATTAAGAAATGCAGATCGAGATTGAGTGCTTGTGCTCGCGTAAGGGTAGAATAATGCTGGTTAAGGTGACTCCATCGAGCTTGAATTAGACCTACGTCTTGTCCATTAAATCGAGTGATAGTCTGACGAAGAAAGTTACTAGGTGGCAAGAAATCGGCATCAAATATGGCAATAAACTCACCATTTGCCTTCTCAAGCCCATATCGGAGTGCTCCAGCTTTGAATCCGCTCCGGGTGCTTCTATGTAGATATTCTATCATGAAACCCTGTTTCTTCCAATATCTAACCTGCTCTTGACTGAGATCTCTGGTCGAGTCGGTAGAGTCATCCAGGACCTGAATTTGTAAGCGATCCTTTGGATAGTCGAAAGCGCATATAGCTGCTATGAGTCTATTTGCTACATAACGCTCGTTGAATATTGGAAGCTGGACAGTTACAAAAGGAAGGTCCATTGCCGCATTTCCTGTCGACAGCGGCTTTTTGTATCGAGATGAACGGTATAGAAGGTAATAAAAATTGAAGGCATATAGAAAAAGGACCCATGAGACCGCTGCATAGATGTAGAAGAGTAGATCAGCGTTCATATTGAGTTCCTTTTGTTGTAGTTTGCAAAGCCTTTTTCGGTATATCGAGTCTAGTTTTCCTGGTTTCTATGAATGTTACTGCAAATAGAAAAATAGCTAACCATGGTAGAAACAACAACTCTCCCGCTACCGCATGAAAACTCTCAAAGCTTCTGTTATCAGTGCTAACAAGCATGACATAGGTAGATAGCAAAAAGATGCGAAAGGCATTGACCATGAACGTCCCTATGGCTCCTGCAACGAAGTAAGTTATCTTCTTTGGAAAACGGATATCTAATTTTAGTAGAAAAATCGACATGATAAGTGAATATATGATCATGCTGTGCACTCCAGCCGAAGGCCAAAAGACAGCTAGAGTAAACGGCCCGTGATTACCTGTGAGAGTTATGTAGTTCCCCACTACAATTGCTTCTCCAATTCCAAATAGATGTATTAGAAAGACATCGATAGAAAGGAGGACTGGGACTATCGCTTGCAATGGACCAAGAGATTCGAACGGGAATAAAGCATCCAGAGCCAAGATGATTATGAATCCAGCTATGTAGACCATACATGACGGCATCTTTCTTAGACTCTTCCATCCGTATGAGGCGGATATGACTACAGCTAAATACAGCAGAAGAACAAGGTAATCCCAGAGCCAAAGGAAACTACTTGAGAGCTGGATATTAAGAAACTCTCCAAGTTCTAGAATTCTGGTTTGCAACGGGCCTAGTTCAATAGAAGAAAAATAGGCAAGGGAAAATACCAGAGATGAAAGGACCAATACCATTCGTTTTCCTCTTAGTATGAGCCTTAGCTGGTGTCTTGCATCAAAGTATTCAATCATCAAGAAGATAGCTGCAAAAATGAATCCTCCTCGTCCCTGGTTCCAAACGAGTCCAAAGGAACTCGGATTAATCACACTTACGAATAGAACTGGAAAAATTGCCAAGAGGAGCCAATATTCCTTGTCGCGGCGCTCGATGAATCTTCTTCTGAATGTAGCGGGGAATAATTTCATTCTCCCCATCATTTCCTCGATCAAATCATTCAATTGGTTTTTTATTCTTCTGTTATAACTCTCAATTCTTCCCTCTGCAGCTGTGGCATTTTGTTGAACTACACGTCTGTAACTTCGGATTGGTTGTCCGTTAACTGGTGGCTATAGAATATGGATCGAATAACCTAGGAGATTTGTTTTCCCTTTCCACAAGGCATTTTATGGGATGATGAACAGTTAGATGGCTCGGGCCCCAGTAGCTCAGCCTGGCCAGAGCGGCTGATAATCTCTTAGCCGAGCCTCGTAAGCAGCAGGCCGCGAGTTCAAGTCTCGCCTGGGGCTCTAGTTTACCAAGAACCTCTAAGTCGGTAATCAGCAGATCTGTGGTCAACATATAGGAATTATATTATTCCCACGTAGTGATAATAAGCGAACTTACGTAGTGATGATAAGTGAAAGAAATAGCTAACGGGATTTACTGCAGGATCGATCCTGCAGGTAGGACCAATGTGGGATTCATAGACTGTGGAGACGGTCTGATATTTGTAGATACGACTTTATTCCCTAGGACCACTAGGGAAGCAGTATCTTCAGCAAGGGCTATCAGCAAGAAACCCTTTAGCTATTTAGTTAATACTCATTATCATTCCGATCATACGTTTGGCAATCAGGAATTCTCTTGTCCAATTGTGGCTCATAGATTATGCTCAAGTTTGATGCGAAACCGACTTCCAGAGGAGCTAAGGACAAGGATTGAAACCTTTCCAAAGGAAAGTAAAAGCAGACTGGAAGAAGTGAAACTCACCTACCCATCCCAAGACTTTGACGAAGAGATTACTCTTGATGACACACACAATACGACATTAGTTCACATGGGCGGACATACACCTGATAGCCTTGTAGTAGCACTTCCTGACGAAGGAGTGATCTTCGCTGGAGACCTACTTTTCGTTGGTTATCATCCATTCTTGATAGATGCTGAAATAGAGAGCTGGCTAACTGGGTTGGAGAAGCTTAAAGGCCTTAAAGCTCAAATTATCATCCCTGGTCATGGATTCTTGACCGATACAAATGAAATAGAAAATATGATTTCTTACCTTAGGATCTTTAGAGATAATCTTGCTAAATTGAAGAGAGAGGGCTATAGCAAAGAGGAGCTGGTTACTAGGCCAGAAATGCTTTCACTTCCCAGCAGACTAAGAGAGGAAAGAATCGCGATCAATATTCAAGCAATGTACGATAGGACAGTTATCTGATTGCTTTGGACTTGGTATCCTGAAAGATGAAATCATCTATACGAATTCTCTCTTTCGATTTAGTAGGCACGCTGATTCACCCCGAATACGTTGACTCTTTTTGGGAGGAAGAGATACCAAAGCAACTAGCTCGAGAACGCGGAATTTCCTTTGAAAAAGCTCGCGAATACGCTCTCGCCGAATATCAAAAGATAGGAGATAACGATGTCAGATGGTATCTTCCAGCTTTTTGGACTAAAAAATTCGGACTGTTAACGAGTCCTATTACTATATTAGAGACGAGCGCTAATAAAATGTGTTATTATCCAGACACTCTTGAAGCACTGGCCCCTCTTCATGATCGGTACCAAATGATAATAGCATCTGGTGCTCCGATAGAGATTATCGAATTTGTCATAAGACCGATTGCAAGTTACTTCCACCGTATATTCTCAACTGTATCCAGTCTGGGATATGTGAAGAAGACTGAGGATTTTTATTCTCACATTTGTCGCGAACTCGGAAGCAAATGCGAGTCGATCCTTCACATAGGCGACGATAAAATACTGGATTTCGAGCTATCTCGTCGTGCAGGATTCAACTCGTATTATCTAGATCGGAAATGCGATGATCCTCTTGGTTATGATACAATACGGAACCTGGTAGAGCTCAGAAACAAATTGCTCTAGACACGGTTACGCGAATTACTCGAAGTTGACCTGAACTAGGACGTGTAATGATAATCGAGATCTTCCCAAATTAGTCTTGAGCAAGCTAAGAGGTAAATTTCTTAAGCTCTATCATAACAGCGGCATATGATGAAAGCCGCGCAAAAGTTACGTTCGCTGATAGCTGATCCTGGGATCTTGGTAAGTACAACGGCTCATGATGCTTTGTCTGCAAGAATTATCGAGAGAGCTGGATTCGAACTTATTTTCCATACAGGGTACGGTAGTGCAGCTACTAGGCTAGGCATGCCTGATCTAGGATTGCTGACAATGACTGAAAGCGTTGAGGCTGTTTCATCTATCGCAAGGTCAGTCCGGCTCCCAGTTATAGCTGATGCGGATACAGGATATGGTGGACTCGTGAATGTAGAACGAACAGTGAAAGAAATGGAGAGAGCAGGAGCTGCGGGGATGATAATTGAAGATCAGCAGTGGCCGAAGAGATGTGGACATATGGAAGGAAAAGAAGTCATCACGGTTGATGAGCAAATCGAGAAGCTACACGTAGCGATTGAGTCGAGGGAAGACCCTGACTTCGTTCTAGTGGCGCGTACAGATTCAAAAGCACTATACGGTCTTGATGATGCATTAACCAGAATAAAGTTGTACGAGGAAGCTGGTGCAGATATGGTTTTTGTTGATGCTTTGGAAACCAGGACTGAGATGAAAGCTGTTCCCCGTGCAGTTCGAAAACCTGCTATGATTACATTCATTCCCGGAGGAAAAACATCTAGGTTAACTAAAGCTGAAGCAGAAGAGCTCGGCTACAAGATGTTTGTATTGGCTCTAATTCCACTCTATGCAGCAGCTAGCGCTATGGTGGAGACATGCGACCAGATTTTTCAGGGTAACCCGGAAGGCAAGGGCTTTCCACGTTTAACATTTAGAGAATTTAACTCTCTGATCGGGATAGACGCCTATCAGAAATTAGTGAAAACGCAACCATAGCTATTTGTGTTACGAATTCTCGGACAAAACGGTGCCGGAAGCAATAGAACCATTCCTAATCACTGCGTGCAAAAGTTCGCGGGATTGAAGAGATCGAATATCTTTTAGGGGATCTGCGTCTAATACAAGAAGATCGGCTAGTTTTCCCTCCTCTATAGAACCCAAGATACCACCCATTCTTAGAGCCTCCGCTGCAGTCTTTGTCGATGCAATAATTGCATCGTTTTCACTCATTCCATTTGCTACCATTAATTCCAACTCGTAGGCATTTTCTCCATAAGGACTTCCTTGTATCCCGCCTTCATCACTTCCCATGGCGATCTTCACTCCAGCATCAACCGCTAGCCTAAAGCTCTTAGGATGTTCTTCGAGTCCATGCTTTACTTGCTGCAAGATCTCGTCTGAGTAGCGATTATCTTTTCTTACATTCCACCTGCGTACATAGAGAGTCGGGACGTAATAGATATTTTTCTTGACCATCACATCTAGGACCTGATCCGGCTCTTCAGCGATTAGAAAACCATGTTCGATTGTATCGGTACCTGCTTCTATTGCATCCATGATGGCTTGTGGACTTCCTGCATGAGTAGCTACCGTCTTGTTCGCCAAATGTGCTTCATTTATGGCAGCCTTCATTTCTTCAACAGTCGGTCGAGCATACTTTGTTAAGGAGTCAGAGCTGAGTTTAATGAAGTCAACACCGTTCTTGATCAAGGTCCGGGCAGCCTTACGATAGCTATCTGTACTGTCCACTTCTATGCCGATCCCTAGACTAGCCAAATGACCGCCAGTGATACACAGTCCTTTTCCACAAGTAAACATTCGAGGAGATTCGACTAGTCCTGCATAAGCAGCTTTTCGAACTTCGAAGTCGATTAGGTCAGGCGTTCCGCAGATCCTCACCGTAGTAACTCCCCCGTCCAGCATGGCTTTGACGTTACGAGCAAATCTTAGGGCTAGGTAAGCTGAAGAGGCCTTAACATCTAGACCTGAAGGGTGAACATGGAGATCTATTAGACCTGGCATTACTATCCTACCCGAGGCCTCGATGAGGAAATCATCATCGGTGTGAGGTATGGAATGACCTGATTGGACTACGCTGATCCGATTTCCTTTGATCGCAATAGATGCGTCCTCAATGATCTGTCCAGTTCCGTCAATGAGCTTTGCACCCTCTATGATAATTGCCAACTTGTCCGCGGGTTAATGTAATGACATACATATGAACATCTCTAACTACTAATGAGATCTTACAGGGGGGATATCCTCTTCATTTGTTTGAACTGTCTTTTGATTTGTGATTCTACTAATTCCAGTCCGGAAGCAAGGTATCATGGGGCTTGGTCTTTTCCGAAAGGCCTAAAAATCAGGTTTCAAAGATCCAGTAGGTGGGCGTCACAATAAATGCCTGATAAATACTTGAGATGGAACCTTGTCTGTAAGAAATGCGATGCAAAGTTTTACACACAACAACGGGGACCTCCTGCCCCTCATCTCAATATACGTGCTACTCCGAATGAATACGTCTGTCCAAAGGGCCATAGCGAGCTCTACTTTTGGTCAGATTTCGTTTTTGACTAGAAGGTACTAATTCAAAACGCGTCAGGTGGTTATTAGCTCAACCTGATTGGCCTCAATAGCTCGACGTACTTCTAGAGCGATTCTACGTCCCATGCTCATTTTTGTATCATAAAGCAAAGCTGTATATGGTGAACCTTCGATAAAGAGATTGGTTCCAGCTACAATCCTACCTGAGAATTCAAAGGAAACGAATTTTCCATCTCCATCATAAATCCCTTCTATACAAAAAGGGCCAACAATTCCTGGAGGTACTAAAACCTGAGAAGCGCGGACAAACCTTTCTCCTATCTTGTAGACTTCGTCCAGCAGAGACTCTCTCAACACAAGGGGAGAATTTCCCACAACGATGTAGGAAGGCGCACTTGTTCCCATCTCAATTTGTGCTGACGCAGGAATCCTTCCTAGGCCGTCTACATTGGTTTCATATCTCCGATCTATCCCAAAGAATTCAAGCTCGCGGCTGAGGGGCGAAAAAAAGTACTGAAGATAGACTGGTACTCCTTTGATATATTCCTGGATGTAGACATTTTCCTCTTCACTATTTCGGATCAATCCATCAGATCTTAGCGCGGCGAGTTTTTCCTCGTAGCTCTTGGTATTGGTTGCTAGGAAATAGCCGCGGCCTCCGGCTGCGCCCGAAAGCTTCGCTATGACAAGTCGATCAATCTCGCTGGGATCATTATACGATTTTGGTAGGTTCAATCTTGCAGCCTTCATCAGCTTTTCTTTCTGCAGTCGATCCGCCTCCCACCGGAGGATATACCGATTCCCAAAGACCGGAATTGGCAGAGATTCCTCAATCGCGTCTACTCCAACTTCTGAGATTAATGTACCATGAGGAATAAGAATAGAGTCTGTCTGCTTTAACCTCCTAATTCTTGTGGGAGAGACTATGTCAGAGAATTTCTTTACTTGTATCATATTATCGATGAACTTAAACCGATTGTAGAGGCTCTGGCGGTCCTGTTTTGTCACCAGAAGAGTCGAAAAGCCTTCGTCCTTAGCTCCTTTCAGAAGTTGCAGAGCACAGTGGGACCCAAGGGTCGCTATCGTCTTGATCATTTATGTTATGATCTCTCCTAACCGTGACTGTTGGGCTGCCCTTTTGATTTCCATAGATATTCGTCTTCCCGTTCCTATCGTTTTTCCATGATAGTACCTTGAATATGGACTCGTAGTCGTTAGAATCGGGCTCCCCGGTACTCTTGGTGAGACATCATACACATAGATCTCAAGGTCAAGAGTTATGACGCTTTGAAGGGCGAATGGTCCAATTGGTCCTGGAGGATATTCGCGCTTTACTGCAGCAACGAAACGCTCTCCAATCTCAAAGACCTTCTCTAGTAATGACTCTCTGATGGTTGCAGGCGTATGTCCAACTTCCACATTTTGGAGCTCAATATCCATCTCCAACTGGTTCTTGGCAGGCAGTGAAGTAAAATCATTAACATTTGTCTGAAGTCTCCTGTCGATTCCAAGAAACTCTAGGTTATCCTCAAGAGGCGAATAGAAGTAGTTGAAATTGAAGTACGTACCAACAAGAAACTCTTCAATAGTAGCTCTATCAAGGTCATCTTTGCGAATAATTCCTGCATTAATGCGCTGAGTGGACCGCTTCGTATATTCAGAGAACGAGGTCGCAACAAAAAATGCTCGTTCAATACCTCTCTTTGCCTCCGGAACTTTCACCATCACAGGTCGGTCGATCTCTTCTGCTCGACTAAAGATCTTCGGGAGTTTGATCCCTGCTTGTTCTAGAAGGAAGTACTGGTTTCGTGGTGCGTCGCGTTCCTCGCTGCGAAGGAGGGCACGGTTCCCAAAGAGTGGAACCAGGAATTCTTCTTCGATAGCGTCGAAGCTGAGATAGGTGGTGAAGGAGCGGTGAGGAATAAAGATGACATTGGATTGTATAAGGCGATTTTGGATTTCCTCACTCATGACATCTGCAAACTTGGGGAGGATGACTATCTCGTCGGCTAGTCGTTTGAACTTTAGGTAGGCCTTTTCACGACCTTGTTGACAAAATAGAATGGTCTTCAGACCCTCATCTTTTGCGCCATCCATGATGTCCAGAGCTGAATGACTCCCAATAACTCCTACACTAATATCCTCTGGGTCATATCTAGAAACTATTTGCTGAATAGACTTCAGATTTATCATTAAGATATTACCAGTATCTGACTGTCTCTTATCGGGAAAGGAGCTCTATATCACCGTTGTCTAGAAATGATCCTTTGGCATTGAATCCTTCTTTTTTTACATTGGAAGATTTAGTCTAAAAAAGACATTTGACAGGGAAACAGACCAGAACTGCCCTTGAGTTGGGAAATTCCCGTACAGAATCCTTACTGACGCCACAGCTTGCATTAGTGAAAAGTTAGGCCAACAAAGCTAACTAGGTGTCTCTGTTCTCCTCTCTTTATGGTGATTATTCTTTTCATCCGTCCTCCAGGTTCTCCTATTGATTTTTTCTAGAGGAGTTTACCTCCGCAGTATGCGCTTGAGGTTCTTCCTCTTGTATCTGGTCTAGATGATTCATGTAACAAGGAGGTCCATCGACCATCCACTTGTAACGCGGTGAAATACACGATTTCCCTTCCCGGCTGATGTGGAGACATCGAACCAGAGTTCCGAGTTCCACGTCAACCACTTCGCGATTACCACATATCGGGCAAACATCACCCTGAAGGGGATTTATGTAGAGGTGGCGTCCTTTCTTTTTTCCACACCGAACCCATCGGCCTAGCTCATGATCCCTCTCACAGCGGGGTTGTGGCTGTCTTAGGAAGCTGAAGAGCACTTGTTCATGGCATTGGCTACATTCAACCATTTTGGATCAATGTGACGTATTCAAACTAAATGATGCTTTAAGAGCGTTGATTGTATCTTGACTATGCGGAAGGGAAAATCTTCTTATCCTCTATGACTTTTCTCTAGCAAGTTCGAGAGCCCTCCAGTTCATTAATATGTTTGGCCACTGATGGAAGCATACCATGACGCGATCGACCGGTGCAACAGCCTTTGTCGACGGATTGAAATCTTTCGGAATGACCAATATCTTCGGAGCTGGTGGTTCGTCATACGGACCCATTCAAGATGTGATCATAGATCGTCCTGAGATGAATTATTACCTTGCACTGCACGAAATGGTCAATACAGCTATGGCTGATGGTTTTGCTAGAGTCACGGGCCGTCCCTCTATTGCCATGGTCCATGTTGCCGTCGGTACAGTTAACGCCCTTGGAAGTATCTTCTGTGCTTACCGGGATCATACGCCTATGGTTGTACTAGCTGGAGATCAGAGCACATCGCTTTTAGGCCGCAAGTCATACAACGAGGCTCCGCAACAACTGGCAAGTATTGTTCGTCCCTTTGTAAAGTCGAGCTGGCAGGTACTGAGAGCAGATCGCATCCTTGAAGATCTCGGCAGGGCGATCGCAACCGCATCTTCTGCGCCCCAGGGCCCGGTATTCCTCTCGCTTCCAAAGGATCTCATGTTGGAAGAGTTTGAAGTGGTGGTTCCAGGGACAACGCACTTGCGGATTTTCAGCGACAACAAACCCAATGATGACGCTATTGCGGTAGCCGCTGGACTCGTAGATTCTTCTGAACATCCAGTTATCGTAATCGGCTCAGGTGTTGCCAAGAGCTGTGCATCGAAGGAAATAATTGAGCTCGCTGATCGCCTTGCAGCTCCTATCTTCCTAGAGAAGAATAGCTACGTTATTGACCTTCCCACGGACCATCCACTCTACCTGGGCGACTTCTCTCCGGACCATTTAGAAGTGAAGAACACAGATTTGTTAATCAACGTAGGGGGTAGAACTGAGATACAGATGGAGCCCTCCCTTTACTCTATAATCCCTCCAAGCGCGCCGGTGATCCACATTAACCTCGATCCTGGGGATATCGGCCTCGTTCATAGAGCAGATGCAGGGATAGTGGCAGATCCAAAACAGGCCGTCCAGGAGCTCCTCAAGAAGCTGCATCCTTCCTCGATCGCGAAAGTTGAAGCCCGGCGGACACGCATAATTACCAATCAAAAGGCCTTCGTTCAGATAATTGACCATCGAATCCAGGCCAACTGGGACTCTTCACCAGTAAAATTGGGTCGGTTCCTAAAAGAACTGGCTAGAATGATCGATCCAAAGCAGACGGTCCTGGTCGGTCACGGTTCCGGCATTATCCTAGTGAGGCATCTACTACGGCCGTGGACGATCTTCGGGCAGACCGGACCAGGGTATCTAGGTTGGGTTCTCTCAGCCTCGCTTGGTATAAAATTAGGCCTACCCGATCGCCGGGTCATTTGTATCCTTGGTGACGGGAACTTTATGTTTGGATCACAGGCTCTCTGGACTGCTGCCAAGTACGGAATTGCGGTTACCATTGTAATCTTAGACAATCGTTTCTATCTATCGGAACTATCCCAGAAGAACCTCGAGTCTAATAGCTTGCTTGGTGTAGATATCGGTGAACCGCCTATGGACTTCGTTAAGATGGCTGATAGCATGAACGTAGCAGCTAGACGAATCGAACGACCTTCAGACGTTCAACCTGCTCTGAAGGAAGCCTTTACCACATCTGGTCCTTTTGTTATTGACCTTATGCTAGACAGAGAGAACCCAAACACAATTGTTCGTGAGGCCCTTAAATCACACAAGACATAGAAATCCGCGAAATATTTGTCTGTGGGGATGCAACGCAGGATTGAAAATTTATTGAGTTGGAACTAAATCATATTGCTACGTCTGTCCTTCTCTTGGATATTGTATAACGACCTGAGGGCATGTTTGTGTTTTAGCGATGAAGAGTAAACTTTCAGTTTGGATATGGCGGAAGTTTTCCCACAGTATGCGCATCTAACCGAAGAATTCGAAGTCGACAGCTGAAAACGTCCACATCTGGGACAGCTAATTACCTTATACATGCGGAAGTTATTCTGACTTCTCAAGCACTTGCACTAGGTTAACAAGATATTGCTGAGATTTGGCATGTCTTCCAAATTGCGCAAAAACATCTCTATCTTTACCACTAAAGCTAAATCTCCAAGACTTCGTCGCCTTTCACTCCAGTTCCCGGAGTTCCTGTAGACGGATTCACTCTTTCTACCCCATCCAGCAAGAGGTCAAGCTTGTCAAATTGGAAGAGTTTTTTGTATTGCTCGAGCTCGTTTTTAGACCTCAGGATTAGTCCTCTCCTTTTAGAAGGCGAGCCTGAACTATCAACCGGGTTTAACTCTACCGCGATCCTATCTGGACTGCTCTTGTAGGCAGGCATTTTCAGAAGGAAGACCCCAGGGATAGAGGTCTTCAGACGCCCCCAATCTTGACCTGTCTTAAGAAATGAATCTAGTCTATCTTCAGACATTCAATAGCCACCTGTGTTCAAATTAGATTCTTTTCACATTATAAATTTGATTGTGGTTATACGCTGACGATCCAGTATGAGTGATTGACTTTTTATGGCGTCGGGGTTTGAACAGCCGCCAAGAGAAAACAAAGAATGAAGATATGTCCAATTTCGACAGACATGATGGAGGAGAACGCGAAAAAAATCAAGGTGTGAGGGCACCGATAAATACGAAGGTTCACAAGTAATCTCGATTGATTGCTCCTAGTCAGTAGTTTTAAGCCAAGAGAATACCAGACAAGCATCGCTTCATCAGCTAGTCAAGCGAATACACTAGTTGTTCTCCCAACAGGTTTGGGTAAAACCGCTATTGCTGCACTCGTGACTAACTTAAGACTTCAGAGCTATACGGATGGGAAGATCCTAGTTCTTGCACCCACGCGACCCCTTACGCTACAACATTACGGTTCCTTCAAAAGTCTCCTAGTTTTTTCTCCAGCTCTCTTTGCTGTCCTTACTGGAGAAATGAACCCTGAGGAGCGGGTGAAAATATGGACTAGTGCAAAACTGATATTTGCAACGCCACAGACCGTAATGAATGACCTCAGGGCTGATAGGGTTTCCCTACAAGATTTCGTTCTCGTTGTGTTCGACGAAGCTCATAGATGTGTTAGGGATTACTCGTATACAGATATAGCGAGGTGGTACATAGATCAAGCACATAATCCGTTAATACTTGGACTAACAGCTTCTCCGGGAAGCTCAAAAGCTCGAATTGACGAAATCGTCGGAAATCTCCGGATAAAGAGAGTAGAAGCAAGAAGTGATACAGATGAGGATGTACGGCCGTATATCGAAAAGACTGAGACAGAAGGGATCAAGGTCAAGCTACCAGAGCAATACGCTTTGATGCTTGAACCAGCTAGGGCAATTTACAGCGAAAAGATAGACAGACTTCAAAAATTGCATCTACTTCCTGAAAGTAAGATCTCCAAGAGAATGCTTCTTGAAGTACGCTCTTCAATACTTTCGAGACTTCGTAGACTGGATAAAAACAACGAAATGAGAGGTCCACTCTTTGGCTCGATCATAAATCAAGCTCAGGCAGTGATGGTTTTACATGCCATAGAACTCATAGAAACGCAAGGGACTTCATCGCTTGAGAAGTATTTGAGAAAGCTCAAAGAGAAGTCAGATCAAGGAAAAGCACTTCGAGGCCTACGCCTAGACAAACGATGGCAGCTCATGGAACAGGCCTCTCAAAACCTCGTCTCATTAGAACACCCAAAACTAGCTAAACTGTACTCCATCGTTAGTGAACAACTAACGAAAAAACAGACTTCTCGAATCATAGTTTTTGCCCAATATCGAGATACTGTGGATGCAATAGTTTCTTACCTTTCAGCTCGAAATCTCAATGCTCAAAGATTCGTTGGTCAGGCTGACAGAATGGAAGATAAGGGGATGAATCAGCGAGCTCAGAGTAAATTACTGGAAGAATTCACGAGAAATACTTTCAATATCCTTGTAAGTAGTAGTATAGGAGAAGAGGGCCTAAACATACCCGACGTGGACTTGGTGACCTTCTATGAAGCAGTTCCCTCTGAGATTAGATCTATCCAGCGACGAGGACGAACAGGACGGACAATGCCCGGCAAAGTAGTCATACTTCTTACTGAAGGAACTGTAGACGAGTCATACTACTACAGTAGCATCTACAAAGAAAAGATAATGAAACAAACAATAGCCAATAGGAAATCGTCATCAAGCCTGGGGACGAAGAACGAGAACAAACATAATGCCTCATCTACACTCCTTGACTATCTGGATTAAGACCTACTGGAGAATAACACTTAACTCAACATATCTAAGATAACTTCATTATCTCATCTGTACAATTTCTCGAATAAGAGTTTATTAGATTGCGAGTTACTCATAAGAGAGATATATGCTCAAAGAACAACTGAAGGTTGTGACTATCACCGAAAAAGCCGCACAAAAAGTCAAAGAATTCATAATACGAGAGAATAAGATAGACTCTGGCCTTCGCGTCTACGTTGCAGGTGGAGGATGTTCTGGTCTTACCTATGGAATGGCATTAGAAGCAACTGCAAGTGATGACGATATCATCGTAGAAGATTATGGAGTAAAACTATACATTGATCCATTTAGCTTAAAGTACCTTCAAGGTTCCACTGTCGATTACCTAGAAAGTCTAATGGGTTCCGGTTTCAAGATTGAAAACCCTAACGTGGTTTCTAGCTGTGCTTGTGGCCAATCCTTTCACACTGGCTAAATAAGAAATTTGTAACAGGCAAAACAAGAAGACGGTCTGCAAGTGTTAGATTTTTAGCTGATATCTAATTTGTTTTTACAGGTTACTACTAGATGTACCCTATATGTTTGAAGAACTCAACAATCTGAGACACGATCGGATTCTCTAGCTCTATCTGATACTTTCGTGGTTCGAATGGATATTCTTTGACCCAACCTACTCTTATCAGCGTATTTAGATCAGCTTTGACTCCTGTGGCATTTAGTCTAGTTGATTGCTGCAGCTGATATCGCGTAAATGAGTCGTGAGGGTTTCGTGTCATGGCACGTAGAATTTTCAGGCGTCCCTTGCTCCCAAGCCCATTTTCGATAGAAATGGGTAGCTGCTCCTGTCCATGTTTATCATAGATCATCGATGACTTGTCTCACTTTCTTGAGAAGGTGATCGAGAAAATTACCCAGGCTCTCAGCAGAGACGCCATTGATTCCAATTTCTGTTAAGGACTTTATATCAACAATACCACGATCGTGTAGGTCTTGCAAACTCTCTTCCACATCATCTGAAGTCTTCACATGGTATTCTTCGCAGACAACTCCATAATTTCGACGTACTTCCTTCAATTTCACATAGGGTGTTTTCTTTGTCTTCAATGCTCGCACTACTGCAAACAAAGTGAGTTGACTTTGTTTAGGAAGATTGGATATATCATCTAAAGTCGCTCCGGGGAGAGTCTCTGACACGATTTTCCTAACATGCTCTGTCGTGATCTTCGACAAACCCTCATTTACGGCAAGTTCACCAGAGAAGAGCATTAGATCAAGAGCATATCGCATATCACCACCTGCCATAGGCCCAACGGTAATGTCTGCTATGTAATCGACTATCTCAGTCGAAACCGCACCGGGTTGAAAGGCTTCATTAACACGATCTAGCAGTATTTGTCTTATCTGTTGTGCCTCATATACTGGAAATTCGACCGGAATTCTACCCAGAGTACTCAGTTCTGCCTGATCAAGCTCACGATAAAACTCCCGAGAACGAGCTGTGAAGATCATGCCGAGAATCCCTGACGATTCACCTGGGCGGAGGAACTCATCTAGTCTAGTAAGGTCGTAAACGGTGTGGGGTTCCTTAGTATGCTTCAGAAAGTAGTCTATTTCGTCTAATATTAGGATAGCATATTCTTTCTTAGCTTGCAGTTGGTTGATGAGCTGAAGAAGTAGTTCCTCTGCTCCAAGACTGGCAGAATAAGCCTCTGGTGCAGCTTGTTGAACGAGGTATCTGTAAAGTAATACTCTACTACTTCCATGTAGCTTGAGATTGACATAAACGATCTTCAATCCTGTGTTCTGCTTTTGTGATTCTACTTCCATGTATTCGCTAAATCTGATACAGCTGGAGGTCTTCCCCGCACCGACTGGCCCGATGACTTGAACGATCCTCATTGGACTCTTGGGTTTTGCAAGAACTTCTCTGAAGGCTTCTAGAAGGAATGTGATCTGTTTTTCCCTGTGCGGAAGAATTGGAGGTATGTAATGAGGGGATAGTCGTGTTTTATCCTTAAAGATTGGCGTCTGTGATTGTAGCAAGACGATCATCTATAATGTTTCCGACATTTATCCATTAATAGAAGGATAGAGGGAGGGGGAGATCGCATCCTCTATGGATAGATTCGGGTGAGAGTTCTCGGGAAGAGGCTTGTCATACGTATGTGTTTTAGACCGCAGATCCAACGTGTTGTCCGTTCAAGTCCGATGCCAAAGCCAGAATGTGGTGGCATTCCATACTTCCTCAGATCCAAATACCACTTTAAAGATTCTGGATCTAAATTTTGTTTCAAGATTCGATTTCGAAGAGCGTCGTAATCATGAATTCTTTGGCCTCCCGTAGCAATTTCTCCATAGCCTTCAGGGGCAATTAGGTCTGCGGATAGTGTTACCTGCCTATTTGTGTCATCTTCGTCTTCGGCCATGTGATAAAAACTCCTGGCGCTGAGAGGATATTTAGTTATGAAGAAGGGTTTTTCAAAACTTAAGGAAACTAATCGTTCGGCCTCTGTTGGGACGTCTTCTCCCCATTCAAAACCTATCTTATGACTCTCAGCCATCTCGATAACCTCGTCATAGGAAATACGTGGGAAAGGCGTCTCAGGGGGAGAATATTTGCGGCCGAGTGTCAACAAGTCTGCTGATCTATTCTCTGCTACTTGTTGTGCTATGTATGCTACTAGGTCCTCCTGAAGAGTCATGTTATCCTCTTGGGTGGCGAAGGCTTGTTCCGCCTCAATCATCCAAAATTCAGTAAGATGCTTCGGTGTCTTCGATTTCTCTGCGCGAAAGGCAGGTTGAAAGATGAAGACTTTCTCGAGGGCAGCTATTGCTGCCTCTTCATAGAATTGGGCACTCTGACTTAGGTGAGCTATCTTTCCAAAATAGTCTAGAGAAAAAAGGGTGGCTCCTCCTTCGACAGCAGCCTGGACTAGAGTGGGGGCGCTTATGAGCCAGAAGTCTTTCTTCCGGAAAAATTCAAAGGTCGAGTTGACTAAGGTAGACCGCACTCGCATCGTTGCTGAGGCCTTTCGTCCTCGAATCGAGAGGTGACGTAAATCATATAGAAATGAGGCCGACTTGATAGCGCTCTTTGTAATAGGCCATTTTTCAGCGCCAGCGACAATTGTCAATTCCGTCACAGAAAGCTCCTTTCCACCAGGGGCTCGAGCGTCTTCACGCAAAAGTCCCTCTACCGCTATAGCAGATTCCTGTGTGGCCATCTTCACGGCATCAAGAGCGGCCGGACTAGCAATTCCTTGTTTAACAGCTAGCTGGATTTGGGCTGTTCCATCCCGTAGTCTGAGAAAGACAACACTACCCATTGATGCTCTTGTGGTTACCCATCCTAAGAGACGAAGTCGATTCCCTGAATTCGATGCTAAAGCTTCTACAACGCTAGAAGTCCGCCAGCCAATCCATTTACTTCCGGTACTCATAATCAGTTGTTGTAGAGTTGGTGTTAAAAAAACGAGTGGATGAAAATTCACTTCAGAATTCTTACACGTTCAGATAATGACTTCCGTTCTATTGATTATTTCCCTTGTGATCCTAATTCTTCGACGAGTTGGGTTCCTCTTAGTGTGAGTTCTTCATCACCACGGGGCCTCTTGGTGAAGTCTCCCCGAAGATCTCCGCCTGAAACCTGTAGATCTTAGCATCACCTAACAACCAGGAATTGGAAGGAGCACCTGCTTTCATGCAAACATTAGATAGGAATTCCTCTGGACCCCAGTCATATTCCACAGAGACTTGTGGTAAGAGGATACCAGAGAGTCCTCGCCAATGGAATACAAGGCCATCCCTTCCCACTCTGATGGCGTTTAGATAATCCTTCGGTGACTTCACATTTACGAGCGAAAAGGTGCTTAGGATACTAATTTCTAGGACAATTTCTTCTAGCTCTTTAGCTAAGAGAGGGGGAAACCGCGGATCACGACTAGACGCGGCAACAGCCATCTCAATTACTGTGTCGACCAGAGGACTTTCAGTCTCACATACTCCAATACAACCTCTTAGCTCCTTATTCTCACCATTCTGAAATTTGTTGATAGTGACGAACGCAGCAGCAGGTTCGACCAATGTACTCGATAAAGGACTTGGGCGTTCTATGAGTTCTCCATTCTTTAGATATGATTCTATAGCCCTTCGTGCTGTTCTTATAAGAAAACCTGCGTCACTAAGTAATAGAGGCAAAACGTATCCGCCCAGATACGTTAATGCAGATTCAATCTCGCTTAAGCCTTTCCTCAATGTTTTTTGCCTGTTTCAATATTCTGTTCCAATGACTTCCCAGCCAGTATACTTTATCACAGGGAGAACAGCTGTAGAATTCTTGATGGCTATTGAGTATTCCATGTGGAACCTTCTTTGGTAAGTCTTGTCTATTAGCAGCAACAAGATAGCCGTTGCACTTTGGACAACGAGATTTCGCATGATCTAGTTGAACTTCTTCCATCTGCAGCTCGGTGAATATGGCTATGAGCCGATCTTCGTCAGTATTTTCCTGAACCAATATGGAGTTAATCCCTCTCTTCTTAGCTATTCCGAAGAGGTCGCGGTCCGCGGTCAGTAACACTCGTTTTTCTTTTCGAACAAGATCTAGCAACAGCTGGTCATCGGTGGTTGTATCATAGAGAACATTAAAGCCCCAGATGCGTAGCTTTCTAGCTAGGCTACCAAGCATTCCATCTGCAAAAAATGTAATATTTTCGGTCATAGGATTCCAAGCCTTGTTTAAGAAAGAAATAGCGGTTTGGAAGTCGTCAGCGAATTCGTGTAATTGTTTTCCTTTGAAGAATTGACACAGCGCTCATGGCAAAAGATATAGCTTTCCAAATTTGAGATACGAAGTAATGATAGACTCAAGTCATCGCTTTACAAAAAAAACACTTGTTAAGCCATTGTTTAAGCCGAGGTGGCATTTTCCATCTTTTTCATTAGTCCTTTTTGCCATTCAGGAAATCCTCTAGGAGTTTCCGGATAGTCTAGATTATGTTGAATGAGCGTTTCGCTTTTCTTGGCAGTATCTCGAAGTCCAGAAGCTAGCTTCGAAGCTTTCATTATTCGAAACCACATCATGGGGTTAAAGAACCGGGTGCGCTGGAATTTCGGGTGTTTTCGTTCTGTTATGTCTGCTATGTCATCTTGTGTAAGGAAGTGCTTCATTCCATAGTTAATCTCACTATTCGTGATCGTTTGAAGATAAGCGCGAAGGACCTGGAAGCTAGCCATTTGATAGCCATAAGTTTTCATGTATTCAACGTTATAGGGCCAAAGAGATTTTTCACTCATGTCATTAGTCTCCAGAGCTCCAGCGACAGTTTTGCCTAGAATTACGCTAGCATAAAGACCTGGACCCATCCCTCCTGCATCTATTGGCCTCGGCATCCAAGCTGCGTCGCCTATCACTGCGTATCCATTCGTAACCATACAATCATTTTGTCGTCGAACCGGCACCTGCCAACTACCTTTTGAGTTACCTTCGTCATCGGCATCATCTGAGAGAACGCATCTTTGGATTGTCCGGTTTTGTGTAACGTACGCATCTATGAGGCTTTGCAGGTTGTCATTAAGGCCGTATCTTTGATTTCTGCGTGCTAAAGCAGATTTCTGTACGCCTAATCCAATATTTACCTTGTTCTTACCCTTAGGAAAGGTCCAGGAATAGCCACCAGGGGCAAGATATTGGTCAAGGTGTATTAGGCAATAATCTGGATCAAAATAGCTCCTATCGTTACCCTCCTGGCTGAACTTGTAGATGTATCTACCAGTAGCTTCTACGTCGTCCCGATCAATTTCTCTTTGGATCTTGGAATTTATTGAAAGGCTAGTACGAAGCTTCGATGCGGAGCCAGTAGCATCAATAATCATTTTTGCTCCTAATTTGAAGACGGATTTGTCAGTAAGGTATCGACCAACGACGCCAATAACAGCACCATCTTCGACCAAGAGACGGTCCAGGGATACGTTGAACTGGAAGCTGACGCCCAATTTCTTTGCATCACGAATCTGTCGCTGGGGTAGAATTTTTCGATTAAGGAGATAACCTTCTCCATCAAATAAGACTGAAGTCTTGTGATCAGGTGAAAATACCAAGACGCCTTTCACCGGATGTTCTAGTTCTGGTGAACCATAGTGTATCCCCAAATGCTTGGCGACGTAGTCAATACTTCTCTTACTTACTGCATCACCACAGGTCCATCCATTGATTGTCTTCTTCCCTGCATCTTGCTCGGAATTCCGATCCACAACAAGTATGCGTGCTCTCTGGTTAGAATAGACAGCAACTGCTGCAGCTGTGATGAGGCCTACTAGACCCCCACCTGCAATTATGACATCAAAATCTTTAGTCAACAATAATTCTACTCACCTTGAGCTCCAAGCGAAGGGCAATCATGAATCTTATTATTCAGCATTCTCAGATTAGTCCTGAGTACCGAAATGTTTTCTTTGGGAGAAAAAATGAATTAATAGAAATATCGAGTCAATCATGTCTTATTGATCGGATCTAGACTCCTTCCGAGATCTTTGATATCTCGACTTGCACGCGGTCTCCTATCCTCAGTCCTGAGTCTTCATATTCTCTCATATCCAGCTTAACTACTGTGGTAAATCCTTGTGTGATTTGTCCTCCAAAGCTCTTGGTGATCCCCTTGACCAACTCATCAAGAGAACCAGCACCCATAACAACGGGTTGGTTTCGCGGACGATAAGATTCCTTCATATCTCTTGGGTCAACAAAAGTTACAAGTACATAGGGGCCACTGTCGGGCGCTGCCGAGATCTCCTTAACAACAAATTCCTTTCTCAATGACGTTCGACTGTACGAAAAGAGACTGCTTTAAGAGGATTCCCAATAGCATGGCCGAAGGGTTTAGCTCTGCTAATACTAACTTCGCAAAGACTCTTTACGGGGTAGAGGTTTTTCCTATTTCCGTCTGCGGGGGTTGCCAAGCCAGGTCAAAGGCGCGAGGCTCAGGTGCTCAGTTTGCTAAGTCACCTCGTCTCTTAGGGGTCCGTGGGTTCAAATCCCACCCCCCGCACTGTAACGTTGGTGATAGAAGTTGATTCCGACTAACGCTAAACGAGGAAAGCCTGATGTACTTCTCTTACCTATCTATGAACTAGAAGCTCTTCGAAATTCTCAGCTACTTCAGAAATATGAATCCCCTGAGGCAAAATACCTTGACAAGAACACAGATGACGCGGAGGGATATTACTACAGATATTGCTCGGAAATCTATGTACTCGCATTCAATTCGAACGTAATCCAACGAAAAGATGTTCCCGGGCGGTACAGAAATCTTTTACTTGGCAAATGGCAATCAAAGTTAGCACATCTAGATCCTCGATGCGACGAAGGCGCTATGTGGTTTGCTACAATGGCTCCTATTCTTGGAGAATCGTTTTTACGTGAGTTAGTGGGACAGAATCTTCTTCTTAGTCCAAATCAGGCAGAGCTCTTGAGCTCCGTCTCAACCGGCGATCGTCCATTGGGTATTGTTGCGAACCTTCGGAAGGTCTTCACTGCGAAGGCACAGGGCAACCCAATTGATTTCATGATGATTTCACCTGTATATACAGTTCCACTGGGCGTGGCTATTGTAAAAGATGCATCTAGTCCCAATTCAGCGAAGTTATGGGTCAACTTTGTCCTTTCAGAGGAAGGACAGAAGCTTCTGGCCTCTAACGGTTGGATACCAAGTAGGCGCGATATACCTTCTAAATTGAAATTGGAAGAGACAGAACTTATCAACTGCATATCTAGCGTGGACATTGGCAGTGCCCGAAAAGAAGCAGCTCGACTATACAGACTTGAATAGATCTTCTCCTCTGAGACCAGAGGATTATCTAGACTCATTTTTGACTAGTTCTTTGACATAAGGCTTAATTGGTTCCAAAATACTCAAAGATTAAGAGCTAAACGAATGCTTCTTCAGATTGGCCTGGTTGATAACCTCGCGAGTAATCCAATCATCACTATGGTGATCTTTTATCTCCCCTTCATCGGTCTCATGCTTTACGGACAGAAATTCCAATCATGGATGATTCTTACTGAGGTAGCTAGGTCGCTCAATCGAATGAAGGCGATGAAGGAACGAGGTCGACAAGAGATGATAGATTATGTCAACCAAGTTGCAAAGCCAGCGACCGACCCGAGCGAGAGACTCGATCAAATGTTGGAGCATTTCACCATCCTTCCAGTTGATTTAGACCCATCGGGAATAGTGAAAAAAATGGAACACATACTCACAGTGCGAGATGAACGGGTAAAAGCCGAGACGAAGCGACTGGCTCCAATAGATGACCCGGTAAAGATGAGCGCGGCGGAAAACATCATGGAAGTCGCTACCGTACTAAATTTGATGTACAAGATCATTCGTCACTTCTACCTTCTTGGGAAGCGAAATGGAAGTCTCTATGTTGTCATTCAGCTTCAGATGATAATGCCAATTCTACTTCAGGAAGCAGACGCTCTCATAAATGCTCTCAATGCGCTCAAGAAGGTTCAACCACTTGGAGACGGGGTCGGAGCTATGGTAGCTGGAAAACTTATGCTGGAGAAGGAAAAGAAGATAATTGCCAAAGATACCGTCCTAGCTGAGACCGAATATCACGGGCGCCAGCTCTATCTGATAAAGGCGGAGGGACCAGGAGGCATGGTAGGAAGGCCGGGCGAGGCGGTGGAGAAGCTCGTAACTGAAGTGAGTAAGCCGATAAACGCGATATTCATGATTGACGCTGCTTTGAAGTTGGAGGGAGAGACGACAGGAGATATTGCAGAAGGTATTGGAGCAGCCATTGGAGGGATTGGTGTAGATCGGTTCCGTATTGAGGAAGTAGCATCAGGGCACAATATCCCGCTTTACGCCATCGTTGTAAAAGAATCACTCATCGAAGCGATTTCTGTTATGAAGAAAGAAATTGCAGAGACCGCAGATAAGGTTCTTGTAATCGTTGACAAACTGATCGAGGAGAGGACGAACAAGGGCGATAGGGTACTTTTGGTGGGAGTAGGCAATACTCTGGGGATTGGACAATAGACAATGTCTCTGCCCATACTTCCTTCTATAGGAAGCCGCGAAGGTAAGATGACCGTCTTCACTATCGAAGAATGTGAAAAATGTTCGTTAAAGACCAAACGGCCGTTTGAGGATGGTGACTATGTTTTCAAAGACGGTGGAGCATGTTCGCATTGCAAAAGTCCCCATACAAGAATTAGTTCAGTGCACGCTGAGCATGTTCGGCGATCTTAAACTGTAAGGACCGTCGTTCTTTCCTCCTCAAGTGTAATGGTGTGTTCGAACTGTGCTACAATTCTTCCATTAGCTTCGATTAGACTCGGGTACGAGCGGAGAGCTTTGAGAGTTACTAATTTGGTAAGAGCCTGTTTTAACTCCGTCTTCTCCATTTTACCCTCAAGGTAACGTGTTGCAAAGGGCAGGGTTCGATAGGACGACCAAATGTGTTCCAGTAGCTCGTCCAGACTCTTGTCACGCGTCTTTTTCCTGCCCACTAGGCTGTATATTTCGCGCGTGGGCCCATCAATCACTTGGCCAGCACCATGTTCAGTGGTTAGGAAAGGCTCTATTGCATAAACTCCTCCAGCTTTAAGTGAAGGAGTTCCACCCATCCATGTATTGGGGATTGATATCCCAGCGTGGACGCGATAGGATTCTATTGAGTGGCCGCTTAGATTCGTAATTGGTCTATATCCATATCTCGCAGCGGTATTAGAGATGACTTCTCCTAGATTCCCAGTTCGAACATCAACCCGGGCGAGCTTGATTGCCTCGTTCAAGGCTTCCTCTGTTGCACGGACTAATCCATCATAATCCGGGTTGAATGTGACAGTGGCAGCAGTGTCTACTAGATATCCCGAGATATGAGCGCCTAGGTCAATCTTCACGACATTTCCATTCTTTATGGTTAGTGAATCATCAATCTCAGCAGTATAATGCGCAGCTACTTCATCTATACTTACATTGCAGGGAAAAGCAGGCTCAGCTCCCCTACTTCTGATTTCGTCTTCCACCGTATTGCATAGATCCAATACTTTCATCCCCGGCCTTGCGGCCTGACAGATCCGTCGTCTAACATCTGAAGCAATCTGTCCAGCTTTGTAATATTCTTCTGCGATCGACAAATCTGCTCCTCGTCTATCTCGAATGGGGATGCTATTTTAACCCTTGAACGTTCTGTGTCTTCGTTCGATACTGATGGCTCTGACTAGGCGCTATCGAGTTGTAGCAACTGGGGGCACCTTTGACTTGTTACATAAAGGACATAAGGCTCTTCTAAAACGAAGCTTCGATGTTGGAGATCACGTGATAATCGGAATCACATCCGATGTTTTGGCACGTAGAATGGGAAAGAACCATGCAAGGAAGTACTTTGACAGGGAAACAGAACTTCGTACTTATTTGACGCGAGAATTTCAAGGTAGAAGCTATGAAGTAACAGAACTCCAGGACTTCTTTGGTCCAACAGTAACTCGCAGTGATGTAGAAGCTATTGTAGTAAGTGAAGAGACGTTAGAAAGGGTTGAAGAAGCGAGGCAACACAGGCAAGAACAGGGCAATCCTGATCTTTGTGCTGTCCTTGTGAAATATGTATTAGCGGAGGACGGCAAGCCTATCTCAACAAGAAGGATAACGTCAGGAGAGATCGATAAAGAAGGGAAGTTGAGGACGACCTAACAAAGTAATCTTACTGATTACTTCTACCTGAACTTCCAATGACTGGAGAAAGTTGTCTTCTTCACTACACTTTAACCTCCATCAAGTCTTCGCCCATTATAACCTCTCCATGAAATAGCTCTTGAACCTGCCTCTTCATTTCCGCCAATTTATCTCGATTATCAGCTACGTTATATGAAAAGTGCCTTAGTACTAATTTCTTAACTTCGGCTTCTTCTGCTAAAGCGCCCAACTGACGGGGACCCGTATGCCATTTGGAAAAGCCTCTTTCTTGAATTTCCTCTTCGAACATGGTGCATTCATGAACTAGGACGTCTACTCCTTTAGCAAGTCTACTGACGCTTTGAGACGGCATGTTGTCACCAGCTATCACTATCTTTCTTCCTTCAGCTTCGATACCATATGCTAGTGATTCTATGTGGGGCTTGATGTGGTCAGTGAAAACTGATTCAACTCTCCATGACCCAGAATCTGTGAGGAGACCTTCAGTTTGGACCTCATGGATCTCTGCATCAAGGCCTTCTTTAGTTCTATTAGGAAGGGTGAGTCTAGATGCGATGTCATTTTGGTATAGATCTTCTGCAATTATTCTATGGAATTCCCTTGTCCCCTTTGGACCATAGACGTGGAGCTTCTCGCGTACCCCTTTCTGCATTTTCATGGTCCAAGTTACAAATAGAAAATAGGGATATTCGGAGTTGTGGTCAAAATGATGGTGGGTGAAAAAGAGATGCCGTATTCTGATCGGATCTATCCCAGCCTGGAGTAAACGGGTGGTGACTTGCCTGCCGCAATCAAACAGAAGGGGCTCATCTCTAACAATTAGTACCTGACCAGGACCTGAACGGTTGAGAGATGGTCTAACCCCCGCCGTTCCAAGTAATATTAGTTTCAAAGGACGTTCTCAAATCATTCAACGAGTGTTAAGGACTAGATGAATTTACCGGTCCCTAAATGCATGGGTGGCCTCTCTGGCAACAGTCTAGATCTGCTTGTCTACGTCGTTGCGTAGATAGGGGTACATGTACTGGACATTAACTTAAAGCTAGTTTCTTGAGGATGTCAAGGACGTCTTTTCAGACCGAGGGCAAGGAATGCTGTCGCGAAAAGAACACTGGCTACGGATAAGATTCCTAGAGTCCAGAACACAGGGGAGAAACCCCCTAGAAAGAAGACTAATGCAAGGGTAGCTGGAGCAGAGGACTTGCCTATCTGTTGAAACATCCTATCGACTGAAACTACTCCGCCACGGAGTTGCATTGGAGCACTTTGCGTGAGCAGGTTTTTTTGAATAGGCGAGATGATCCCATTCGCTAAACCATATGCTAGCAAGGTGATAGCCCACAGCAGGAAAGAATCGAGGCTTGGCCAGATCAATAGGCAGATAGCATCTACAAGGAAGGCTCCAACAAGAAGGCGTCCCCTATCGACCCATTGGACCAGCCTGCCAACTTGGCTTGCGCTAAGGATCGCGCCCACGCCGAAGAAGGAGAGAAGCAAACCGCTTTCAAATGGAGAAACTCCATGAGACGCTGACAAATAGAGGGGAAAAAATGTGAAGAATCCATAATCAAGAAAAAATCGGAAGAATCCTGCTGAGAAGGCCGACAGCAACCGTGGTTGAGACATTGCTTTCACAATTCCTCCGAAATAGAGTCTTCGCTGTGGACGCTCAGCTCTGCAGGTTTCTGGCATCCATGGTATTGCTAGGATTGCGAGCGGAACGAATAGAAGGTAGATGAAAAATGGGAACCGCCAAGATATCAGAGCAAGAAGACCACCGAGTACTGGCAGACTTATGATAGCAACCCGGTCTATGATAACCTTCAGTCCTTGTCCACTGATCTCTCGTCGGTCTTCGAGCAAATCTCCAATTAGGACTATTGTTAAGGGACTAAGAGCGCTCCAAGCGACACCTTGAAGCAAGCGAAATGTCAAGACCCATTCGAAGCTTGGCGCTAACCCTACTGCAGCTCCAGCTCCCCCAAAAATAAAGAGACTGGATATCAATAGCCTTCGCCTGCCATAGAAATCTGACAAAAATCCAAAGAGAGGCGCCAGAATGATAGCAGGCGCGGTGAAGACGATGATTACCAGAGCAACTTCGGCCTCTTCAACCTGAAGCTGGTCGACCATTGCAGGTAAGACTGGATAGAGAAGGCTAACGCCCATGACCATGGCTACGCTGCTGCCATAAGCGACGGCTAAGGAGAGCCTAGTGGATCTTGGCAACCCATCTAAGCCTAAGAAGCGCAGCAAGAGTCCCAAAAGGCTTCACCCGGAGGTTCTCTACTTGTGATCTTGATAACTTATTTCTTGCTGAGTGCAGAAGGGGTACAGCAAATTATGATGGATTGTTGCTATATCTTAGTGAAGAGAGCGCCGGGGGTGGGATTTGAACCCACGGGACCCCGAAAGGTCACAAGCTATCGAGATAACGCTTTTCCAGGCTTGCGCCCCACCAGACTAGGCGACCCCGGCCAGCTGACGTTAGGTTCTTACCGTTGACTTATACTTTACCTACAATTGTTGTGTGTGACCAGTTCAACGTTCTTTCGATATATCTTTACATACATTGACGAAGGCGGTGTCTAATCTAGACTAGGTACACAAGTATCTACTATGAATGGTCTGATAGCTCTAAATCGTATTTGCTGTATTTGATCGTTGAATGTGAGTGGCGGTAGCTCAGCCGGAGTTCCCATAGGGCTGGGCCCAATCTCCACCCGTGCGAGGTCCTCCACGTAGACGCGACAGCACAGCCACCTCATCTTAGGGCTGCTCCCTCCCGGACCTGGCCCGGTTCGACGATTGAGAGTCAAACCCTTCCCTTCGGAAGGATTGCTCCTTGCGACCGCCCATCGCGGCGTGGGTTCATACCAGCTTGGATGGCAGGAATTCCAGCTCCCGTGGTTTACCCGCCTGTTACTGACCCCTGCGTGTAGCCGGTTTCAGGTAAGGGAGACGGCTACCCTCCCAGTCCTACCTACCGCCAAAGCTTGTTACAGTTTTTCCCGTATATTTAGTTGATTAGGTAAATCCGCAAAAAAATGACCTGGATGTTGGTAACTGGTCTAGCGAAAGATGGGAATGTCATGAATATACTGAAGGGCTTCGTATCAGGCAAGTTTGGAGGAAATACAGAAAGAAGTCCTGTGGATGAAGTCCTTACTTTTTCATTTGAAGTAGCTCAATGTTATGACATATTTGACAGAGGTTATTCGACGAGATTTCTCCACATTTGAGACATTGAGACGCAGAGTCATCCTTTTGAATGTCTAAGGATTGCGCTATTCCGATAACAGCACGAAGGGTTGTATATTTGATTCCTGAGTGTTCCTTCTCTAATGCATTTAGCATTTGACGAATCTCAGACCTGATGCCTTCGTTCATATAGGGACAGCTGATGTTCTGAAAGCGGTTTCCACTCACGTAAGAATGAAAAGCAATTTCACGCTCATAGATCTCCATTAGTGGTTTGATTCTGCGGATCGCGTCGGGATTCTTGGGCCTAAGAATGGGGTCGAGCTGGCGAATTCGTTCAAAGTCTCCACTAAGAGTGTTGATGAAGTGGGTTTGAATAATATCATCTAAATTGTGACCTGTTGCTATGACAGTAGCACCAATCTTCCGCGCGGCTAGATCAATTGCCCGTCTCCTAAATGGTCCACAAGTACTACAGGCTGTTATTTTCATATCCCCGCGCCGTCGTAATGCTTCATCCAATCCCATACCAAATATCTCCTCGTAGGAAAATAGATGCATTCTCAGACCCAAATCTGTCGAAATTTCTTTCGCAAGTTGAATTCCTTCATCACGGTACCCCGCGATCCCTTCATCTATCGTGATGACCTCAAGAGATGAGTCATGGCCTGAACAGATTTGCTTAAGGATACGGACTAACGCTAAGCTGTCTTTTCCCCCAGAGACAGCTACAGCTATCCTATCGTTGTGTTCAAGCATATCGTATTTCGCGATTGTTCTCTTAACTTTCTCTTCAATTGAGGCAATAAAACACAGCGCACAAAGATGCTGGCCTGAATACGGTCTAGAATAGACGGAGGGTTTTCCGCACTTATTGCATTCTTTGTGCATTTCGTAACCATGACCTTTAGAGCTATAAAGACGATGGTGTAAATCAACTCATTCCGATATTTCCTGCGGGGTAATACGTAACCCTCATACTTTTTAGCTAGACATAGAATATTTATTCGAAGTAGGTCTGACGAAGAAATGAGCGAAGCCGAGGAACAATCGAAGGCTATTGAAGTAAAGTTCCCCTTAATCTTCCTCCGGACCAAGAGAGGCATTCAGTTGATGGAGCGCTTGGGTCGGATGAAGTTGACCCGTGTGCTCGCATGGATTCTACTCGTCGTAGTTCCCATCTCTGCTGCACTTTTCATGTTTCTAATCCTAAACGTTGTAATCAGGTTCTTATCCGATCCCTTTGCTCGCGCGCTGATACGAGATCTTGGACCACAGGCAAATTTTCTGATCCCCGGTCTGAATCCCTACGTACCGGTCCTATATGGTTGGGTAGCAATAGTAACCGGCCTGATAGTTCATGAGGGTGGACATGGGATTCTCGCTAGGTCTCTCAATCTGCCAGTAAAGTCTAGCGGCCTAATGCTATTGTTGGGTCTCCCTATAGGTGCATTTGTTGAGATCGACGATAAGGAGTTAGCCAAGGCCCGCTTGCGCGATTCAGGACGTGTTTTAGCTGCCGGACCTGGGAACAATATTGTGGCAGGTTCAATATCTCTTGTCGCATTACTATTGCTCGTGAGCTCAATGACTCCCATGGTGGTTGGTGTTGGAGTTTTAGGGGTCTTGGAGGGCTATCCACCAGCAGAGGTTGGGATTCTACCTGGAGATGTCATTCAGGAGCTCAATGGAAGAACAATACCGGATATTCAGACACTAACTCTTGTTCGTCGGCAGTTTGCTCCAGGGGATGAGGTTACCGTAAAAATAATGAGAGATTCAGATTTTCTATCTTATACGTTGAAGCTAGCTTCTGACCCTAACGATAAAAGCGTGGGTTTCCTCGGAATCATAGCCCAGGATTTCAAGAACACGGCCAATAACTATCTTGCCTCGCCTGCCCTATTCTTCGCCCCGCCAACGTTTCCTGGTCTTGGAAATAGTGTGCCTTTCTCCCCCGTATTGGAGCGCTTTTTCACATCTCCCATGGGCGTTCTGACCCATCCTCTGGCAAATCTTCTCTATTGGATATGGTTTGTCAATATTAATTTGGCACTATTCAATGCCTTGCCCATATACCCACTCGATGGTGGGCAAATGCTCCGGTTCTCCCTTCGAAGAGTTAGTGGAGGGCGACTAAGCGAACGTCTTCAGATGCGTCTTACCATAGCGACTACTCTTACTGTAATTGCTATAATTGCTATTTATCTCATAATTCCATACATTATGTTTTAGCGTACTACACTTAGGAACTAGGAGCTTAATGATTAAGCTCCATCCGTCTATTCACAGTTGCATGTTCTTCTAACTAGATAGATGGGTCATCCCTAAATATCGCCACGAACTGATGAGTCTTTGTTTCATGGCCAAGATAGCTGTAGCGACCGACGAAACGACACCACTAACTGACTACGTTATTGCAGAGCTCAAGAGACGCGGATTCGAGGTGCAGCTATTTAGTCCACTTCCAGAAAAGGACCTGGAATGGGTCGATGCTAGCCGCGAGATGGCAGAAGCAATTGCTGGAGGAAACTGTGACCAAGGAGTCTTGTTCTGTTGGACAGGCACTGGTTCTTCTATTGCTGCGAATAAGGTTCCAGGTATTCGAGCGGCCTTATGCGTGGATGCAGAGGAAGCCATAGGAGCTCGTAAATATAATCACGCTAACGTCCTTGTTATGAGTATCCGTCTGACCTCAATACCCATGGCCGAAGAGATACTTTCGGCCTGGTTCCGGGAATCCTATGGAGACGAGGACTTCGATATTAGAAACGTCCAAAAGCTCAAAGAACTCGAGCAAAAGTATCTTCGTTAGATACACACATGGAATGACTGATAATTCAGTCTAGTTGATATAACAAAGAAGGATGGGCAGTCAGGAACGGCTTATCGACCATATCGGAGAAGAGCCACAGCCCCACCAAGAGCCGTTGCTTGTTTCCCTGCATCTGTAGTGTGATCTACCAAGAACGACTCTCCTCCGAATTTCTCTACCAAGTTTAGAAATTTAACGAGCAAATCCTCGTTTACGAGTCCTTCAAAGATCTTGTCTGATATTATCACTGCTTCTACAGATCCGTCTTGTGCTGCTTTCAAGCAATCTTTTAGACCGATTGATACGCTGGGGTTTTTTGTGCTGAGTCGCTTCACGGCCTCCTCTAAGAGATTAAGGACTTTTGCAAGCTTGCTACCTTCTAGCGTGTCTCTAAGATTCTTGGAACGAAGGGCTGAGTAGACTCCGTCTTCCCCTGAGAGATCAACTCCCTCAAGGAGTCGGATCACCATATTGCTTCCCATTTCGGTGGTGAGGTAATTGGAGAATTGATTTTTCACTAGTCCTGGTCCAGCTATGAAGAGCATTCCAGCTTCTCCCATGCCAATATTCTGGACTAGATGTTCAACCCGTTTGAAGTAACCTGCACCAATTCCTTTTGGCTCATTATATTGCTTGCCAGACTGCCCTGATTGTACACTGGGATACAATTGAAGATGAGTGCCATCAACCCTCCCAACGCCGGCCTCGCGGGAATCTATTGTCACTACCACAAAGCTCGTGTTCTTTTCATCTGGCTGGGACAAGAGACGTTTCTCGACCTCAGACCACCTTTGTTTTCGGAGTGTTAGGCGATGATTTGGTGTCACTATGACCGAATGGAAAGAACCCTTGGCTAGAAACTCTGTAGAGACGTCACGGATCTTGCCCGATATGCGTAATCTGTCAAGCTGGCTATCTAGGCCAGCTCTTTCTACCTCTAAAACAATTCTGACTTTGATTCTTTCTCCTTTGTCTGGTCTCTGGAATTCTCCCTTCTGTTTAGCCACACGACGAGTGTCAGTTTCAATGTAATCGCCTCCAGCTATGATCCTTCGGAGAATCCAGAGATCATCAGCACTTGTTGGGGTAACTTCTACAATTCCTGCACGAAAGAGTATCTGATGTAAGATCATCAGCGAAGCTTATTCGAGGCCGAGATCTCGAAATGTTTTCAAAGTAAGCTTTGCGGGCTTTTCTTTGACTTGAGCTAGACGAAGTCCAACAATAACCTCGACTCCAGCCTTTGCTGCTGAGTCGACAAGGCGCTGCGTAACTATTCCGTCGAAGACAATGTATTTGACATCAGTAGCAGATTCTAGCTGGGTTAATATTCCACTTACAGGAAGTTTGGATATTTGGTCAAGGTCCTTGTTGAGCATCAAACCTTCCAAGGTCCCGCTGAGTTCGGTATAGATGCCAAGAACTTTTTGGTGAACAGCATCAGGGAGAGGTGTAGGAGGCGGTGCTGGCTTTTCTGCCACTTGTTTCTTTGGAGCTTCTTGAGACTTGGGAGCATTCTTTAAGATATCAAGGACCTCTATTGGTGTAAGATCTTCTACTTCTTTACCTGTAGGAGCCCTCAAAAACTTGTGGATCCTCGCAACCTGTGTGAGCTCTTTTTGAATTAAATCTCCACCTCTGTCTCCATCTAGGAGTGCGATCATCTCTTTCTCTTTGGAGAGCTTGATGACGGAATTGGGTACGCTTGTTCCCTCCAGAGCTACTACGTTCTCTAGTCCAGCGCGGAGAAGGACGTTCACGTCAGCTCGCCCCTCAACTAAGAAAACAGTTCCTGAAGAGAAGACTCCTGAACCAGCGGGTAACGAATCTTTTCCATAGCTTATAATTTTGGGCCGGTGAGTTGCATCAGACACGTCCTTTAGAAGCTCTTCACCTTGACTCGACGATCTAGATGCCCATTCCTTCATGATGCCTTTTGCTCTATCTACGATGGCCTTGCGTTTTGTACTGCGTATATCTTCGACACCTACAAGTTGAAAATGAGCACCACAAGGACCGACTTTCTCGACGCTTTCAACAGCAGCTGCTATGACGGCAGCAGTTGAAATGTCAGTTGACATGGGGATGATGACTTCCCCACTGGTTTTGTCGTTCTTTGAAGTTAGGTTGATTTCTATACGTCCTATCTTCCAGGTCTTTTGGAGCTCGTTAAGGTTCATCTCAGGACCAAAAAGGCCCTCAGTTTGACCGAATATTGCTCCTATAAGATCTGCTTTCTCAACCACACCTTCTATCTCGAACTTTAACTTCACATGATACTTGACAACGCCAGAATCCGGCATATGTTAAGCCTCCAATAACTACTTCAGTTGACAAACTCAAGCAATATATTACGTTGTTATCTGCAATATAAGGTCTTCGATCTAGAAATTAGGAAAAATCCAGGCTAGATTCTCTGATATTGAATAAAACTCATCCCTTGTGATATCACCAGACGTAGGCTGCCAAAAACTCTTGATAGCGTTTGAGATCCTCTACCTGATTGACTGAGCCTTTAGTCACGATATTCAGCTGCTTCCGGAAAGACAGATCGAATTTTCTTTTTCTAGCGTTGAGTAACAACGCTGTCCTTTTGGTAAGAGCTCGCCCTGCTGAGTCGAGGTCAGTCAACAAGATTGTCTTCTTGAATCTTGACGCTACTGTGGTAAGGCGTAGAGGACTACCATTGTGGCATAGCAAGTAAAGTGGACCATGAAATCCTAAACCGCGTAGAGCAGAGGCGTCTCTTCGACCCTCTACAACAACCAAGGCTCCTTCCTTTGCTTCGTCGTTAAGTCTATTTACAAAAAGAGTCAGATTAGAAAGGACCTCATTATCTGGAATTTTGAGGACCAATTTTGAAATAAGATCATAACATACTTCCAGAAACATAAAAACTTGGCTAGTTTGAGTGTCAATGTGAACATGTTAGCCAAAGAGATCGAATTGATTTAATGATCTTCTAATAGTCGATAGGCTTAAATCGGCACTCGACTCTTGAAAGAGTTTGCGTATTGCTTGGCGGCGTCCGTGTTAAGCTTTTTCGGGCGTAGTTCCCGTGCGATGAGATACTGACCTCCACATGCGCGTACAAAAGATGAAGATTCAATTGTAATGTTGAATCCGATGTGGGCAGAAGAATCCGCAGAAAGACCTACTCCCACACACTCCGACCCCGGTTGATCCTACCGGACCCGACTGCTATCGGAATAGGACTAAGCCATGCGAGTTGAACGCTTCTTGACCATGCGAGAAACGTAGCACACGGCTCAGTAACACGTAGTCAACCTGCCCTGAGGACGCGGATAACCCCGGGAAACTGGGACTAAGCCGCGATAGGCCACGACATCTGGAATGAGTAGTGGCTCAAAAGGGAAGATGGGCATGTTTATCCTCACGCCTCAGGATGGGACTGCGGCCGATCAGGCTGTTGGCGGGGTAATGGCCCACCAAACCTGTAACCGGTACGGGCTTTGAGAGAAGGAGCCCGGAGATGGACACTGAGACAAGGGTCCAGGCCCTACGGGGCGCAGCAGGCGCGAAAACTTCGCAATGCGCGAAAGCGCGACGAGGCTATTCCGAGTGCCGTCCGCTGAGGATGGCTTTTACTAGGTCTAAAAAGCCTAGGGAATAAGGGGAGGGCAAGCCTGGTGTCAGCCGCCGCGGTAATACCAGCTCCTCGAGTGGTTAGGGCGTTTATTGGGCCTAAAGCATCCG
>DAEN01000051.1 GCA_002495315.1 Thaumarchaeota archaeon UBA141
CGCTATGGTTGTATCGGTTCCAATAGGAAGATGTGGCCCATGTTGTTCAAGACTACCAATGGGAATAATTGATGTTTTTGTTCGTTTCGAGAAGCTTTTGATCTCTTCCCACGTGTGGTCCGGCAGATACAAACTCTTCACGGAATCACCTCGAAACCCTGTAAAACAGAACGAGATCTTGACCGTATCTTGAAGTCTTCTTTAGAGACAGCTTTATTCCCTCCTTGACCAGTCGCACGCCTTCTCCATCTGCTAGAGTGATAGCTCGTTCTCCTCCTATAACTAATGGTGATAGCGCAACACTGACTTCATCTACCAATCCATTTGATAGCATGCTCCAGTTGAGTTTTCCGCCCCCCTCTAGAAGTATTCGATCGATGGATTTACTCTTTAGTATGCGCATCATTTCGCTAAGATCTACTTGCTCTTTCCCACATACCAAAATTTCCGCTCCGGCTGATTCCAGACTTTCGATCCTTTCTGACGATGCATTTTCACTGACACAGATGTACGTCTTTACTTCAGGATCAACTTTGATTACTCTGGCATTTGGTGGTGTCCGTGCATTGCTATCAGCTATAATTCGTACGGGTTTCTTTCCACGTGCATAACGAAGTGTTAGACTTGGATTGTCTGCAATTATTGTGCGAACGCCGACTAGAATGCCCCCAACAGAGGCTCGAAGACGATGGACTCTTTTTAGATCTTGGAAAGAAGAGATCTTAGAATCTCCGGTTGCAGTAGCAATCTTGCCATCGACAGTCATAGCTGCGTTCAATATCACGTAGGGGCTATTTGTTATTGCATCTTGGGAGAGAACCATGAACTAATTCACCCTTGACCATCACTGCTACTATGTCGTCAGGTCGAGCTCTGTGCACTATTGAAGAGATAATGTCTTTTGAGAACTTCAAGTTTGAAGAACGACTATTTAGAAAAACAATATCTGCTATTTTCCCTTCCTCTAGTGAGCCAATTTCTCTTTCGAGTTCAAGTGCCTTGGCACCTCCTAGGGTAGCCATGCGTAGGACATCAGCCGATTTGATTGCGTTCGGGTCTCGGTGGTTTGCTCTAGACATCTTTGAAGCAAAATCCATTTCTCGGAACATGTCGCATGAATTCAGCATTACGTTGTCTGTGCCCAGACCAACATTGATTCCTAATCGTACGAGGTCGGTAATTGGTGGAAAGCCATGACCCAATATTGCATTTGCTCTTGGGCAGCATACTACTGATGTCCCTGATGAAGATATCTTTTCTATGTCTCTTCTTGTCGTGTGGACAAGATGCACTAAAAGATGTGGCCTGAGATAAGTCAGAGCTCGAGATACTTCTGAACTTCCAAACGTTCTTATGGAGAATTCTGCAGAAGACCGAGCTTCTCCAACATGTACCGCGACTAGTTTTCT
The DNA here is from genome assembly GCA_002495315.1 of Thaumarchaeota archaeon UBA141. Taxonomy (GTDB): domain Archaea; phylum Thermoproteota; class Nitrososphaeria; order Nitrososphaerales; family UBA141; genus UBA141. The sequence goes on from DAEN01000051.1 coordinate 1,410, forward strand.
GGCCTTCGAGGCAAGCGATGACAGATCCACTAGTGCCTGGTCAGTGAACTCGTTAGGTCCACTAACGCCAAGACCATTACCTTCCTGTAAGACTCTCTCTGTTTCATTAATGATTTGTGTCGGAAGACCAACCCCAGTGTTGATGTCTAGTGGAGGCGAATAGTAGTTTGGTCTGCCCAGAGCTATGAGTCTATTCGCAAGTCCTTCTGCGGCTTTCTTGAGCAGTCTAAGTCCTTCTAGGCTAGTCTCTCGGAAGTCGGCTATAGTGGTGATGCCATTAGCAAGCATCTCTTGTAAGCTCTCTCTCATTCCCTCGACAAGCGTTTTTTGTGGCACTTCCTTGAGGATTCTGGATTTGAGGCCGGTGATTGGATGTACTAACTCCCCCATCGTCTTTCCAACTCCAATATCTTTGACTACTGAATCTCCTAGATGCACGTGCGCATTTATCATGCCTGGCATAGCTATCAGTCCATTTCCATCATAGCGCGTTCCACTAAAGGCAGGGAGATTGACGTCACTTAGTGTCTTGATCTTCGGGCCCTCGATCTGAAGAAAACTATCCTCCACAGGGCTGAATCCAGGCCCAGCTAGAGTCAGGGCACCTTCTATGATCGCATTCATCGTTCAGTGGACTTCATCAGTTTGCGCGTTGGTCCGTTTGTTCTTTCTTCTCTGATCTTATCTAGGTTGGCAGTAGCTAGCTCCATTGCTTTTCTAGCCCTCATTGCTATTCCAACTCCTCCTTTCAGTGAAAGGTGGAGGCCGCGACCAGTGTTTTCAAGGATTTTTTCAATAGAGTCTGCTCGAACACCATTAGCTACCGCGGCAAAGTTATCTCCTCCGAAGTAGAAGGTAAGTGCTTTCTTTTTCAGAAACTGTTCTCCTAGTGCAACTGAGATCTTTCTCATCATCATTGTAGTCTCAAACGCGGAGATAACGTCCACGTATTTCTGAGTGGCATAGTCTACATCGATATGCACCATCTGAACTCGGTCTCCGGGGAAGTCTTGAGGCGTTCCAAGAAGGAGGCTTTTTCTCTTATTCGATTGTGCACTCCCTGCATGTTGAAGAACAACGGAGGCCATGTGTTGTGCTTCATATGGAGTATTGCCCCTTCCCACGCTCATGCTAATAGTGAAGGGGTATTTTGAGAGGATCTCTTCTTGAATGGAAGCATGTTCTGGAAGTCCTATCCCATTTGTAATAGCTAGGATCTCATCAAATCGATTGTAGAACACTATTCCATTTCTGTTTGAGATATGTTTCTGCAAATCGGAATATAGGGATGATTGTAACATTTGAAGACGATACTCGCGATCATTCCCGAGTTCCATGGTCCAAGGACCATAGTTGTCGATCTGTATGAGCGTAATCTGGATCTTATTTGTCATCTTTAATCTACCATTATCGTTTGGTTTTTGCCTTTGGTAGCTCGAATTCTTCTACTACTGTTTACCATCTTGATGGCTGCTTCTACTGATCTTCTAGAGAATTCATCTGCGCGAGCTAATCCCTGATCCATAGTCATGCCAGGTCCGGAGATCCCGAGGGTGACTGGCTTTTCATACTGAAGGGATAGATCCGTTATCTTGGCTGCGACTTGCTGGGCTATAATCTGGTCATGTTGTGTTTCGCCCTGAACAATCGCGCCGAGAGTCACGACTGCGTCAACTTTCTGTCTCTTCAGTAGTAGCTTGATGAAAAGAGGCATATCAAACGCTCCAGGGACCTTGCAAATGTATGTGACTTTGGCTCCTGAGCTTTCTGCATATCTCTTAGCCGAGTTTAACATCAATTGGGTGATCTCAGAATTGAATTCGGAGACTATCAGTGCCACGTGAACTTTATCATCCATTTGTTTTGATTCCACCTTGCGACTACACATTTCTCTTGCTGGATTTTCTGGAAAGCTTCTTTGCTTCGAAGGAAGCAATAAGATCTGTTCCTTCAATGAATGGAATCCCATTTTCCTTGGCATATTTCTTAGCGAGATTATTGGTCAGGGCATTGTGAGTCTTGCCGTCTAGAATCTCACAAATCACTGTTGCCGGAATTAGGCCTGCTAGTTCAGCTAGGTATAGTGAAAGTTCTGTATGACCACGTCGAGTTGCAAGAAGTCCAGCAGCTGCGATCAGTATGTGCACATGGCCCGGGGATCTAAACTCGGAGGCCAGAAGTCTTCTAGCTTTAGCTGTGTTTTTGATTGTAGCAATTTCGCATAGTTTTGTTAATCCCTTGATAGTAATAGCTCTGTCGTGGTCTGTTATGCCTGTGTACGTGGTCCTATGGTTGACCGTAATGGAAAAGGCTGTTCTATCTCCATATGGTGCTACCCCGTCTGCCAATTCAGTGAGAATGCTGTAGTTCTTAGCTGCAAGCCGGTAGATTTCCGGCAAGAAAGGCAGGCCAAGAATTTTAGCGGTTGAATGGGTAATGGCTTGACATACAAATCCTCCAGCTTCCTCTCGCAAGCGTCTGATGTGGTCAGGAGTGACAAATTCCGCAGCAACAACCATGTCTGTTTCATCTTCCCTTGAAGAGACGTCGTGGATTAGTACAAACTTGCCCTCACGGAGAGCTCTAATGGCGTGGTCAAAAGAGAGGTCGCGATTAGCAGCTCGAGGCATGACGAAGAGTGTTCTACTTGGCTTTATATAACAATTACCAATTAATTAGCAGTAACCAATAATATAGTAATGTACGTAGTTGATACTCTCCGGGTGGCCACACTGAGTATGGACTTATGACTCTACCCTTGTCTGGGTTTGTTCCCGAAGGAATTGTGACAGATAATATGGTCCACCGACGCCCTTTCCAGTTGAGCCACTACACTTCCAGCCGCTGAATGATTGTGCGCCGGGCCAGGCACCAGTAGTAGCACCACCGCGTCTATTTGCATACGTCACTCCAAATTCAATCCCATCAAAGAACTGAGCTATCTCTGAAGGATCTTCACTGAATATTCCTGCTGTCAAGCCGAATTGTGTGTCGTTTGCCTTTCGGAGAGCTTCTTCAAGAGAATTACATTGGTCTACAATTACTATGGGTAGAAATAGCTCTTCTTTGAAGAGTTCGTGCTGAGCGGGCAGATCGGAAATGATTGTTGGTTCTACATAGTATCCTCGCGAGGCAGAACCTTTAGTGATGACCGATCCTCCCATGAGGATCTTTCCTCCTGCAGTCTTTGCTTGATCAATTACTTTTTGATATTTCGAAAGCGCGCTTGTGTTTACAACCGGTCCAACAAAAGTCTCCTTTAGTCTTGGATCGCCCACCTTGAGTTTTTTCACTACCGGGAGAAAAGAATCAATGAATTCGTCCATTACCGTCGAAATTACATAGACTCGCGCGGTAGCGCTACATTTCTGTCCACTGTAGCCGAAAGCTCCTCGAGATATTCCTTCAGCAGCCTTTACAAGATCAGCTTTCGCCGTGACGATTGCCGGATTCTTACTCCCCATCTCTGCTATGACTGGCTTGGGATGCAGCTGGTCACTGGCAAACTTTCGATAAAGTCTCATTCCTACTGGCATTGAGCCTGTAAATGCTATGCCTGCAACCTTGGGGTTGCGTATGACCTCTTTCTCAAAGGCTTCACCTGGGCCTGTTACATAATTTAAGACGCCATCTGGGGTGCCTGCATTTCGAAAGTGTTCAAAAAGTCTCAACCCAGTGAAAGGTGCAGCGCTCGTTGGTTTCAGTACTACGGTGTTGCCAGTGATCAGCGCACCTGTAGCCATACCTGCAGTCAGCGCCAGGGGGAAATTGAACGGCGAAATTACGAACCATGCTCCTAAAGGCTTCATTACGCTGATAGCCTGTTCTCCAGGAGCACCGGGGCCAAGCGTCCTCACAAAGCCTTGATTAGTTTCCAGTTGATCTCCATAGTATCGTAGCATGTCGACCGTTTCGCTAACTTCTGCCAGAGCTTCGTACCTATTCTTACCGACTTCGTAAGTTATCAGAGCAGAGAGGGTGTAAAGTTCCTCTTCAATCAAGTCGGCTGCTTTTCTTACAATCCCTACGCGAGTGTGGTAATCGAGTCGTCTCCAATCATGAAATGCATCCGTTGCTTCATCTATGGCCAGCTTGCCATGACTGCTCGTTCCTTTAGGGAAAGTGCCTATTGATACGTTGCGATCTATAGGACTGTGAACTTCAAATTCTCCACGGTTGGAGCGGATCTTTCGTCCACCGATATGCATATGGTGGCGCTTTCCTAACAGGCCCTTGACTCTTTGGAGAGCGCGATCATATTTCTCATGGATGCTCTCATCTCCTAGGAGACTAACGTAAGTGAGCTTTGGGGAGCTCATGACAACAATATCCTGTGCGATTCCTGTGTATAAGTAATGTGTGCATGGGATGTCCCTGGACAGCACATAGTGCAATAGAGGTTACTCCCAGTAGTGATGGATGTCATGTGCGGTTGATGACGCCGTTCAAATATTGGTCGATGGTATAAGAAAATCCTTGAGGAAGGACTATTGTGGTATCTTCTGCTTCGATTATTCCCGGACCGTCTATCCTATTGCCACATCTGAGCATTTTTCTCTCATACGTCTTTGTAGCCTGAAAGGTTCCAACATCTTGCCAAAATACCTCTCGCTTGCCCTTGAATGCATTGGTAGGGTCGGTTCCGTTTGTCTTGTGCCGTGGAAATCGAGGTTTTTCCGTTTGGACAATCGTCTTAAGCAGGAGGTTTTCCACTTCGATTCCACTCTCTGGATATGTCGCCGCACTACTGTAAAGTCGGGCATACTCTTTCTCGAACGCGCTACAGACAGCTTTCGCATCTTTTTCTCCCTCAAGGTGTAGACGCGGGGATACAATTCTGGTTGTGTTTAGCTGAGTACCCCATTTCATGTCGAGCTCGAGAATGACCTGCGTCTGACGGTCTGAGAATCCCTCGCCTCGCATATCCTTTATTGCTCGAGTTTGCAATTCATCGACTATCTCGTTGAAAATAGTGTAATCTGGGACGTACTCTCCTCTGAATCCGTTGTCCAACGTGATGCGGTGTCCCTTTTCATATGTGTGCATTATGTCCATTGTTGCAGCTCCAAAGGCACAAAAAACTGGTGAGAATGGTAATGTGAGTATTGTTTTCACTCCTAATTCTGAAGCGAAGCCACAGCAATGAGTAGGTCCTGCGCCCCCGTATGCTACTAAAACGAGGTCACGTGGATCATGTCCCTTTAACGCTGTTTCCTTGTAGAGCTCAGCTCCCATGTTGGCATCTGCAATCTTTCTAATAGCTGCCGCAGATTCTGCTAAATCTAGGCCGAGCGGTTCAGCGATTTTATTCTTAAGGGCATCTATTGCTCTATCACGTCCGAGAGATATGCGGCCCCCGAGGAAATATTTTGGATTGATGTACCCGAGGATCACATCTGCATCAGTTAGAGTAGGTTCTTTTCCTCCCTGACCGTAACACGCCGGCCCGGGCATAGAGCCGGCACTCTGTGGGCCGATCTCTATTTGGTTCCCGAGGCTGTAGTTGATATGAGCTATCGAACCACCTCCGACTCCGATTGATTTCACTTCTAGAGTTGAGAGGGCCACCAACCATCTGTCAATGACGGGCCTGTACTGGTACGAGCTTGCCTGGCCGTCAGCGATCAAACCCAGGTCAAAACTCGTGCCTCCGACATCAGTGAGAATTAGATTCTTGTAGCCATATAGCTGACTCAGGAATACTCCGCCAAGAAGGCCTGCTACTGGTCCGGCTCCATATAGTTGATACGCCATTGTTCTAGAAACTTTTCCTGTTCCACCCGAGTTGTGGACAATCACAAGAGGCTTCGTATAGCCAGCGTTCCGGAGCTCATCACCCAAAGCCGTTAGTTGCTCTGCAGCGTCCTGGTGAAGATAAGAATTCAGAATTGCAGCATTTGTTCTGGGATATTCGCCAAGTTTCGGTAAGACCTCGCTGGATAGGATGATGGGTAGTGCACCAAGGTAGTGTTCGGGGTACTCTTCTTCTATTATGCTGCGGATCAATTGTTCATGCGCGGGATTCATATGAGACCAGAGAAGAGCCACGACAAAACCTCTGGCGCCTGAGTCTACTAGATGTTGAACCACATTCCTGACGTTCTCTCGGCTCAACGGCATGACTTCTTGACCGAAACAGTCGATCCTTTCATCAACCCCTGCAACCATCTCGGGCAGGACTAAGGGGACGGGTTTTCTGAGTGTCGCGTAATGAATACCGCGTTGATATTCAACTGGAAGGCCATCGGCCCATTGACGGGAACGACCTATGGTGACAGTATCCTCGAAGCCCTTTGTTGTTATGAGCCCAAGCTTAGGGCCTGTTCTTTGGATGAGGGTATTTGTAGGGATGGTTGTGGAGTATCTGATGATCTCTGCTCTGCCTAAGAGCTCGTCGCGGTCCAACCCCAACTCGCGGGCTGCCCCCTTGACTGCTGTGAGGAAACCTATGGAGAGATTGTGATGTGTTGTAGGGGACTTCGCGGTGACTATCCGTTTCCCATGCACGACGAAGCAGTCGGTGAACGTCCCGCCAATATCGACACTTATCGTATTCTTAGGACTGTTTTCTCGCATGTTTACCACGATGTTTTGTCTTCAGAAGGTCAATGTCTAGCTCGATGTCATTCGTAATGGGATGTCCAGGAGGGAGATATTCTACTTCTAGAACGGTTCCGCAGCCTGGGCAGACGAATTCCAGGATTCGACACCATTTTGGATCAGGGGCGAGGGTGTATTTACCTCTAACTAGAGGTGGATGCACGTCAGTAGGATCGCGCTCCAATACCAAACACCCCTCCTTGTAGCTCTTGCGAGCAGAGATCAGTTGTCTTCCACACCTGTTACAACACCATGACTCTTCCTCTAAATCCACTTCCAAATGGTCCGTTATTCTGTGTCTCGATCCCAACTTCTAAGATCTATTGTCGATGTTTGTCCTTCTTAAACATCATATGCTTGGCATGTGCTAAACTGGATACACAGAAAGACACAATAGACCCTGATATCTATGTAAATGGAATGGCTTCTTTAGGTGGGCACACGTATCTTGATATCGTTGAAAGACTTACTTATCGATTGGGTACACAATCACGTCACATAGACTTCACTGGAGCACCAAAGTGGGAAATTCCTGAGAAGATCATCATAGGTACTGCTGCTTATGGCGTCTTTATTGACAAGGAACAAAATCCGAATCAGCCAGTAACTCCTGAAGAATGCATCAAGGCCTTTGAACCCTGTATAGAGATGGGTGCACCTGGAGTACATACTCATGCTCGAGGAATGAAAGGTGGGTTTTATGAGCCGAATAAAGCCCGGACCTTTCTTCATTCTGTTCTAGATCCTCTTCGCAATAAATACGGTGACAAGATCGTTACTGATGGGGGAATTGGGTACTATGGTAAGACTATGGATGAAAACCTCTTTCCGGTAGACGAGGGACTATACGAGGTAGTGATTCTTAATCCAAGTGTGGGGCAGATGGGTGATTATGTTCGTGTTTACTCGCCAAAAGTGGTACAAGATGAGGTGAAATATGTTCAGGATCGTGGCAAGAAAGTTCTAATTGACATCCATGATACGACACATATTGGTAATGCACAGAAATGGCTGGTGGATACTGGAGTCCTGCAGAAGCCATACTTCTGGCATATCTTGGGACCAGTGGATGGAGGCTTCATACATATGCCAAACCTAAGAGCAATGGTCGACGGTCTTCTGTACCTGGTAGATAGAATTAGAGATATTGACAAGGACTCCATAATCTACGTGAGTCAGTCAGGGAGAGCATCTACCTATCTTATTGCGCTCTCTATCCTACTTGGCCTGCACGTCAGGGTGGGAATGGAAGATACGATCTGGAAATGGCCACATAGAGACGAGAAGATCAAGAGTAACGAGGAAGTGGTACGGGCAGCTATTGAGATAGCCAGATATCTGGGACGGGAACCTGCGACATCAGATGATTATCGCAAGATGGTCGGACTGAAACGCTAGGTCTTCTCAGCTGACTGTTTTCTAATCGCCTTTGACACTGCAGTAATCTTCTCCGGTGAGATATCCAGGGGTAGTTCCCATTCTGTAGAGATGAAGAAAGAGCCCTTTAGTTTGAGGATATCTGAAATATTGTCGACCAAAAGGTTAGGAGAGGTTTCCAAATCTTGGTGAGAAATACAAGCTGCATAAGTTGTTGTCTCAGTTTTCTTATTGGTTATAGTACTGGCGATCTTATCAGCTGGAAAAATATTTCCAAGCGAAACCGCTGTTGCTCCTAATTCTAGTATCTTCAATGATTCGTTGATGGATCTTGTCATGGTTACTACTATGGACGGAGTTTCATAGTGGTGAAGAACATTCCAAGCTGGTTGTATGATCTCTTTCAATTCGTTTGCAGGGAGTGTCGGAAGACGGTCATCCACAATGAGGAGGCCGTCTACACCCATATCGCAAAAGATTCTTTCTAGATCGAGTAAAACCTCCATCGCCAAGTCAAGCGATCTGGCCCGGATTCTGCTAGGAACGCTAGTAAGAGGTGAACCAAGTAGACTTTCTGCCAGCTTTGCTGGACCAGTAACTCCTGCAAGAACCGGTATCTCCTTGCTCTTGAGCGTTATTATGCGCTTCGTTGCTTCAATGACTACCGGGATTCTGCCTCTGTTGCTTACACCTTGTGGTTCAAAATCGCTGAGTTCTTGCGGTTTCTTTGAGTTTCCTAGCGTTGGGGGGCCACTACTCCAAAGTACCGGGAGTCCCAAAGCTTCAGCTTCAAGAGTAGTATCAAAATTAGTTACGATCGCGTCATCCATAAAGAGGCGATGAGCCTTCTCTAGTGAAATAGCCAGGCTAGTTGGATCATGGAGTTGTTGCGTCACTGAAATTTGCATCAATTTCGAGGCGTAGGTGAAAACAAACGGGATGAATAGTGGGCGTTCTGTCTTCTCTCCTCTGACCATCTGCGCGAAGAGATCTCTTGGATGTTTGCTCAATCTCCAAATGACCGCTTAATAATTCCATTACGGAACTCGTCAACTTCATAATTAAATCCCTCTTCAAGCACTAGAGTCATGTCTTCTCCCTCTACCAGAGCAGGCCCTTTGAGTATATTCCCAGGTTGGAGCCTTCTATTTTCATATACTGCAGTCTTTCTTAACCCATCGTTACTGTAAGAATCACGCCTTCCCTTGAGTGCAAGTCTGGGGTCTTTCCCGCTTTTCTGGTACGATCTTTGGATTTGGTCAGTATTAGATGCGGTCGCTTTCAGTGTAATATTTTCGATCCATAAAGCCCCATCCTTGGTACCAATTTGTCTAAAGGCGCTTTGAGCGGCTTTGCACACAAGTCTAATTTCTTTTCTATTTCTTACGAAAAACACCGGCGAGAGGAAGCTTACTGAGCGATTAGACTCTTCTGAAAAGATCTGCACCTCGACATCAAACTGGATGTTCTTCAGCGAGACACCTTCTCCTGTCATATCTGTAATTGCCTTGGTCTTCAAATTCTGCAGGGCAATGTTGAATTGATGGATATTGATCTTATTTTCTTGCAATTCCGCGTTATACTTGACTTCGTAATAATGTGTCACAGTCATAGTTGATGCGCCGAAAGCGCAGAAGACGGATGAGAATGGAAATGTCACGATCATAGGATCCTTGATTGGCTTCAAGAAACCACAGCAGTGAGTTGGTCCAGCACCACCGTAGACCAGTATTGTGGGTTGAGCTATTTTCTGTTCCCTGCCCACCTCATTCGAAAGCGCTGTGGCCATTGTTGCGTCTACGGTTCTCTTGATTAGCGCTGCAGCTTCGATAACATCCAGGTTCAAAGGAAGGGCTATGTGTTCTTTGATCGCTAGAGCTGCCTTATTTCTATCCAACTTCATGCGCCCCCCTAGGAAATATTTTGGGTCTATGTAACCCAAAACCAAATCAGCGTCGGTTACGGTGGGTTCATAGCCACCTAGGTCAAAACAAGCCGGGCCAGGAATGGAGCCCGCGCTTCTTGGTCCTACTTTCAAAGCCGACTTCATTTTATCGTCTATTTCTGCAATTGAACTGCCACCGGCTCCAATCGATCTGACCGGAATCATCCGGAGACGAACAGGTAATCCACTGATGGTTACTTCTGAGGTGGGTCGAGAAGATCCATTGGAAATTCTACCAATATCAAAGCTAGTTCCTCCCATGTCTGATACAACTGCTTCTTTTACTCCATAGAGCTTTGCTACACTCAAACCACCGAAAACTCCTGCCGCAGGGCCCGAACTGAATGTCTGGATGGCGCTGGTCTTTGCAACTCTGGAAAGTCCGCCATGACCATTTACGATCATTAGAGGTTTGTTATATCCTGCCTTATGGAGTTCGTCTTCTGCTTTGTATAGGTGTTTTACCATGTCCCTGTGAAGATAAGCGTTCACAACAGCAGTGTTGGTCTTTACAAAGTCTTCACGTATAGCTGCGAGCTGACTGGCTAGAAGTACTGGTACATGTCCGAGGTAATGTTTAGGAAATTCTTCGGCCACTAAGGCTGCTATCTTGTGTTCATGAACCGGTTTGAAGTAGCTATTTCGAAAGCTGACGACAATTCGAGCACCCACGTCAGCGAGTTCTTCAACAGCCTGTCGACATTCGTTGAGATCTATATTTTTGGTTATGCGTCCTGTGTGATCTATTGATTCCTTTACACCAATGACGTGATCTTTGTTTAAGAGGGTATCTGTAAGTGTGTCTGCATTTAGGTCCTGGGACTGATAAAGAGATTTTTCGAAACCTTTTGTTAGTATGAGCCCAACCTTGGGGCCGCTTTTCGTGATAATTGTGTTTGTTCCAATTGTAGTAGAATAGCGAATAATATCTGTCTGGGAGAGCATTTCGTTTAATGTACAACCAAATAGCTTCGCGCCTTCGGTAATGCAGCTGAGGAGGGATTCGGTTAGGTCATGGTGGGTAGTGAGGACCTTGGCGAACTTATTCTCATTATTCCCTGTAAAGTATCCATCTGTGAAAGTCCCTCCCGTGTCCACATTGATAGTGAAGCCCACAGAGCCATTAACTCAAATTGCACTAAAAGAACTTACAGGAATATCTAGATCTATTGCGGTGGCGGATCCCTTCTCCACAACATTATTATGACGTGTCACGTCATAATTATTTCCAGTACATGAAGGAATGGACGTATATCTGGTTGGCGATTGATTGACAGACATTGATTCTAGCTCCGTAGAAGAACAGAATCGCATTTTCAGCCTGGAACAAAAGAGATTGTATGATCCTATGCCTGTATATGTTCCTCTGGATATTGATGCAGTGACGGTATGGAAGAAGACAGGCGAAGATGAGTACTTGGTTTGTGGGAAGTACGTAGGTCCGCACCGCATTGACGGACGTGTAGTTGGGCTTCAGTATAAACCACTGCCTTCTGACGAAGCCAGGATGGTGAGTCAAAACATAAAGGGGTTGAAGAAAGAATCTAGGTTGGAATTCCTCAGTGAATAACGGCTTTAGTTGGAAATTCTTTCCTGCAAGATAGGATCAGTTCGCGCTTTCCGGTATGCTGGGTTCTGATGGTGTTGTGTAATTGCATAGTTCGTAGCCTATGACTCACACTTAACGATGGACTAACCGCTAGAAACAACGCGCAGAACACGTTATATGCCACCGATTAACAGGTAATATGATATGACAATTAGATATCCGCGTGGTGATTGGAAGGGTGCAATTGAGGATTATCCATTGGACGAATACCCTGATTACGAAGCGGGCAAATCGCCAAGATTTGAAAAGATTACGACTATAAGCCATCAAGACGAAGTCGAACGGAGTACCGGACAAAAATGGGGCGAGCAAGGAATGGGGAGGCTCAGGGAGGTAGCATTGGTGAGGCCGACAGAATATGAACTGAATCCGCTTTTCCTTAAGAATCCTGAGTTCTTTATCATGAGATATTACTTAGTGACCGGGAACAAGCCCAACATGAAGTTGCTCTTGGAGCAGCATGATGCGTATTCCAAGGTTCTGAAAGATAATGGAATCAAGGTCAGATATATGGAATATGAGGACAATTGGGGTGCATACGGCCCGTTAAGGAAACATTTCGTAGCCGCTCGTCTGGGATTCGTTCTAAAGGGAGGAGTAGTCATTAAGCGATGGGGCCACGGTTCATGGTGCAGGGGTATGGAATATCATGCTCAGAAATTCTTTGCTGACATAGGTTGTCCAATACTCCTATTTCCCTCGGGAAGAGCTATCTTTGAGGATGCCTGGGTTTGGCCGGCGGAGAATGTGTTGGTGGGCAACTATGGTATTGCATGCAATGAAGAAGCGATGGAGCAGCTCACTCCCGTCTTAAAGGCCAACGACGTAGATAATGTCGTCATGGGCAATTCCACAAGCGTTATGGATAACATGGAAGCCAGCGGGGACTTTCATACTGATGTCTTCCTTGGGATAGCAGATTTGGGTCTGGCCATGGTATATCCAGGTCAGCTGGACTACAAGATATACACCTGGCTCAAGGAACATAACTTCAGGCTCATTGAGATACCTCCTGATGAGCAGAGGAATTGTCTCCCATCAAATGGGGTCCTCCTAGAACCTGGGAAGATTATCATGTCCACCGAGGCAAAGAAGACCAACGCCATGCTTCGCAAAGAAGGCGTAGATGTGATAGAAGTGGACACCAACGGCCTTTCTCAGGGCGGATTTAATGGCCTTCGTTGTTGTACATGCAGACTCTTGAGAGACCAAGGTCCAGAACTTGGGGAAATACGACGTTAGGAATTTCTTCCCAAGACACAGTACCTGATTGATCTGTCACTAGCTGACGGGGTATAGCTGGGATCCAAGCTTCCTGGGCAGGTACTTGCCTGTGCCAGGTTTCCCTGTTATCTGTCCGTCTTCAAAGACTATGTTGCCTCTGAGGATGGTCATCACCGGCCATCCGGTCAACTCTCTTTCTCTGAAGAAGGCATTGAACTTGGACTGAATTGTTTCTTGTGTGACTTTCTTAGTCAGTTTCATATCTACTACTACTACATCTCCATCAGCTCCGGCGATCAGTGCCCCCTTTTTCGGGTAAAGGCCAGCTGCCCAAGCGGAGTTCTTACAACAGACTTCTACAGTTCTCTCCAGTGAGAGTCGTCCTTTGTTTACACCTTCGCTGAGCATTGAAGGTAGATGGGTTTGCATTCCTATGCCTCCTGCTCCTCTATATACTTCCATATCTTCTGTAACGAAACCTGGCCCGACATTATCGTCTGGCATGCTTGGTACGTGATCAGTCCCCATACAGAAGATACCGCCGTCTCTCAATGCAGAAACGAGTTTATCGTTATTTGCTCTGTCTCTTATTGGTGGTGTCAACTTTCCATACATGCCAGGAGGGTCCTGGGTTTCATCGATCCATAGATGCTGTGGGTTGGCTTCAGCGTATATCTCAGTGCCATCTGCTCGAGCTTTGAGTACTTGATCAACACCTTCCGCAGAATTGATGTGGACCACATATAGTGGAGCACCAGTCATTTTTGCAAGATATGCATAGTTCCTAATGTGAATGGCCTCAAGCCAGCCAGGAGATATGGCACTCCAGCCAGCCATATCGCCGCGTCCTTCTTTGAGGATCCGTTTGAAGAATATTCTTGCAATGAACGTGTTTTCTGCGTGAATGTGAGCCATACACGGAGGCCCCAATTTCCCAATGCTTTCAAAGCCTAGGTAGATCGTTCCATCATCAAAACCATCAGGTATTCCCAGACGTGACGCAAATAGTCCTAATCCTCTCCGTCTAGTAATTCTATTGCCGCCCATGTACCCAAGATAAAACTTGTACGATGTTACTCCGTATTCTTTAGCATAGAATGGTATTTCGAGAGCTTGTTCATCAGTAGCTATTGCAAAATTGTAGAAGATGTCTATTAACGCGCCGTCTTCCACAGCCTTCTTGGCAGCAGGGAAGGTCTCTTTGTAGGAAACTTGTTTTGGAGGATCGTTACTCCAGCCACTTCCCATTCTACTACTCTTTATGATCGCTCCCATGGTGGTAGTGCCGCCAATTGTAGCGACACTGGACTCATTCATGATATCGGTGGCGAAGTCCCTCTTGCCAGGATGGGTATGAGGGTCAACTACTCCTGGCAGTATGTGTTTTCCTTCGACGTCGATTGTTCGATCTCCAACAGGTAAGTTTGGGTCTCCAGCGACTACGACTATTTTCCCTTCGTTAATAGCTACGCCTCCAGGAAAGACTCCTTCCGGAGTCACGATTCGGCCATTCTTTAAAACCAGTTCTACAGACAATTCTGTATATCTGTCCAAGTACCTCCATTTAAGCACTAAGTGATAGTTTTGAATAACGGGAATGGATGTGCTTCAGACCCTTAGCTAGAAACGCAATTCTGATAGTGAGATAAAGTCATTTTTATGAACGAGATAGCGAATTCACGGATGGAGATACATATTAACAACTAGAAATGTTGTTGAAAATATGAATTTCAAGATACCTCGATCTGAATACAAGGGGGATTTGGCAGATTATCCACTTGAAAACTATCCCGACTATGAGCCCGGATGTCCGCCGCGTTTTGAAAAGCTAGCTGAAATCGGTCATCTTGAAGAGGAAGAAAGGGTATGGGGACAGAAATGGGGTGAACAAGGCATAGGAAGATTGCGAGAAATCGCTTTGGTAAAACCTACCGACTACGAGATTCAGCCACTTTTCAAGAAAGATCCAACATTCTTCATGCTTAGGCATCACCTGATGACTGGAAGCAAGCTCAGCATCGAAGCACTTCAACATCAACATGAAGATTACGCCAAATTAATGGAAGAAAACGGCGTAAAAGTTCGATATATGGAGTTTGAGGATTATTGGGGTGCCTATGGCCCATTGAGGAAACCGTACGTGGCCGCTCGTCTCGGAACGGCAGTGAAAGGGGGTGTGATTATCAAGCGATGGGGTCATGGATCATGGAGCAGAGGCTTGGAAAGACATGCCATGAAGTTCTTTCTTAGTATTAATTGCCCAATCTTGTTGTACCCTGCGGGCAAAGCTATCTTCGAGGGAACAATGGTATTTCCAGCGGAGAATGTTGCCATAGGTCATTACGGCCTAGCCTGCAACAGAGAGGCGATGGAACAGGTGAATCCTGTACTGAAGGCAGCAGGTTTTGAAGAGGTCGTCATGGGTCATAGCTCCACCGTCATGGATAGCTATTCCGGTGGAGGGTATTATCACTCAGATCTGATAATGTCGATAGTTGACCTGGGACTTGCACTCGTCGTCCCATCACAGCTCGATTGGGATGTTTACATGTGGCTCAAGGAACACAAATACAAATTGATTGAAGTACCTCCTGAGGAATTGCTCAGCTGCGTAGCCGTGAACGGGATGCCTCTGGGTGATAGGAAGATTGTAATGCCTAAAGCTGCTGTCAAGACTAACGCATTGCTCAGGAAAGAGGGAGTTGATGTAATCGAACTGGATACTTCGGGATTACATGGTCTGATGATGGGAGGTCTACGTTGCATGACTATGAGACTATATCGGGAGCCAGGCCCAAGGCTCGAGGAGCTGAAGTGAGTGGCAAGACTAAGCTGAGCTTTTTCTGGTTGCTCTAGACGCTTTCATTCCACAAGTATTGATTGCTTCACCAGAAAAACCTGACAGTCTCGTCCAGTGTTCTTTTCTGTCTAAGCTCTGTCTTCAATACCTTCCCTGTGGTGTTTCTAGGTATACGTGCAATGAACTCTATCTCTCTTGGTCCCTTGTATGGTGCAATGACTTCTCGAACCCTCTGTCGAAGTTCATTTGCTAATTCTAGACTTGGCTTGTATCCTGGTCGGAGTTCCACAAAGGCCTTGACAATATTGCCGCGCGTTTGATCCGGAATCCCAAGTACGCAGGTCTTTTGGACTGAGGGCTGCATCTCTAACACTTCCTCGACTTCGCGAGGAGAGATGGAGTACCCGCTGCTCTTGAATAGATCATCTGTTCTTCCTTCGAACCAGAAGTGTCCTTCATTGTCTATGTGTGCAAGATCGCCTGTATAGTACCAGCCGTGTCTGAAGACTTGTTCTCTAAGTTCTGGCATGTTGACATATTCTAGGAAAAGAGCTTGGTCGTCATCTTTCACTGCAAGGAATCCTGTTTTTCCTGTCGGAACTTCAAATCCTTGTTCATCTACGATCTGAACATCATGTCCAGGAAGCGCTCGCCCAAACGATCCGGGTTTGATCTTCGAGCCTGGACTATTGCCGCAGAAAATGGAAAGTTCTGTCTGACCAAAGCCTTCTAGAAGCTCGGCATCAAACCTCTTGTTCCATTCTCTATAATCTGATTCTCTGAGCGATTCTGTCCCAGAGACACACCTCTTTAATGTAGGGAGTTTCAATTTTGGTTGTTCGGTTACCTGAGTGAGTAACCTGGCGAGGGCTGTCACAGTCTTGAGGACAGTGACTCCGTCTCTCTGGATGACGTTCAGGACATGTAATGCTGTAGTTTTCTCGTCATCAATTACCACTGTCGAACCAAAGTAGAGGGGAACTAGTAGACCAGCTCCAAATGCCTGTATGTGGCAGATCTCATGGGGACAGAGTACAATGTCTGAGGTGGTTAGGCCAAGGAGGCTCTTGCCTACTGGATATCCTCCACCAGTGATCCATCTGTGAGCATGGACGATGCTTTTTGGTATACCCGTAGAACCCGACGAATGGAGGATGAAAGCAGGATCTTGTGAAGTAGTATTGAAAGCTTTGAAACCATCTAATTTTCTATTTCTCCAATCTTGATGTATCCAGTTGAAGATAAGCTCCTGATCGATGGATTGGGATTCCAAAGAGATCGATTTCCAAATGTTCACATGTTTTGAACAGGTTACTACGGCTCTTATGTTGCAGTTTTTCGCAACGTGGGTCAACTCTTTTCTTCGGAAGAGGATTGATGTAGGAACAGGAACTGCGCCTATTGCCATCCCAGCTAGTGTTCCAATTACATAGCCGGGGTGGTTACTGCCATGGAGGATGAATCGATCTCCTTTATGCAGACCCTTTTCTAGTAATGCGGCGGCAAATGCGCTGACCTGGCCCCAGAGATCGCTATACGTAATTTTCTTATTCTTGTAGAGCAGAGCTAGTTCTTCTTGGTGGGTACCATTCGCCCACCTGCCACATACTTGCTCCGCTATGTTCAGCCGGTTCTTGGCTGAGACTGGTTCAGAATAAGATTGTGACATCAGCTTCCTCCAGTACTTCGCGTCTGTTTCATCGTAAGGTGAACGCTGGCAGTACTTATCTTCCGCGCCTAGTTAGTTTTTTTTCTGAGCGACATTCATCACGTAATAATCCCGTTATGACTGTACGTAGTGGTATATTTCTTGCCGTGATCCAGTTAATCATCAACTTCTTCCCCACTTTTGAGTATCCGAGTTATCGTGGCTGACAATTCAACGAGACCCTCTGAAGTCTGAGCAGAGAAAGGCATCAGCTCAAAAGAGCTATCTGTCTTGACAAGGCTTCTCAGGACACCTGTAGCTAAGAGGTAATCGGACGCACTGGCTTCTTGACGGATATCCTCTTCCAGAACAGTGGCATTGGAGGCCCACTTCATGATCTTCTTCCACTTAGTTCCGATTAGATCTATCTTTGAGAGTACCGGAATAGATGGGATCTGTAGACGCAACTGTAGTGAAGCTGCTAATAATGCGAGCGACACAAAATGGGTTGCTGTGCTGGCCAGAATAGAATCAAACAAGAAAAGAACGGCCTTTCCCTCGGCAGTGATGTTTTCAACAATATATGGGCCGCTTGGACGATAGGCAAATAGTTCCATCTGACCAGGAGTATCAATGATGGTGTAGTCAGGGTTATACTCGTCAATTGCCTCTTGGAGCTCGGGCAAGCGGGTTGCTATCATATCTGCTGACAAAATAAGAGCTCCATTAGGACCAAGTTGATGACTCGCCATTATTGATTCAAGGTCGATGAAGTCGCGAATATCTACTATGGGATCGTAGGGCAGGTTAGTGGCGCCTGGATCAAGGTTTACCGTTGCGACTGTGGAACCTCTCTCCTCATACCATGGAGCCAATATGGAAGTTAATTGGGACTTTCCGGCACCTGCTGTTCCCGTTACAAAGACGACCTGCATACCTACCTGGAATAAGACCACTCTTTATACTCAGCTAGTAAATGTGGGATTATTCGAATCTATATGGTGAATAATTACGACTTCGATTGTGAACTCTTGACAATAGGCAACGAGTTGTTGATTGGGAGGACAGTGAACACAAATTCAACGTGGATCTCGAAGAGGATTACAACAGTAGGAGGAGTTGTAACAAGGTGCGTAACGATCTTAGACGAACTTACCGATATTTCTCAGGCAATCGGGGAAGCACTTGCTAGACGCCCCCGATGGCTTATTCTTTGTGGAGGCTTAGGGCCGACTTTTGACGACAAAACCATGGAGGGTCTGGCCGATGCCCTTGGCAGGCCTTTGGAAGTGAACAAAGAAGTAGTTCGTGTGATCGATAGGAAATATTCTAAGATGCAGATGCGAGGTCTAATATCTAAGGTTGAAATGACCCCTGCGCGGATAAAGATGGCAACTCTTCCAGAAGGCTCTTTACCACTATCAAATCCAATTGGGACTGCTCCGGGTGTTTTACTGTCACTGCAACATACTCTTGTCTTTGCTCTACCTGGTGTGCCTTCCGAGATGAAAAGGATCTTCTTGAAATGGATCGAACCAGTAATTCAAAAGGAGATTGGAGATGTACATCGTACCTCAAAGACGTTACTCGTTCGCGGTGTTCTTGAATCTACCCTTGCCCCTCTTCTAGATGATATTCTGTCCAACTCAGACTCGGTTTACATTAAATCGCACCCGAAGGGCATTGAGAATGGGAGATCGAAATTGGAGATCGAGATCGCAACATCTTTCTCTATCGCTTCAGAAGCTGAAGAGAGGGTTACCCGAATCTCTGATCGACTCTCGCGAATGATTGATGAAATAGGAGGCAAGGTATCTGTTGTTGGTGATGAGAAGTGAATCGAGCTACAGCTCTATTTCGGGAAGTTGTGGTGGTCTTGGCGCTTCCTTTACAATCGGTTCGACCTTTAGTTGTGTTGCACAGCCTGGGCAGTAGTATAGCCGAAAGAGGGTCTGATCGGTCTTGGTATAAACTGGTGATATTTCGTTTGGAATCATATTTCTTGTAACTGCACCCGAATATATTCCCTTAGAAAGCGGACCAAGTATGTAGCCACATTTTGAGCAACATACGTCTCGTTTGCCGGTTTTCCTATCTGTTATCTCTAGATATTCACTAATACGGTTCAAGTAAATTTACACACCGAGCCTGTCATTCCTGATTGTTTTCCTCAATGTTTCTGTCCCGGAGAGATCTACTGATCCTCGACGTAGCACCACCCCATAGATGGAGCGAGCGGCTTCAGGCGAAACTATGTCGTTGATGACATCCTGCAGTACGGATTGCGGGTCGCGGTCCAATGGATCCCCATATCCTCCCCCTCCACTGTAGCTGTTGTAGAAAACGGCGTCACTATCAAGGGAAGTTGGAGGAAACTTTGCGGAGAGAACTTCTACATTCCCATCGATCTCTTCGATTGACTGAGGTATCTTGCCAGCAACTAGGATTGCGTCGATGTTCGTCTGTCTTTTTATTGATCTGAGAATAAAGCCTCCCGGGTAGCCACCAAAGATTCCTTGGCTTGCAGGGATAACTGCTCCATGTCCACTTCCGCCTACGGAAACATCAGTGCTTCCATACCTGACAAAGGCAAATTCAAGCGCGGCTCCTCCCCTGTATTTTCCAGATCCACCGGAATCTTTCCTAAAGCGATTGAAGAGGAAAAGGGCTGGCGCAAATGTCTCGGCAGTTTCAATGTTTGGAATGCTAGGCTTTGTAGAGGAAATACTAAAACTGCAATCATATCCATCTTTGTAGGCCATCGCGCCAGCTCCTCCACTACTCTGATAGAGGTAAGCAGACCGTTCACCGTATTGATTTATTCCCATGATGACTGGTGCAGCTTTACCCCCTTCCCAAACGCCGCCTGCTTGTCTCCAGTGTTCTCTACTCGATCCTAACAGCTTGCAAACTGCCTGAATGGCTGCATTTCGGACAGCGAACATTCCAGCTATAGAGGCCCAGCCTGTAGGAGCAGGGGGCTTGCAGTTCACTAAGCTGCCTTCCGGTGCGTGGATGGAAATTGCTTTCATTACGCCCTGATTCCAGGGGATGTCGTAGCAAATATACGGGAAGACGGCTCCCATTACTCCCGTGATGAGCCCAGAAATGGTACAGTTGATGTGTCCAGGAGCCTGGTCGTCAGTTCCTGAATAGTCAAACGATAGACTATCTGATTCTTTGGTCATTTTCAACACGATCTTGTAGATCTTGTTTGTGTGACCATCATGATCGATGTAGTCTATCGCACCAACATGACTCTCAGGGAGCTCTAGTAGCCTCTCTCGAAATTTTTTCTCTGAGCGATCTATTACTCCTTGCATGACTGATAGTGTGACTTTGCGGCCGAAACGGGATAATAGATCATATAGTCTGGCTTGACCAACAGAGTTCGTCGCAACTCTAGCTTTGATGTCTAGGCCAACAAGTCCTGCCTGTCGGACGTTGCTTAATATCATGCGAAAGATATCCCATTGAAATTTCCCTTTCTCTACGAGCTTTAACGCAGGGATCCTCAGTCCCTCCTGAAAGATCTCGGTTGCTTTGGGAGAGGGACTTCCGTGTTGCATGCCTCCAATGTCTACCTCGTGGGCTATCACGCTAGTCCAGGCGACTAGCTCATTCTGGTAATGTACAGGCGCGACTACGGCCAGGTCGAGTTGATGTAGGGCTCCCTTGTGTGGGTCATTGATGACGAACATATCTCCCTTGCAGATTTCGTCGCCGCTGCCGTAGTCTTCTAAGATATTTCGTATGAGCAGTGGAATGACGCCTGCTACCAATGCGTTATGTGCGCCCATT
Organism: Thaumarchaeota archaeon UBA141; assembly: GCA_002495315.1. Classification (GTDB taxonomy): domain Archaea; phylum Thermoproteota; class Nitrososphaeria; order Nitrososphaerales; family UBA141; genus UBA141. The sequence continues at coordinate 22,414 of DAEN01000051.1, forward strand.
GTACTTAGCTGACCGTCGGACAAGCTAATCGCGACATTGAAGTCGTTGGCCTCAGTGACTATAGGTGAACCGGATACATTCTTCATTGCTAGCGCCATCTCCTCGGTGATCTGCCAAAGTTTGTGACTCACAATTTCGTAGGTGAATGGATCTGTGGCTTTGTTTTCCCTCAATACTAGTCGTCTCCATTCCGGTCTATGTGGAAGTTTAGGTATTGGTCTACTAATAGACTCTGAGAAGGGGGTACGACTACACTTGTTCCTTCTGACTCAATTACCGAGGGGCCGCTGACAATGTTTCCCGCTCTTAGTTTTTTGGCATCATATATTGCAGTCATCCCAAGATTGTCGTCAGCTTCCACTAGTGCTTCCCGTTTGCCCTTCAATGCTCTAGAAGGATCTGGACCATCGACATCGAACTTTTTCAGTTGAGGTCTCTGCCTTGTCCCTAGTACATCAATCCGGAAGTTGGTCAGTTCTGTTCCTGCCTCTGCATAGGCTGTTCCTTTACCATATCGTGACTCGTACAATTCTTGAAAACGCATCAAGATCGAACGAATTGTTTTACTTGTCACAGCTCCGGGAGGAGCAGGAACTGTGAGAGAGTTGGTTTGAGCCCTATACCTCATGTCTATACTTCTAAAGAGACGGATTTCGGAATCAGCTAATCCCCAAGCGCGACCTTCCTTCCTTGCTCTAATCTCAAGTTTAGTAAAGCTCGACTCAATCCGTTCCGGCTCAAATGGACTCCTCATGTAGTCTGAAAAAGAGAATGTCTGCTTTAGGTCAGATATCGCGACGCCAAATGCGGAGTACTGTGGTGCTAGCTGTGGAATGATAATTGACATCCCAAGTTCTGCACCGTAGCTAGTACAGTGAATTGGTCCTGCACCTCCAAAAGCGAATAATGTGAAATCATGTGGATCCAACCCTCTTCCTACTGTTACGTTCCTGATAAGATCTGACGCTTGACTATTTGTGACCTTCCATATTCCCTTAGCTGCATCAAAGACATCGATCCCAAATGGGTCTGCAATAGTTTCTTTTAGACTCGTTATTGCTTTTCTCTTAGAGAGTCGCATCATTCCTCCTAGAAAGCTCTTCGAGCTAATGTAACCCAGGGCGAGATCGGCGTCAGTGACTGTGGCTTCAATGCCACCTCTGTTGTAACATGCAGGGCCTGGGCGAGATCCAGCGCTCCGCGGTCCAATCTTGACTTCACCGTCTTCAATGCTTACAACACTCCCCCCACCTGAACCTATCGACGTGATGTCTATCATTGGGAGAAGTAGTGAGTATCGTACAATGTGCGGGCCGCTGCGTGGTGAATATGCGGACGGAGCAAGAAGTGGTGCGTTATCAATTATCACTCCCACATCGAAGCTAGTTCCTCCCATGTCGGTAGTGATGACGTTCTTGTAACCGAGAAGTTTGGCTAAGTAGTTTGATCCGACGACGCCCCCTGCAGGGCCTGACATTAAAGCTGAGACACCTCTGCCACAAGCTTCACTAAACGGGAGAACTCCTCCTAGCGATTGCATAATTAACGGGTCACGATTTAGACCGTTCTTCCGAAGGTAGTTCTCCAACCGACGAAGATATTTCGTCAACATAGGACTAACGTAGCAATTTAGCACTGTCGTAGCCGTCCGCTCATACTCTCCAGAAACCGGTACTAGCTCACTTGATGTTGTGACAAAAATCTCTGGGTGCGATTCTTCTATTAGGTCTCTCACACGCTTTTCGTGACTAGAATTCTTGAATGACCACAATAATGAAACTCCTATGGCTTTCACTTGTTGACGGACAAGCTTGTCGATGGCCTTTCGCGCGTCATCGTGATCCAACGGGACCACAACCTTGCCCTCACGATCTACACGTTCGGTCACCTCCTCGGTCAAGCTCAGTGGTACGATGGGAGTTGGCCTCACCACGCGGTTCATGTCGCGGAGCTCAGATTCTGGCAGTCCTGCTCCTCTGCCAACTCTCATCATTACAAGATGGTTCTTGAATCCCTTGGTGGTTATGAGTCCGGTCTTGACCCCCCGATACTGGAGAAGTGCATTTACCACGACCGTAGTCCCGTGAGAGAAGAGATGGGTATTCTTGAGAAGATCGCGGGGCAACAGGTTAATTTGCTTAGCCAGAAGACTAACGCATTCTCTGACTCCTATAGCTAGATCTTCTTGAGTAGATTGCGTCTTAGCACTAACCATGGTGCCTAATTCATCCATCAGGAAACCATCGGTGAATGTTCCTCCAACATCTATGCCGATAGTATACATCGTAGATCCCATTAGGTATCGATCTCTTATTCTTGCCTCTAAGTAGAGGCCTAATTTTGAAGTGTATTGAATACGTCACCTGTTTCTGAGTGGCGTTGAATGTGTTTGAAGCTGAGAGTCACCGTGAGGGTACGGTGAGGGTTAAGTTAACATTGACTGGTTGTAAGAACGAATGATGCATTCTTACAGTGAGTTTCGATGCGTCTGACACCTGAAATTACGAGTTGGATCGAGGAATTGGTCATTCAATATTCTATGCAGTTGTCTATTCGGAAGCCCAAATATTTGCTGAAAGTCAGGGATGTACTTGCTCTGCCTCTGGAAATAACACGAGGTCGGCGAACTTCTGCCTATCGATATCAAGGCGTTACATATCTCAAACATTGGATAGTCTTCATCAATGTTCGTCGTTCACGTACGTTGTACGAGCTTAAACAAACTGTAGTACATGAGCTAGTGCATCTTAGATTCCCATATCTGAGTCACGGTGATGGATTTAGAAAGAAAGTAGAAGCAGTGATGTTGGGTAGATCTTTCAGAGCATACAGACGGCGAGTTCCATAGCATCTAATTCTGAAATTCGACGGCTTGTATCTAGATGATAGGTGATGTGAAGTTATCATGTAATCTTGGCGACTCGAACTTTCAAAGTATTATACAATTATGGGTACGCCGTAGGTAGTTGGTTTCACTATAATGCTTGATAAATCTGAAATTTTGTTCTAGGTGTGCCTTTTCATGGCCAGTGTACCAAATTTTACTAGATGAATGCCGCAGATTATTACTAATAATCCCGGTTTTCTCAAATCAAACATTGGGGCCGGATGATAAGATCTTTTGTTTTGAATCTGTTGGTTGGCTATTGGATCATCGAATAACTATTTCTTCGAGAGCCACCAATCCAGATATTCAGTTCTTTCCCGTCGTTTCTTTCGCTCTGGATCTAGATCAACTCGTAATCGGTTTTTGAGATCGGAGAGTTGGTCACGAGTTACAGAGAGACCGCAGGTCTTACAGCCATAGCTTTTAGCCGACGGGTCAAAGAAGAGGACACCACCACATTCGGGGCAAAAGCGTTGAGTCTCAGGAGGCTTTCCCTGTTGCATAACTGTACGGGGTTCTAAAAATTCATATAAAAAGTTTGAATTTATTTCAGACTCTGGAGCAGATTTAACAACTGGACATACAGTCAAATAATGCGCCGCGAGATTTGCGTTTGCCTGACATGATGGAATGGCTGGTAGCTCCGGGTCCCGCATCAGTGGAACTGGCAAATACTGTCGGGAAGAAATTAGACGCGAAGCTTCTGGACGTCGAAATTCGGGTCTTCCCAGACGGAGAAAGTGTGATTAACGTAGTGGGTGAAGTAACCAATAAGCGAGTTCTTCTTCTGCAGTCTCTTTATCCTCCTGTAGATACCCATCTGATCCAGGCTCTGATGTTGAGCCATAGACTCAGCCAAGACGGTGCTGAAGTCTACGTGGCTATGCCGTATCTTGGCTATGCAAGGCAAGACAAAGAATTCGTTCAGGGAGAGATAGTTAGCGTTGGCGTCATAGCAAGACTATTGAGAGCCGTAGGAGTAAAGAGATTAGTTACTGTAGATATACACAGCATCGAAGGTTTGGGCCATTTCTCGTTTCCTACATTCAGTCTATCAGCATTTCCACTGCTAGCGGAATATGTGAAGAAGAATTACCGTCTTGAACGCGCTGTGGCAGCGTCCCCTGATTTAGGAGGATCAGCTAGAATTGAAGCCTTCGCTAGGGTGCTGGGAATCGAGCATTTTGTCCTAAAGAAAAGTAGAGATCGAAAGACCGGTGATGTAACAGTTGAAGGTGAATCAATACCTGAGCTAGATGGTAAAGACGTCATTTTTGTAGACGATATAATTAGCACAGGGACTAGCATATGCAGAGGAGCGGAGGTGTTGAAGAAGTCAAATCCTAGATCTCTTTATGCTGTCTGCACTCATCCACTACTAGTTGATGGCGCTCTGGATAGACTGTACGAAGTCGGAATTAAAGAGGTGATAGGTACTAATACCATTCCAGGGCCAATTAGCAAGATCGATGTCGCTCCACTCTATTCTGAGTACTTCTCCTCAGTCGACTAGAATAGAGAACAGCAGTCTCTTCTTGCTCTCTGGAGAAACAAATCTTTTACCTCAGGCAGAACTTCGTGCTTTGTTGGAGACATATGGAAACAATGACACTCAACTGTTCTTTCCTCACCCTAGAGTAGGAATAGCAACTAATTTTCACGACAGGGCTGGAGCAACGCGGCGTGGTGCCTTCATTCGATACGGTGGACAACTGATTGCTATCTATTCTAGTAAGAGATTTGCTGAGAAATATTCAATGAATGACGTTCTCGGCCCACGACAAAGTTTCGCAGTACGCGTCGTCAGTCTGTCTGGTACAGTGGATACTGGTCAATGGGAGCGAGTTCTTGGCGAAAATTTGAAACGGAGTAATCCAAATTCTATAGTTAATCTCGATTCTCCTGAAGAATTGATCTTGGGAATCCTGTATGGCGATATCTTACTTGTGTCAAAATCTGTCGTAGATATGTCGAGCCGGCAATGGCGCTCTAGAAGACCCAGTGAAAGACCATTCTTTCATCCTAGTGCTCTCGAACCAAAATTTGGTTGTGCTCTGGTCAATCTATCTAGGATTAGAACTGATCAATGGCTACTTGATCCATTCTGCGGTACGGGGAGCATCCTGATGGAGGCAAACAGACTCGGAATCCAATCCATTGGTATTGATATTGCAGGCAAGATGGTTAGAGGTACTCTTGTTAACCTTCGTAGTTTCAACTTACAATCTTGCGGAGTTGTCCATGCAGACTCCACTCAACCTCCAGTTTGTGGCGTTGATGCCGTAGTGACTGATCTTCCCTATGGGCGGTCATCTTCAACGATCGGTCGGTCCACTGAAGATCTTGCCTTAGATTTCATTAATAGGTTGCCAGAAGTACTCCGATCAGGTGGACATGCTTGTATTGTTCACCCAAGCGAGTTGAATCTTGAATCGTTAGGAGAAATTGAACTACAAGAACAATATCAAGTCAGGGTACATAAGCGACTTACGCGGACTATCTCTATCTTCAAAAATGTCGGTATATCCAGTTAAGTGTGAAAATAGGCAAGAGTGACGGCATCTGGTAGAACTCAAAATTGTCTTTCTTGGGACCTCTGCAGCAACTCCTACGTATAGACGCGGTTTGTCTTCTGTTGCAATTATTCGAGGAGACGAGCTCCTTCTATTTGATGCGGGAGAAGGCACACAAAGAGCTTTCCTGAGAGCAGGTATAGGTCTGAATAGAAAGACCAGGATATTCATAACCCATCTGCATGGTGATCATTGTATTGGCGTTCTTGGACTATTGCAAACTATGTCTCTTGCTTCCCGCGACAAACCAGTGGATATTTACGGCCCCAGTGGACTTTCAGGCTTCATTAGATCCAGTCAGAAGTACCTTCGTTTCGGCCTTACCTTTGATGTCAGAATAATTGAGATACGTCCAGGTCTTGTACTCAATTGCAAGGAATACGTAGTACGCGCAACTCCAGCTAGACATTCAGTACCATCATTCTCATATTGTCTTGAAGAGAAGGAGAGACCGGGTGTCTTCTATCCCGCGAAAGCTAAGAAACTCCGCGTCCCTGAGGGAATTTTGTGGTCATCACTGCAACATGGTCATCAGGTCAAGATAGGCCGAAGAATTGTTCGCCCAGTTGATGTATTAGGTTCTCCTCGTCGAGGCCGGAAGATAGGTATTTCGGGTGACACTAGACCATCAGCAAAGTTGCGAGCTTTGTTTAAAGCGTGTGACGTTCTTATCTTTGAATCCACTTATGGAGACGACCACCGCGACAAGGCAATAGAAAATCTACATTCAACTTCACGCGAGGCTGGACAATTAGCAAAACAAGCGGGTGCAAAGCAGCTTGTTTTGACCCACTTTAGTGCTCGTTACGCTGACGTCAAGCCTTTGGTTAAACAAGCAAGAGAGATCCACGATGATGTAATTCCTGCAGAGGATCTCATGACTCTTCAAGTTCCTTACTTGGATTAAGGCATGTGCTAGCACGTTGGTGACTATTGTAGTCGCTATTCACATGCCAACTCGCGGATAATGATCGTTCGGATGGACGTTTATGGATATTGTTGTTTATTGCGGGACTAGCCAATCAATCAAATCGACTATGGGATTAGCGGTTATTCTTAGAATTATCGGACCAAGAGGAGACTCACTAGCATCTTCACAAACTACAACTACGCCGACAGTTGCTGCTTGCTTATTCAAGTGCATCCAGGTAGAAGATTCGGTTGAATTTCTTAGCATTATTTTCCTGAATGCTGCACTTGTTCTACGTTGACGTATTTGTTCGTAGATGTGGTGGAGTGTCCGCTCTTCTACTGAATGTGCTTCTAAGATTTCTTTATCATGCAGGATTGGGTCTAGAGACGGAAGGACATTCTTTATGGCATCGGCAACCTTGTAATGGTCTTCAGACGGATTGACTCGTGTCTGGGCAACAATGGCCACTGAACGGCCAAAACCTGGTATTTTCAACCTACTTCATCCATCGCAAGAACAAGGCTCTTGCCTTGACGCGCAGAGATCTAACATCAGTGTTGTTATCAAGGATCTCATCAGCCATATTTTCGAGGTTACTGAGTCCGATGTTAATCTCTCGTTTATCTCTTTCACGAAAAAGTCTAAGACTTGGGGGGGCGTCTGGACGTGCGCGTTGTCTTAGGAAACGGTATCTTGTGGCAGGAGAAGCATGTACTGCGAGAGTCTGCACTTTTCCAAATCTTTTGAAGAGATTTACTTCGTCTTCGCTCCTTACACCATCAATAACCAGATAGTGGGCGCGACTCCTTCTAATCTTCGTGGCAGCTAAGAGACCTACTGCTTCCATTCCTTTTTCCTTGCGCATCTCTACCATTAGTGTACCTAGATTCTCGTCAGTCAGCTCCAGGGAGCGCCTTTCTGCTTCCTGACGTACTACATCGCCCATAACTACAACTTCAAAACCTAATGACTTCGCCACTGCTACTACAGTCGACTTTCCAGATCCAGGTAGACCGGTAAGACAGACTATTAGTTTGGGTTTAGGCTTTACCAACAAACGTGGCTTCTTTATTTGTGTTCTATCTGAAGCTTATGACCCTTTCGTGATTTCAAAAAACCATGGCGATAATTTCAAGAGTTTTTGAAGATCATTCTGGTTTGTGGATCTGCGCTTCCTGGATCGAAATACAAAATACTCTCGTCATGCAGTTCTACGAGTACATGGTTCGCGCATTCATCGCTATTGAAGTTAACAACTCTGCAACAATTGACCGGATCGTGAAGCTCCAACAGGAACTGATGGCCTCCACGGATGCAGACATTAAACCCGTTGAAAAGCAAAACCTTCATTTTACCATGAAATTTCTCGGTGAAATTTCTGAGTCGGAAATTTCCCAACACATCGAAAGCCTACGCAAGATTGAGTCTGAGTGTCTAGATGTAGTCTATGAGGGACTGGGAGTCTTTCCAAATATGCAGCGAATGTCTGTGGTTTGGATTGGGGTCGGCGGAAAGGGGAAAGAGATGTTTGGGCGACTCGGAAAAAAGATTTTAGCTATTACGACGACAGCAGGACGAAGTGGTGATGCTGTTTTCGTTCCACATTTGACAATCTTGCGCGTCAAGAGTGGAAGAAACAAAGAGCGATTGATACAGGCGATCAACGCTTTGACCAGCGAGCGGTTTGGAAAAGACAAATTGACTAGTTTGAAACTGAAGCGGAGCCAGCTTACTCCACGTGGACCAATCTATACCGACCTGTTTGAAATCCCATTCAGAGAGTCAAAATGAGCTATTCTACTCTGGATAAGGTTCTGGAACGTGCCCGCCAGCTTGTAACTCCTTCAATCTTAGAGGAGAAGAAAGTTGCCCGCGTCGCCAATTTTCTCCTTACCCAGGTCCGCGAGGTAACTGACAAATCAGGTCTAGATCTAGACCTGGTCATAGGTGGTTCTTATGCTAAAGGTACATGGTTACCGGGCGAAGCTGATCTAGATCTCTTTCTAAAATTCCCACTCGACACCTCTAAAGTAGATCTGGAGCGCCAAGGAATCGCCATTGCCGAGAAAGCCCTCCACTCTCATCCCCGAGGTCTCCGTTACTCTGAACATCCGTATCTTGAAGCATGGGTCAAAGATATCAGAGTCAATGTGGTTCCTTGCTATGATGCCAAGAAAGGTCAGTGGAAGAGTGCAGCAGACCGATCTCCTTACCATACCACGGTCATCAAGGAGGCGTTTGATCAATCGTTATGTCTGGAGACCCGAATTCTCAAGAGATTTCTCAAGAAAAGCGGACTGTATGGCGCCGAGATCAAAGTACAAGGATTCAGTGGATACGTTTGTGAGGTCATTATGCTAGCCTACAAAACTTTCGAGGCGACTCTCAGAGAAGCCTCTGACTGGGAAGATCACCAAGTGATCTTGACGGACCCATTGAAGAATGGTCTATCTGCAAATTTTATGAGTTCACTGATAATCCCTGACCCTGTCGATGCGCGGCGGAATCTGGGATCTGCAATATCGGCAAGGAATGTAGCTGCTTTCACGCTTATTGCTAGTGACTTTCTCAAAAGACCACGATTTAGTAATTTCTCGTTCACTAACGCTCGAAAAGCTTGGTCGTCTTCGCAAAGTTCACCTATTCTTGAACGTCTGGTAATGGTCACTTTTCGTCACCACAAGGTGCCAGTCGACATCCTCTGGGGACAGCTCCGACGGACACTGCGCGGACTCGTCAGACAGTTGGAGTCACACGACTTCAAGGTCATGAGGGCAAACGTGGCGAGCGACGACCAGACCAAATCGGCGTTCCTATTTCTGATAGAATCGACTACCCTTTCGAAATTTAGGCGGCGGATAGGTCCTCATGCTCATCGCGGTGCTGACGCTCGGGTTTTTCTCAAAAAAAATGCTGGGAAGCTGCTGATCTCGTGGATTTCTGACGATGGCCGCATTATCGGCTTAACCGACCGCCAGTTCATTACCGCAGAATCAGTACTTCGAGAAGCCATGTCGGGATCTATCGCCCTAAGTGTGGCTGGTAATCTGAAGAGAGAGCTAAAACAAAACTTCGAAATTCAAATAGGTCGCCCTATCCTATCTCCTCAATACTCAAAACCCTGGCTTTTGGAGGCCATTGGAAATATTGTCTTTACAGAACGATTGCTCTCTGATCAACGTCGATGACCTGGTTGCGGAGCCTTATGCCTCTGTTATCAGCTATCCAAAAGCCGATAACTCAAATTTGGATGACATACTTGCAGAGATCAAAACTCTAGGCGTCGAATCAATTATCTTTGAAGGCCCAACTAGGATTGGCGGTCTGGAAGTACTAGGAAAGGGATGTGTCGGTATAGTTGTAAAGGCTGTCTTGAATGATCGGATCATGGCGCTGAAAGTAAGAAGGGCAGACGCTAACCGGCCTAGTATGAAAGCGGAAGCAAAGTTCTTGAGGATTGCCAATTCTGTTGGCGTTGGTCCCATACTTGAATCATACTCAAAGAATTGTATGCTGATGGAACTAGTTCCTGGCCAAAACTTGAAAGAATGGTTGTCGAAGCTCCATAGGAAAGAAACTGCGCCGTTGCTTCGTTCGATTGTTCGGGATATCCTTGACCAGTGTCGCCGATTGGACGATCGAGGGATTGATCATGGGGAACTATCAAATGCGAGTAAGCACGTAATCGTCGTTGATCGTCCCATTATCATCGATTTCGAGAGTGCAAGCACCAAGCGCAGGCCTCGCAATGTTACATCTTGCGCTCAATATCTTTTCTTGGGAGGTTCAACATCCAATCGTGTGGCCCGAATCCTTAGAATCCTCCCTGAAGAACAAATAATCAAGGTCTTACGTCAATATGGATCTTCAGCTCAGGATGGGCCTAGTTTTGCAGAACTTCTTAGACGGCTGAAGTTGACTAAAAAAAATGAATAGAAGGAGCTGGAAAGTTGATAGGCAAGCCCAAAAAACCTGATATTACAGGGGCCGTCGTCTAGTTTGGTCTAGGATACCAGCTTGGGGGCGTCATGCCAAATTGCTGGCGGTCGTGGGTTCAAATCCCACCGGCCCCACTTATGTTTAGGTTCTGTTCTTACCGGCACGCGCTGTCGGATCAGAGAAGATTCCTTTTCTTAACTCAAGTAGCCAGGAACTAGCACTGGGAGAGCCTAACAGGATCGATTCTTCCCTAGGGTTTGTGCGAGATCTCCACTGAAACGAATGCACAGAAACGTATAGACCTATCGAAGTTGTTTTTGCTCTTCTGGATAAGATGTCCGTTGAAAGATAACTGGAGTGGGGAACTATCGTTTTGATTCTCGGCGCGTTCAGCTAGGATATATATTTCAACGCTGATTTTACGCGACTGTGGCTAAGAGACAGTTCACGATTGACATCGGAACTGAACGAATAGCTGTGGATGGATATGAACCGCGAGCCGTCGCACTCAAGTACTTGATGAAAAGGAGGCGAAGTTTATTGGTGACTCGGGACAAGGACAAGGTCGAGGTCCTATATCTTGCATTGCCGCATTCCATTCGAATTGACGGTGCAAGATTGAGCAAATCATACAAAGTAAATTGGGAACGAATCGGTACTACTGAATTTGAGGGAGCGCGCTTCACTTTTACCTTGGAAGAAATGACAGGTTGATGATATCACTAAATGAACATCCTTGCTTTCCTGAATAATAATCTAAAGTTTGGTATATTGTCAAGGGGATATTCATAATGGGTAAGACACGGTTTGGGTTGGCATTATCAAATAGACTGCCAGTAATAAATCCAAAAATCGATATGAAGCAATCGTTATTGGAACTTGGGGTCAATGCTGAGCGGAGTGGTGTTTTTGACTCTCTTTGGGTCGGAGATAATATCCTAACCAAGCCAAGAGCTGATCCTATTTCCATCTTGAGTGGATTGGCTGCACTTACTAGCAAAGTGAAGCTCGGTGTTGCCTGTATGGCAACTTTGGGTCTAAGAAATCCCATTTTCTTGGCGCAACAGTGGGCTACTTTGGATAGATTATCCAACGGTCGAACAATAATGGTTGCTTGCATGGGCGGATCAGACGGTCAAATTAGTGGTTCACAAGAATTCAAAACCTTTGGACATAAACTGAACGAAAGGGTAGCAATGATGATTGAAGGAATAGAGGTACTCAGGAAGCTCTCTAGTGAACAAGAAGTATCCTATAGTGGTCGATTCCATGTTCTTGACAAAGTTACAGTCGAACCCAAACCTGTACAACAACCATTGCCAATATGGATTGCCGGTTATCCGCAGGATCCAGAGATTGAAGAAAGGGCATTGAGGCGTATCGCAAGGCTTGCAGACGGATGGTTAGTGAATGTCATTAGTCCTGAGAAACTCTCCAGTCTTTGGAAGAAGATACAATCGTATTCAACTGAATACGGTAGGACGATGCGAGATAATATGCTCTTTTATCATATCTGCATAGATGAAGATCAAGAGCGCGCCGAAAAGGAACTTTCGGCCTATGGTTCTGCCTACTATTCACCCGCGTTTATTGACAAGATGAAGAAGAATGAATCATTAGATTTGTGGGCTTCGTATGGCAGAGCTGATGACTGCATAAAGGGAATAGAAAAGTTTGTGAATGCGGGTGCTAATTCTATCCTTGTCCGCTTTGCCACACTGGAGAAAACACAACGTCAAATGGAGATCTTCGTGAAAGATGTTGCTCCTTCCTTCCTGTAACTCTATGTACTTTCCATGATAATCAGTAAATTTGACCTATTCTTAACGAAGATACCTCTAGTTCGTCCTCAACGGATGGCTACTGGTACGAGTGAGAATCAGGAAAATGTCATAATAAAGATGTATTCTGACGAAGGTATAGTTGGTGTGGGTGAGGTACCTCATATGTTGGGTACATCTTTGATGGGAGAGTCTCAGCAGACGGCTAAAGTTGTCCTTGAGAACCATATATTCCCACAACTCATGGGAGAAAATCCCTTCGAGATAGAACGATTACATGGAATCATGGATAGTTCGATAAGATGCAACCCTAGAGCTAAGAGCGGAGTGAGTTTGGCTCTATATGATATCGTTGGAAAAGCCCTGGGAGTTCCAGTTTATACTATTCTTGGGGGCAAGGTTAGAGATAGTGTGCCACTGAGCTGGTCTATACCAATCACGAGCTATGAAAATGGAGTCAGGGAAGCCCGACAAAAGACAGAGAGTGGATGGAAAATTCTGAAGATAAAATTGGGTAGGGATGATCCTGCTGATGATATTGAAATGGTCAAGAGAATTCGAGATACTGTTGGAGATGAGGTGCAGTTAAGAGTGGATGCCAATCAAGCCTATGACGTTAAGACCGCGATACGTGTAGGGCGATCCATAGATCGGTATGGGATCGAGTTCTATGAACAACCTGTGTCTGCAGAGAACCTGGATAGTCTAGCCGAAGTTAGTCGAGCGACTGCGATACCATTGATGGCTGACGAAAGCTTGGTAACTTTGCAAGACGCTGTTGCTATATTGAGCAAAGACGCCGCGCAGTTACTCAGCATTTATGTTTCGAAGTCGGGCGGTTTACTGAATGATAAGAAGATCGCCCATCTTGCAGAATCGTATGGTTCTGAGTGTTATCTTGGAGGAGCGCTCGAGAGTACAATAGGTGCATGTGCTGGATTACAGTTAGCAGCATCAACTCCTAATCTATCATTGGGATGTGAGCTTTATGGCCAGTATATTTTGAAGGAAGATATAGGCTGCAAACTCCTAGACTTCAGAGATGGGGAGCTAGTGGTCCCTACGGATCCTGGACTCGGACTTGAAATTGATGAAGATAAGTTAGAACGATATGTAACTGATTATTCATCAGTCGAGATCTAAGGCCCTTGGGATTTGACTTCCACCTGAAACCGATAACGTCTGCTGGGGATCAATGATTTACGTGGAGTAATTAGTTGCGCCAAACTCGTTTGAATACCCTCAAGAAGTTTCCTCCCAGTACTTTCTCTATCTCATTGTCAGAGTATCCTTTTGTGACAAGAGCTCGAGTAATGTTTTCAGTTTCGGAAACATCCCCTATGCCTTTTGGATATCGAAGTTTTCTAGGAATACTGACAAAACTTCCAAGCTCTGGGTGGCTCTCTGCCCACTTAGCTAACTTCATCCAAGTGCGTCCTCCAGACTTCTCCTCTTCTCTGATATCGGTTCCAATTCCTACATGTTCTATTCCTATGTGATCTATTATGTACTCTACGTGTTTTAGGTAATCATCCAATGTGGAACCTTTTCTCGTTTTACTAGTGAGGAAGGAAGTAGCACCCGGGACGCCTATTACTCCATCCTTTTCTGCTACAAGGGTCATTTGATCGTCCTTGACATTTCGAATGTGAGGGCATATTGACCAGACTGCAGAATGCGAGAAGATCACGGGATCTCTGGAGACTTCAATCACATCCAGACTTGTACGATAGCCAACATGAGAAAGGTCGACTATCATTCCTGCTTCATTCATATTTTCCACAGCTTTCACTCCCATGTTGCTTAAACCGGCATCCGACCTTTCTCCACAGCCATCTCCGAAGTTATTCCTACCTTGGTAAGTTAGAGTTGCCATGCGGATCCCAAGTCTATGAAATATTCGAATGTGCTGGAGATTCTCTTGCATGGGTTTTGCGTTTTGGAAGGCTAGGATGACAGCAGCCTTGTTTCTTCTCTTTGCTGAGATGATGTCCTCGATCTTAGTGGCTACTATGACGTTATTTGGCCTTATTTCATCTAATTGTTCATACCACTCTTCTGTGTGCTCAACAGCATCTTGGAATGTGTCGTCTGGCCAGTTAACTGTGATGACGACTCCTGTAACTCCACCGATTTCCAATTTCTTGGTAAAATGTGAATCGAATTCATCTAGATGTGTAGCTTCAGCTGCATTTATCACTATATTCTTATCATGAATTCTAGATGCTTTCTGTACGTCATTTGCGGTAAATGTGTTCAAATCTAATTTTTTGAGATGTTCATTTCATATTTAAACAAGATGAGTTAGTAGGCGTCTCTAATATGATAAAACATAAGATCTGCTAAAGTAATGCATAAGTATCAATCTTAGGAACTTTAACAAGATTTGGCTCAAATCAAGAGCTTCGATACGGATATGTATGATCGGACATATTGTGCATTGGTAACTGCTTTCAAGCCAGACAGTCTTGAGGTAGATGAGGAGGCGTATCGGAAACTTGTTCGATATTATACTACAAACAAGTACTTCATAGAGACAAAGGGATCTCTGGTAGTGAATCCTGAGGCGGGGGAAATCTTCTACTTGACTGCTGAGGAAAGGAGATGTCTAATACGAATTGTAATGAAAGAACGCCCTTCGGAAATGCCGATTTTTGCTGGCTGTTATGGACTACGGATGGATGAGGTCATTGAATCAGCACTCGATGCTAAGTCCCTTGGGGTTGACGGAATCTTTGTCATGCCGCCAGCTGGGGCAAGTGAAGTTTCGACTTACTATGATGGTTCTGGTAACCCTGAAGTATTCACAGCTTATGTGCGAGACATTGCTGAAGCTACACAGCTGCCAATTATTGTCCATGCCAGCCATCCGAGTACCCCCAAATGGGGCAAGGGCCTCCCTATAGAAACGGTCAAGATGGTGCTTGAGGAGGTACCAAGTGTCGTTGGATGGAAGATGATCTACGGAAGCATGGACGCACATTTCAGAATTGCACGGTACATAAGATCCTTGTCACGACATGTTGGAATACTGAACGCTCCTCATTTCTGTTATCATACCGCGCTGATTTGCAACCTCCTGGACGGGGCAGTGCAGGGCGCCTACAACTTTAACATGGAAAGTCTTGTCGCACATACGATTGCCTGGGAACAGGGAAATCTCGATGGAGCAAGGAAAATCTGGAATAAGGAGATTATGCCATTGCAGGAATACGTCTATGCAGACCGGCCAAGATTACATGTACGGTATAAGCTGGCGACTTGGATTCGCGGCCTAATCTCGCACCCGTTCATGAGGCCTCCAAACCCCCAGCCAAATGCAGATGAAGCGGAACGTATGTATGAAGTAATCCGGAAGACCGGACTGAGTCATATCGAACGGGTGGAATTCGATGATGTTTTGGAGAAAAGACCTAACATTACAAATCATGTCCCTCTTACGCACACATAAATCACACTGGAAAGTCACCGCATCGATTAGTTTGCCAGAACTAAGACTAAATTGCAGGGTTTAGATTTTCATTTAGTATAAGCTCTGCATCCAAACTAGTTGCTGCTCTTTACAATATCGAGGAATTCTTCAACTACGTGGTTGAAGAAGGCCGGTTGCTCCAGGCAACAACCGTGTCCAGCCCCGGCCACTTGGATATGTCTGCTTCCAGGAATCTTCTCGCTCATTTCGATGCTACCATTCAGAGCGTTGTCAAATTCGCCGGCTATTACGAGTGTCGGCACGGTGAAATCCTGACTGCCTACCGGATCTTTCCATTCCTTGATGGCCTGATAGATTTGCATGATGGTTTGGACGTTCAAGTTCGGGGCTATCTTCAGGAATTGGCTGATTAGATACTTGCCAAGGTCGCTTTTGACAAACTGTTCGCTTAGTAGAGATTTTAGATGCACCGGATAGTAAGTCAAAACTCCCTCGTTCCCGTAGCGTTCGATATTCTTATCCGCAAACTGTTTGGAATTGGGATTTGAATAAGATCCCGTCCCGACGAGTATGAGGGCTCTTACTAGATCTCCATGGTCGACGTAGAGCTGTCTTGCTATTATCCCGCCTACCGAAATACCCATAACGATTGTTTTGGTTATTCCTGCTGTTTTACAGACGGAAAAAACGTCATCTGACATATCACGAAGGGTGAAATCTCCTCCTGGCTTATCGGAGTGGCCGTAGCCTCGAAGGTCCATCGAAGTGGTTCTGTACGACGTGCTGAATTTGCTCACTTGGTACATCCAGAGGCGATGATCAAAGGGGTTTGCATGTACTAGAAGGAGGTCCGGTCCTAGGCCGGAGGTCTCGTAGTATATCTTGACTTTTCCATTATTGGCCCACGGCATCAGAATGTCTACAACGCTGTCTCAATAAATCGATATTTAACGCATCCCTGGGATGGGATCGACAGGTTTTCTGCATATTGTGGCAGCTACTGCTATGTCATCCGGGTAATTGTCGAAGAAGCTTCTGAATTCTCTCATCATGCGTCTAGCTTGAGGGTTCTTTGCGGATGTCCAGAGCGCCTTCCCCATATCCATGACGGTGGCAAGTTTTTCTCTGTGGAAGTCATCCAAGAACTTGGACCTGAGGGTCAGACGCTTGATTCCGAACTGCATAACAGAGAAACCTGTTTCGGTGAGAATCTTCCTCCAGGCGGGTTCATCCATAGGCTGAAATGGGAGTCCAAAAAAATTGTTTAGTTCTTCTTGTTTCTGAGATGATAACTTCTCCCTGAGGTTTATCAGCTCAAGCAAAGCTAACGTCCCTCCCGGTCGGAGATTCAGGAAGATCTCGCGTATCAAGGGTTCCTTTCTGTGGATAAACGCTAGTATTGATTCCGCAAATACTGCGTCAAAGGCTCCATCTGGAGTCTTTGGATCGTCTTTGTTAAGGACTGATGTGGAGATGGTATTGCTGACGCCCGTTTTATCAGCTGTCGTGACGGTCTTCTTAACCAGATCATCTGAGATATCCATCGCCGTTAGGCAGCAGCCATATTTCGACGCTAAATATATCGCGCTCTTTCCAAAGCCACAACCGATATTGAGTATCCTCATGCCCGCCTGAGGTTCTATACGATCGGCAAGCCCGAAAGGAACGTCAAAGCCGTAGAGCCATTTTGACTGCATGTAACGGAGATCCCTGAAGGACACGTCTGAGTTACGTTGTCACCACTTTCGTATATCTCTTCGAGCTGAAAAATGATCGACTAATTCTCCACTGAAAAGTTAACTTCGTTACCATATCAGTATGTTGCCATGGATCGGCATAGGCTCCTTGGGAAGGTTGGAGTAGTCACAGGCGGCGGCTCGGGAATAGGAAGAGCGACGGCGGAGCTCTTCGCTCATGAGGGAGCAAAGGTGGTGGTCGTAGATAACATATCTCTAAGTGGCGAAGAGACAGTTCAACTTATTGAGAAAGGAGGCGGCAATGCGTTGTATCTTAACGCAGACGTATCAATAGATGGTCAAGTCCGCGAAATGGTCGAATCAACTATATCAAAATTCAAGAAAATTGACATTCTCTTCAACAACGTTGGTCAAAACCTGTACAAGCCAGTGTTAGATGTCGAAGAGAGAGAATGGGATCACATCATTGCAGTAAATCTAAAGAGTATCTATTTGGCCTCTAAGTATGCTCTTCCATATATGATAAAGGGTGGAGGTGGCAGTATAGTCAACACCGCGTCCACTTTCGGTCTCATTGGAAACCCAAAGATGCCTGCTTATTGTGCTTCTAAGGGGGGCATAGTGTCTCTCACTAAGCAGATGGCTTTGGATTATGCCGCGCATAATGTTCGAATTAATTGTATTTGCCCTGGTCCAACGCTTACGCCCAGAATCGCAAAGAAGATAAGCTCTGTTGAAGATCCTGACGGATACCGACAAGATCTCCTTTCCACTGTCCCTCTTGGCAGGTTCGCTGAGGCTATTGAAATAGCCCACAGTGTCCTCTTCCTTGCATCTGATGAATCATCATTTGTCACTGGATCGGCACTTGTGGTGGACGGTGGCCAAACAGCACATTGATGTTGTATGATTCTTGTACGCTGAGGTTGGTTCAACACTCAGAAATGGGCTTTCTATCAATCCCTTCTCATTTTTAGAGGAAAAACTAGATTTACTCTATTTTATTCTGTATTTGAATAGTCATAAGATTTAACATGTCGTAATATCTATTGGAAAATGAAAGTCGTAATGAGTAGCCTATCCAGAGGAAAACTACTCGAGTTCTATCGGAAGATGCTTTTGATGCGAAGGTTTGATGAGAAGGCGGGCGAGTTAATAGCTGATGGAGAGCCGATCTATGAAACTCATCCCGTCATGGGTCAAGAAGCTGTACCCGTCGGCGTCTGTGCCCATTTAGAGCGGGGTGACTATATTGTCCCAAACTATCGGAATCACGGTCACTGTATAGCTATGGGGATGAATGTAAAAGGGATGATGGCGGAGCTCTATGGAAAATCCGGTGGAGTCTGTAAGGGAAAAGGTGGTCCCATGCACATGGCGGACATGTCGAAAGGCGTTCTCCCAGGAATCGGAATCGTGGGAGGTACTATACCTCCTGCCGTTGGCGTGGCGCTGGCAGCGAAGATGAAACAGACCGATCGCGTTTCTGTATGTTTCTTTGGTGACGGAGCTACTTCCATAGGCGC
Source organism: Thaumarchaeota archaeon UBA141 (assembly GCA_002495315.1). Lineage (GTDB taxonomy): Archaea > Thermoproteota > Nitrososphaeria > Nitrososphaerales > UBA141 > UBA141. The sequence goes on from DAEN01000051.1 coordinate 41,163, forward strand.
CTTTCATGAAGGATTGAATCTGGCGTCTCTCTGGTCACTTCCTGTGATCTTTGTATGTGAAAACAACCAATATGCTAGCCGAGATCCGCTAGAACTGACTAGTCCTGTCAAGGACGTGGCAACTCGTGCCTCCGCTTACGCTATACGTAAGAGAACTGCTGGAGGAAACGACGTTTCCGAAGTCTACAAGGCTGCTGGCGAATCAATAAGGGATGCTAGGAAAGGTAAAGGTCCAACCTTACTGGAATTCAAGACCTTCCTTACTGCACCGCATTCACTTAATCCCGTGATGTATGAAAATGTTCCAAAGGCTGAACTAGCGAAATGGAAAAAGAAAGATCCTGTGCAACTCCTGCGCGGTAGATTAGTCAAGGCGAATCTCCTCACAAGGCAAGCAGATGAACAATTGATCGCAGAGGTGGCTAATCAAATAGAAGACGCCTATACTTTCGCAAGAAAAAGTCCATATCCATCTCCCAAAGAAGTCCTAGAGGATTTGTACGCGTAATAGGACTGGTGTTGAGTTTTGCGTGAGATTTCTTACAACGATGCAATCAATGAAGCACTCTCTGAAGAGATGAGCAGAGATGATGCGGTTTTTCTGATGGGTGAAGGTGTTCATTCACCGGCCGCACTTGTAGATCGATTTGGGACTGAAAGAGTGAGAACTACGCCGATATCAGAGAATGGTTTCGGAGGAACGGCAGTGGGAGCGGCTGTTGTTGGCCTCCGGCCAGTCGTGGAGTTTCGAAATGCAGCATTTCTCTTGTCTGGATTTGATCAGATCGTCAGCAATGCTGCGAAGCTGCGTTACATGTCTGGTGGACAGCTCACAATTCCCGTAGTCTTTATGCTCAGTTTTTCTTCTGGCCTTCGCAGAGGTGCCCAACACAGCTTCAATCCATTATCTTGGTTTGCGAACTGTCCTGGATTGAAGATTGTTGTACCGAGTACGGCATACGATGCCAAGGGACTCCTAAAGACTGCTATACGCGACAACAACCCGGTTATCTATATGCGACAAGGAATGGTCGCAACAACAAGGGGGGAAGTACCAAGAAAAGACTATACTATTCCATTTGGTTCTGCTGAGATTCGTCGAGAAGGTGTTGATGTTACAATATTGGCGACACTTAATTCAGTCTCGATGAGTCTTGCGGTAGCAGAGAAACTTGCTAAACAAGGGATCAGCGCTGAAGTAGTCGATCCCAGAAGCTTAGTGCCACTAGACAAGAAGAAAATCCTGAGCTCAGTGGAAAAGACAGGACGGCTAGTAGTCGTTGATGAGTCATATGAAACTGCAGGCTTGGCTAGCGCGTTGGCTGCTATTGTGGCCGAAGAAGGATTTCAATATCTCAAGTGTCCAATAAAACGTGTTTCTACACTCGATGTACCTTTTCCATACAGTCCTCCCTTGGAAGATTACATGCTTCCAACTCCAGAGAAAATCACGAAAGCGGTTCGAGAAACGTTCAACACGAAGTCCCGTTGAATGATCTAGCATGACATGCATTCTTCTTTAAATGAGATTGTGGTCGTATTAGGATCCAAGCATCATTCAACTTCATTACTTCAGGATTCAGCTAACAAGTACGACAATCCTTCTGTTTTCTGTTCTGCATATCACAAATTACATGAATTACGAGAATTTCGAAAGACAGTGGTGCCATTGAATGCTAATGATCTGCTATTTGTCGTTCACGTCTCGAGGCATCCTTTTTTGCCAGATGCAAGTGTACTTGCGGGTGCACTTGTAGGTTTGAACGGACTCTTGCCGCCAGGCTCTACCGTATCCGTTCAGACTCCTCCATTTGGGATGGGTTACATTCTTTCCTTTATTGGAGCGGTAAACTTCCCGTAGCCTGGCTTCACCACAACCTCTGCATTCTCCATGACTACCTTGCCCCTCAGGATGGTGTAGAGCGGTATCCCCTGGACCTCTTTGTCTTCGTAGGGTGACCACCCTACTTTCGTGTACAGATGTTCTGAAGTTATGGTCCGCTTCGCCTTGAGATCGATGATGGTGAGGTCGGCGTCGGATCCCACGGCTATCACTCCCTTCTTGGGATAGAGGCCAATAAGCTTGGACGGCTCTTCGCAAGAGATCTGCACAAGTCTGTTCAGGGTTATGCGTTCCTTATTTACTTCTGTCAACATCATCGAAAGATAGTGTTCCAGCTGAGGGCTGCCAAACGGGGCACTCCACGCATCCTTCCTTGCTACGGCGATCTCTTCTTCGGTATGAGGAGCGTGGTCCGTCGCTAAGACACTAATCGTACCATCATTTAGCGCCTTCCAGACGGCATCAATTCTATCTCTGCTGAAGAAGCCAGCGGGCATGGCCAATGGCCCTATCTTGTCGAGGTCGGATCTACCAAGCAGGAAGTACTTTGGGTCGACCTGAGCACTGACATTTAGTCCCTCCTGTCTTGCCTTCCTGATTAGATCTATTGCCCTAACGGAATGTGTATGAAGAAGATGGAGGCCTACACCGGTCTCTCGTGCTAGCGCCAGGAGCGAAGATATGGAACTTTCATAGATAAGTTCGTCCACGTAGACTTCTGAGAAGGCTTCGTAGTCTCGTCTACCAATATTCCAAAAGTCCTCAGATTTGGCATCGAATATCTGCATATCACAGGGATGAACTAGACACGGGAGCCCGGTTTTGCGAACCTCGCGAAAGGTCTTCAGCAGGAGACCATGATCCTCTATGCATACCCTTGGATCGTGAGGATATGCTCCTCTGACCATGAATACTTTGAAGCCAGAGGCTCCTGCTGAGGCCATTCCTTCAGCAGCCCCAAGGCTCGGAAAGACGAAATGACCAAAGTCTACGCTGGCCTTCCCAGAAGCCAGAGCCTTCTTCTCTTCCAAGGTCTTTACGCTGTTTGTAGGCGGTTCCGTGTTTGGCATGTCTACCAACATAGTTACTCCACCTGCTGCGGCTGCTTTCGTACCAGTCTCAAAATCCTCTTTGTGTGTGTAACCCGGCTCTCTCAAGTGAGCGTGAGTGTCTACCAGACCGGGAATGACGATCTTCCCTTCGGCATGAATTGACTGGGTCGCGTTAGCCAGAGAGGTGTCGTTCGTGATGCCTGCTATCCTGCCACCATCAACAAGAATGTCCGCTTTGAGCAACTGGCCTGCCTGAAATATCATTGCGTCTCTTACTATGAGATCATATGTAGTCATGCACAACATCTCATTGAAAAGTCGGGGCGACTTCCTTCATGAAGAGCTCCATCATCTCCAACATAGATTCTGACGAGGAAGCTAAGAACTTCAATTCGAAGCCCTCGACGCCTGTAACCTCGAAATCCTTCATTCTTCTAGCAACTGTTTTGGGAGAACCTATCAAGTTTGCGGTACCGAAATCTCCAGGATGTGTTCGTCTGGTCTCCTTCAACGTCGAAAATGTATCCAACGTCTTGGAGGATATTGACGTGGCTTCGTCTTCACTGCTAGCCAGACAAAGGAAGGATTCGTTATAGATCTCCAGCTCTTCCATATTCCTGCCTCTCTCCTTCATCAAGGGCTCGAGCTTCCTTAGCCCTATTGATATGTTCTCGGCGCTTGTAGCTGGTAGCCAGCCATCACCAAATCTAGCCAACCGGTTCAGAGCTTGATCGCTGATGCCCGAGGCTATCCAGAAGGGAAGCCCATCGGGCTTCGGGTAGAAAGATGCATCTTTGAAGTCCACAAATTTGCCTGTGAAGCTGCTGGTGGCCTTCTTTGAAAAGACGGTCTTGAGGGCGAGGAGGTACTCGTCAGTTATTTTGCCCCTCTTTTTCCAGGGCACTCCAAGTACCTCAAAGTCCTTTTCGACGTTTCCTATTGACGCACAGAAGATAAGTCTCCCCCCTGAGAGTTGATTAAGAGTGGCAACTTGTTTGGCTAGAACTAGAGGGTGCCTTAGCGGTAGTACGAATGCTGCCGGGAGAAGCTTGATCCTTGTCGTAGCCGCTGCCACATAAGCAAGGACGGTGCTGCTTTCGTAGAAGTTGAGCTTACTATCTGTTTTATCCAAGGCTTCTACGGTGCCCGCAGAAAAATGGTACTTTTGACTCTCCCCCCAAGGTATATGGTCATGAGCAGTCAGTAGGTCGTACCCCAACCTCTCAGCTTTTCTTGCTACCTCCAAAACGACCGAAGGTATCGCGAAAGGGCCGGAATTGGGCAGTCTAACACCAAACCTCATAGTCGAACATTAAGCTGACTATCCTAAAAATCTAGTATATTGCAATGTTAGTCATGCTTATTTCATTCCCTATGCCCTAGTCGTCCAGGGAAATGGAGAAGATTCCAATCTATACGGACCGGGTATTCAGGCCCGGACCCATAGGCGGTAAGGCGTACATTTCGCACGCTATCAGGTGGGGCGATCTGGTCTTTGTCTCGGCAAAATATGGGGTCGATCCCTCTGGGAGACTAGCGGAAGGCGTTGAGAAACAGACAATTCAAACTCTTGAAAATATCGGCCTCATACTAGATGCGGCTGGAACATCTCTAGAAGGCGTCTTGAAAGCAACCATCTTTGTTAAGGAGATAAAGAACTTCTCTATCATAGACGGTGTATACTCTAAATATTTCAGAGTCGCACCAGCGCGGAGCTTCATCGAGGTATCAAATCTCTTAGTTCCTGGTGTCCATGTCCAGATCGAGGTCGTTGCGGGAATGATAAAGAAGACTAATGAACAAGTAGCTGATAATATCAGATAGGGCTTGGGCCTAAAGTTCCCTATATTCCTCGCAGTCTCTGTAGCTGCTTTCATCATGATCCCTATAGGCATGTTGATAGTGGGTAGTTTTTCTTCTTCGGGGCTTGGAGAGCCGCTGGTCCCTTCGACGCTAAACTATGAGAAGGCCTTTTCGGACAAGCTATTTTTCCCATCACTGACCAATACTATCATCTTTGCGGTAGGTAGTACAATACTTGCCATCAGCGTCGCCGTTGGAATGGCATGGATAGTGGTTCGGACTGACACACCAATGAAGAGATTCGCGGAATTCTTACCAATATTTCCACTACTATTGCCCCCAATGATGGATAACATAGCTTGGATTTTTTTGATATCACCAAGGGCTGGAATAATCAATAGGTTTCTCCAGGACGCCTTCGGCTTACAACCACTCTTCAACGCATTCAGTCTCTCTGCTATGATATGGGTCTTCGGCCTTTCGCAAGTGCCTCTGGCCTACCTGATTATAGCTTCGGCCTTCACTTCTCTTGATCCTTCCCTGGAAGAGTCTGCTACTGTAAGTGGATCGGGAGTGATTAGGACTTTCTTCAGGATCACAGTACCACTCATGGTACCAGCTATACTCTCTGCTGGTATCCTGACCTTCGTGGCCACAATGAGATCCTTTGAAACGCCTACTCTCCAGGGCATCCCTGGAGGCGTTTTCGTCTATGTATCGAGGATTTACTCGGCGATGCAGCTCTCGACGCCACCTGATACTGGCCTGGCTACGGCCTATTCGGTTGTACTACTTGCAATAACATTGTTAGCTGTGGGCTTATACCTCTGGAGCTTGAAACGTGTGTCGAAGTTTCAGGTGATCACTGGGCGTGGTTATAGGCCTAGAATCATTGCCATAGGGAGATGGAAGTATGCAACTCTGGCCTTCGTCTTCTTCTATTTTGCAGTAGCTGTCCTCTTGCCGTTCTTCGTGGTGACCGTCATGTCGGTGATGCCATACTTCAGCTATAGCCTCCTCTCTGAGAATCTATTAGGATCCCTTACTCTAAGGAACTACATGCGCATCTCCGACCATCCTCTAATCACAGAGGGCATGTTCAACAGCGCGTGGTTTGGTTTGTCGTCCGCCTTCTTATGTGTCTTCATCGGGTTCGTCACCTCCTATATTGTCTACCGGACGAGACTGAGGGGTAGGAAGTTCCTTGAGGCCATAGGGACGATTCCAATAGCCTTCCCTGGCCTCGTGATAGGTCTGGCCCTCTTGTGGACCTTCTTCTATATGCCAGGAAAGATATACGGAGGTCCGATCGCTGTCATTTTGGCACTCATAGTTTTCAAATTGCCTATAGCATTACGTTCGTTATCGGGATCTATCGTACAAATTCATCATGAGCTGGAAGAAGCTGCGCGGGTTCACGGTGGAAGCTGGGCCTATACGTTCCGACGGATTACCTTCAGCCTAATGAAGCCAGCACTAGCCGCTGTATCTCTCTTCCTATTCTTGGCCGCCTTCAAGGAGGTTGGAGCTGTGATACTCCTATCGGGTCCTGGTACAACCGTCGCTGCTGTTGCGCTTTTCAACTATTACGGAACTGGGCAGTGGATGGCTTTGTCTGCAGGGGCAGTAGTCTATTCCATTGTGCTATTCGCAGTAGTTGTAGCGGCCAGATTCATATTCAAGATCAAGCTAAGACTGTAGAATCACGACCTCAACCGAATAGGTTGGTAGAGGGAGAGTTCTGGCGCGAATCCCATAAACTTAGTCAGAGTGGAGCTGCTCATTTTGAGTCTTTGAATATGCCACGAATCTCATCTGAATTAATAGTCCAACGTCTGGAAAAATCTCTTTCACTGAAAATTGTAAAAGACTGTCATCTTTAAGACCCCATTAGGCATATGAAAAACGATGCCAGAGATCAGGATTCTTGACAAACGTAAAGGAGAATTTCTGCAACAGGGTTAAGATGAGCACGCAATGATCAAAGTGATCTTCTTTGGATTAGGGGAGATTGGGAGACAAATAGCTAGACTAGTTCTAAAGAAAAAGGAATTAGAGATTGTGGGTGCTCTAGATCTTGCTCCAGATCTTGTAGGAAAAAAGCTAGGAGATGTCTTGGGGCTTAATGCACCGGATCTGAACATTACTGATGATGTAGACGGTTTACTATCTCAGGTCAGAGCTGACATAGTTCTCCATGCTACTGTGTCCAATCTTACAGTCGCATTACCACAGATCACGAAGTGTATCAAGGCCAAGCTGAACGTTATATCTACCTGTGAGGAGCTATCATACCCATATTACAGGCATCCAGAGCTTTCATCCGAGCTAGCCAATCTTGCTGACTCAAACGGAGTAAGTGTTTTGGGTACCGGCATAAACCCTGGTTATCTTATGGACACTCTTCCCATAACTCTCACTGGAGCATGCCAAGACGTTCAGAGGATCAAAGTGACTCGTATGATGAATTCGAGTAAACGGAGGGTTCCATTTCAGAAAAAGATAGGAGAAGGGTTGACTCCTGAATTATTCAGAAAGATGATCGAGGACAAGAAGATCACTGGACATGTTGGTCTAGTCGAATCGATAGCGATGATAGCTTCTGCCGTGGGATGGAAACTCGACGAAATACGGGAATTGCTCCCGGAACCGATTATCGCTGAGAGAGAACTAGCCACACCATACATTACCATCCAACCAGGGCAGGTCGCTGGGCTGAAGAGTGAGGCTCATGGTGTCAAGGGAGGAGTTCGAGTTATCGAATTGGAGTTTAATGCTAACGCGGCCGTCCAAGACGAATATGATGCCATAGATATTGATGGCGAGCCTCCTATTCGGCAAAAGATCATTGGTGGTGTTCACGGAGACCTCGGTACATCTTCTGTTATCGTAAACATGATTCCGAGGGTCCTCAAGTCTTCTTCTGGACTGGTCACCATGAAAGATCTACCACCTGTTTCTGCCTATCTTTAGTGAGTCTCCACTAACCACGAACCACTTCGAGATCATAAGATGGTGGCTAATCAAAAAAGACTATCGTGACAATCTATCCAAAGCTACAATTCTAAATTGTTGTCTGCTTTTTTGCTAGCTTTTCGCCTACTCGATGGTAGTCGCCAGATATGATGAAGTCTGCATTTTCCTCGTCATCCTTGGTCCAAGATCCCAGATCATATCCGTGCCACGGCGTCTTCAGATCCAGCTCCGGTAGTCCTTCTTCCTTCCATATCTCGAGAGCGTGATCAACGAACTCCTTCTTTGGAAGGGCAACTGGTGGGTAAGGCCATTTTGTTGTTGCGTCGATCAGTAGAGCTGAGGTTCCACTAGGAGGAGGAAAGAGTGCCTCTTCCCTCGGTGTTCCAGGCGGTACAGCTGATGGATCGAGCAACGGTACTTTACCCGTGATGATCTCAATATCCCGATGAGGTTGCATCCGGTAGCTAAGAGCCCATATTACCGATTGTGGATCATGCGGATCTATGTCATCGTCAACAACTATTATGACCTTGCCAATCCGGGGATCATAACCGGAAAGTGAATGGAGCGCCTGCTTTGGCTGAGCAGGATGCGTCTTCTTCATCTGTATAACGCAAAAGTGTCTCACGCCGCTCATCTCGTACACAGCAACATCGGTAATGCTTGGAATATTGGAATCATGCTTGAGATACTTGTGATAGACGCCCGTTGAGCCTATGCGCTTCATTGTACTGCTTTCGCTAGGAGCCATTTGGCTCAGAATATGCTGATAGATGGGACGTTTTCGGTGAGCTATACATGTGACAGTCATGATTGGATCGCCGCGCTCACCCTTGAACATGAAGCCTGTATGTTCGCCGAAAGCAGGTGTAGGCTCCAAATAGTCGATGCCGACTTTTCCTTCAATAACGTACTCTGCGTTCGCGGGGACCTCGAGTCCAATGGTCTTGCACTTTACCAACTCTACAGGCTCGCCAGCTATTCCTCCTGCGACAGCCAGCTCATCAACACCATATGGAAGTCTCACCCCTGCAGCATAAGCTATGTTAGGTGTAGAACCTATGATAATCGCAGCCTCAAGAGGTACTCCTTTTTCCTTGGACTTTGTCCAGTGCAAGTAAGCATGTTGGCCGGGATTGACGCCAAATG
>DAEN01000091.1:0-1976 GCA_002495315.1 Thaumarchaeota archaeon UBA141
TCTCGTATCGTCAGCTCCCTGTTAGACTTTATGAGTTGACAAGGTACAGCTTCCGCAGGGAAAAAAGAGGCGAGCTAGTCGGATTAAGGCGCTTGAGAGCCTTTACGATGCCTGATTGTCATGCACTATGTTCGGATATGGAACAAGCTAAGAGCGAGGCTATTTCGCGGTTCAACCTATCCCTGGAAGTCATGAAAGGGATTGGGTTGGAGAAAGAGGACTTCGAACTAGCTATTCGTTTTACTCGACAATTCTACAATGAGAACCGCGACTTCTTAGCTGGACTAGTTAAGATCATGGGAAAATCCGCCCTAGCTGAAGTCTGGGACGAACGCTTCTTCTATTTCACTATGAAGTGGGAATTCAATTTCATTGACAATCTAGACAAGGGCTCTGCTCTCTCCACGGATCAGATCGACGTAGAAAATGGAGAACGTTTTCAGATTACTTATGCTGACGAAAAAGGGGAAAAGAAACACCCCATCATTTTACACAATTCGCCGAGCGGAGCTATAGAACGTTGTATCTATGCACTCTTGGAGCGAGCATACCGGGTTCAACAGCAAGGAGGAGTTCCTCTTCTACCGACATGGCTAGCTCCTACCCAGGTACGCTTGATCCCTGTCACACCATCGTTTCTGGAGAGATGTTTGCAGATCAGTGAGGAGCTGACAAAAGAAAACCTGAGAGTTGACATCGATGATCGGCCGGAATCGGTGGGAAAGAGAATTCGAGAGGGAGAACGAGAATGGATTCCCTATATCATTGTGCTGGGGGAAAAGGAGATTTCCAGTACTGAGCTACCAATTCGCGACCGAAGACATGGTGGGGTTCGTAACTTCACCTTGCATGCATTGATCTCAGAAGTTAAAGGTGAAATCGACAACAAACCCTTCTCTCCTAATCCTGGGCCCAATCTGGTTTCGAAGAGGCCTATCTTTTAGTGGCAGGTAGCAAGACTTCGCTGGACACCGTAATTGCGCATATGCAATGACTAGATATGGGGTTGTCGATCTCTTTGGCAAATAATGATGTCAGCTTTGCCAAGGAGTATCATGAGGAGACTAAACATTCCGAGATAAGCATCCGATATTCACATCACGTCATGGATTGGGGTGATAAGCCTAGTCCATTCAAGGTCTATCGAAGTCTACCTCAAGTCCTTTTGCCATCGGATGTGTTTAGGCCTAAATCTGGAGCCTTCAAAGCTTTGACAAAGTTGAAGTTCGAAAAGAATAGGAAACCGATCGACGTCGCAACTCTCGCCGGGATTTTGTTCTTCTCAGGCGGACTGACTAGAGAGTCTAAACTTCCTTTCGGTACCTACCACATGCGGGCCGCCCCAGCAACCGGAGCACTCTATCCGATCGAAATATACGTTGTCAACGGAGATATCGATGGACTCAAGGCAGGAGTTTATCATTTTGGGCCTGCTGACTTTGCCCTTACGAGGCTTCGCGACGGAGACTATCGAGCAGAGCTCTCTTCGGCGACGGGCAATCAAGAGAGCTTGACTTCATCTCCGGTGATCTTGGTATTGACCTCTCTGGCTTGGAGGAATGCATGGAAATACCAGTCGCGGTCGTATCGGCACTGGTTCTGGGATTCTGGCGTACTAACATCAAATCTCCTTGCGACAGCTGCCTCCGCCAAACTGGATGCACAATTGGTAATGGGTTTCTCTGATAGATCAGTCGATAAATTGCTGTGTCTAGAAGAAGGCAAGGAAGCATCAATTGTGTTGATATCTCTGGGCAGAGATTCGAATATCATGGCATCACAATCGACACAGGATGTCTCTGAGTTCAAACCCGAAATGCTTTCACTCTCACGGAACGAGATGACCTATGATGCCATCTGGAAAATGCATGAAGCTTCGTCGTTGTATGAGGCTGAAGATGTACGGTCGTGGACACAAGGTACTCGGGAAATCCCTCTGCCAAAGGAAACGGTTAGCAACGACATTGTCACCTATC
>DAEN01000091.1:2350-20788 GCA_002495315.1 Thaumarchaeota archaeon UBA141
TCACCTATCTCCTTTGGACAGTTGTCTGAGATCATCATCAATTCTACTACTCCTTTGCCAATGGACTTCCTTGATGAAAAGAACACTACAAACGTTCACATTTACTTCATAGCAAATGCCGTGGAAGGTCTACCAAGCGGGGCATATTATTTTAACCGCGAAAGAATGCGTCTGGCACAAATAAAACAAGGAGAACTGCGGAAGATTTCTGGATATTTATGCTTGGATCAGCCTCTCTTTAGCGTCGCCAGCGTGGTATTCTTTCTAATGACGGATCTGAACGTCATGCTGAATAGATATGGAAATCGCGGGTACAGGGCATCTCAGTTCGAAGCTGGAGTAGTAGCCGGAAACATCTATCTCTCTGCTTATGCCGTCGGCATAGGGGCGTCAGGTTCAACATTTTACGATGATTCTGTCACAGAATTCTTCTCTCCTCATGCGGCCGAAAAGAGCGCCATGATTGCTGTTGGAATTGGTAATCCCGATTATCGGGCGCGACCTGGTGAGATCCTGCTTGGTCGGATGAGCAGGGCTGAGCTATTGGGAACAGAGAAATGACGAGGATGTCGCTAATGGTCACTTCTCCCTGAGGGTTGAAATTGCGATCAACTCTGCGAGGAGTCGAGCAGCTAGTGTCTTTGTCGCTCCATTATCATAGCCGGGAGTCATCTCAACTATATCAAATCCTCGTAGGAATTTGCCAGTCAGTGCATATAGGAACTCCAGGATGCCATGAGTGGTTAGGCCGCCAGGTTCAGGGTTTCCGACAGCTGGGGCGAATGCAGGATCGATTACGTCCATGTCGATGCTGACATAGACTTCCTGAAAGTCACGCAAAAACTCCTTCAGGATGTTCTCTGGCTTTTCTGTAGTCAATATGGTGTGCATCGGTATGAGCTTCATTTTCGCTTTGTCGACAAATGACCATTCGTCGGCTGAAGCGGCCCGCGCGCCCACGTGGACTACACGGTCAAAACCAACCTCTTCGGTCAACCTGCGGAGGAATGTAGCATGACTGAGTTTGAGGTCTGCGAATTCATCTCTCATGTCCAGGTGAGCGTCGAAGACTATTAACGCTGTGGACGCAGGCATGCTTTTGAAAGAGCCATACGTAAGGGAATGTTCTCCCCCCAATATCGCTATTGTGCTATCGTCATCAACTAACTCATTTACGAGCTTCCTTACCCCATCGCACATCTTTTCTAGGCTACTAGTGTGGTGCAGATTGCCCAGGTCATCTATGTTTGCTTTTTCTAGATCCACACCCAAGCGTGGGGAGAATATCTCTATGTTCATGAAGGCTTCCCGAATGGCATCTGGGCCAAACCTAGAGCCAGGGCGATACGTGGAAGTGTAATCGTAGGGGACGCCAAAGATCCTAGCCGATAACGGTGTGCCTTCACGAAATTGAGTAATCCTAGGTTCCGGACTCAACAGATATTCTCTATAGCTCACGACAATCTGTCTAGATTTGTCTTAACTCGGTTTCATAACCGTTGTGTATTGATCCTTGTTGTTACCTCTCCTTCTGAAAGTAGCAAGCTCTAAATGTATAGGGAATAACAACTAGTTATTTGACGGCCGGTAGTGGAAGAGGAAAGACAGTTTGGTTCTCTAGAAGGTTCTTTGAATTTAGGATGGGGTATGCCACATACATTGTTTTACCTCTCCAAGTGGTAAATTTCACTATCATAGCGTACTTTCTATTCATAGATCGCGTCGAATTCCTAAAGCTACTATTTCCTGAGGTATACATATTCTTGACCGTGTTCGTTTTAACACTGATCCCATTTTCCATCTTTCTTGGACACTACATTTACCGTCGAATTCAGTTGAGGACAGACGTGACAATGCTGGCGGAACAAAATCCCATTCTATCTGAATTACTGAATACGGTTAGGAGTATGGACGATCGCCTAATACGCATTGAAGAGATGACTAAAAGTAGACCTGGCTCTTCCAGATCCAAACCCAACAGTCACATGACTAAATCGTGAGCACTAGGTCCATCTACAAGTTAACGGGGAAGCGAGAAGCTTGTCGTCTGGACTATTCCTTGTAGATTCCACCGCGATGCGTTTCACATGGACAGATGTTACGTAGCGTCTCGAAAGGATAGATGCCGGTTCCATGGCCGTCATTGAAATTGAAGAAGATGGCATAGCGACCGACCAGCTCAATTCGGTCAATTTTGATGTCATCGCTTACGCTGGCAGGATCGAGGGTTCTTTTTCCAGAGTATTCAGATACACACGCAGCACATTCGCAATTTCTACGAAGATGAGCTGACGAATAAACGACTTCATGCCCGTCATCCCACTTCATCATGATTTCCCTTTCCGTTACGCGTTTTATTTCCAGTAGACGTAATGGAGTTTCTTTCATCTCTTGAAGTTGATATTACATCGAGGCTCTCTTATCTCTATGGCTTGGAAGCATAGTGGTTGGATATGGAACGAGGTGGTCGACTTACCGGTACTATTGCACAGAAGACTACAGGTTGCTGTTATTCTCTAAATTGTTCCCAATCGCAGAACTGTTGTCTGACGGAGGACCGTATGTTAGATAAGCGTATGATGGGATGATGCAGGCCCATGCTGTGACGACAGCTTCTGCTAACAGTGTCAGAACTACGATAAACTCGGTGGGTATTCCTACCAAATAATATGCGAGTCCAAGAGAGGAAATAATCGTTGATACAGCAGAGACAATGAGAAGGATCAGGAATGTTTTTCCTTTGTTCTCTCGACCGAAAGCCTTACTGGCGCTCATGGCACCGATAGCGCCCTTTCCGTCTAGCATTATTGATGAAATTGTGTAAAAGTACCAAAGAGTAAAGATGATTCCAGGTATAATTAGAAGGATAAAGCCGGAGATGATGACGACACTTACGAGGATGCTGGCTATAAAGACGGTCAAAAGCCTTCTGAAGGCGAGTCTAAACGCCTCTGCGAGGGGCAGTTCAGCACCAGTCAGAGTAGACCTCACTAGAATGGGATATGTTGCACCAACTAACATGTAAGAAACTAATGCGGCAAATAGACCCAAGACGAAGATGGGGGTGAGAACAGAAGGGGCGGAGGCGAGTGTCGAAATGGATACGAGCCATAGTGTTAGGAACATAGATGGAACCAATGTTGGCAACAAAAGTACTGGTCTTTTGGCCAAGATCTTGGCTGATTGTATGACGACATCTGTGACATTGATCGTGCTCGGCAACCTGAAACTGTCTATACGTGACGCGTTCAAAAGCGTTTAGAATTGATGGATTGCAAAGTCTATGGAAGAATTGCGGAAGAAAATGTCGCTGGCGGGATTCGTGTAAATATCTACTGTGTGTATAAGATAGAATGAATGTTGTTGTGTGAAGTCAATCTACTTTTATGGAGTAGTCAAGACCTATGTTTTCTGCTACCGCTTTTGAATTTTGGTATCTCTCCCGGCTTGCTTGTGTAGCTTTGAGTATGAACTATCTCGTTGTGTCTTTCTAGTTCTATTTCTTTCTGGAATGTCGCCTGACAGAAATTACATGGATAGGATTTCTCTATTTCGTCACTCATACGTAAATCACTATCATGTTAATTTCTCTAACAATCCACTAAAAGAGATGCCTACAATAAGTTTGACTGTAAAACATGTAAAAGAGAATAATACTCCGCTGAAGCTTTCTATGTTTTAGACTACTCGGGCCTATTCCTCATATAGTCGCACACTATTGCCGGTGCTTCGCAAAACATTCTCTGCAATATACCGGTCTGTTGCCAGTTGGTTTGAATGGCACTTCGGCTTCCTTCCCACAGTCTGAACAGGTAATTTTATGCATCGTACGGTCTCCAGAGCCTTGATAACCCATTTCTTCACGACTTCCCTTGTTTCCAAAAGGATATAGACTGTGCTTGGTTAAAACTATATCTATTTTCTGACGCTATCGATAAGATGTGTAGATGCAGAACGTCAGCGAGTCTCGAAGCTATCTTCTACTGTTATCTCCTTGGGATGAACTCATGTCGATGAGAGTACAAGAATCTCGATGGAGCGGCACATGTTCCAAGACTTGGAAGATTCGCAACTGCTATCAAAGTTATTTATAGAAAATTCATTGTTCGAGTGCCTGTGCCGATAGTACCAAATATTATTGAACGCCTTTTTTTACTCCGAATGAATAAAGGCCCTGGCCTCTTCCTAGATATTTTTGGAGCTGGGGCTTTTCAGGCTGTCCGTGTAGCGTTGAAGCTTGGTGTTTTTGAGAGCCTATCTGGAGGACCTCTAACGGCAGCGGGAATTGCACGTGAAATAAATGCAAATGAACGCGGTACTAGAATATTGCTTGAAGGCCTTGAATCTTTTGGATACCTCAAGAAGCTAGGTGACCAATATTCAAATTCCTCGTTGACTGTCAAATGGTTACTGGCAAGCTCATCGACGAACTTGGCCGATATAATCGATCTCGGAGAGAACCATATCCTAGAGTTCTCCAGGATGTACTTGGAAGAATCTATACGACGGGGAAAACCACCAATGACTATCTATGAATGGTTCGACCAAAAGCCAGGCAGCTGGAGAGTATTCCAATTGTATTCAGCGGCCGTTGCACGGATGGTTGGGGATGAACTGTTGACGAAGTTGAAGATACCAAAGGATGCGCGTAGACTAATAGACGTTGGAGGCGGACATGGACTATATAGCATAATGTTCTGCAGACAAAATCCACTGCTATCTGCCTCAGTTTTTGACTTACCTCAAGCTCTGACTATGACAGATGAGCTCATATCTGTTGAAAAAATGAATGGCAGAGTTTCGCTGAAACCGGGCAATTTCTGGATTGACGATCTCGGTGACAATTACGATGTAGCACTAATGTTCAACATACTCCACGCATATTCTCCTGAAAAGAACATCGAGCTGCTTCGTAAGGTTTCCCGGTCGATGAACTCACGTGGTCTAATCGTAGTTATGGAACAACTTGCAGATAAGACAGTCAGCCAGTTGGCTAAAGTTGGAACCAGGTTCTTTGGTCTGGCATATCTGGCTGCACTAGGTGGCCAGACTCGAACCTTCGACGAGATATCTGAATGGCTCTTGAAGTCTGGTTTCAGTAATCCACGCAGAATCAATTTTCGAAGGACACCGGGAAATAGCTTAGTACTTGCGACAAAGGCTAACTAAGTGAGGAGCAGTCCTCGAAATAAAGTCTAATTCTAAATTCAGATCATATCTGCGAAGAGAGAACACAATGGTTGGGTCACAAAGCTTTTTTTCGGTGGACTCCAACTCATGAAACCCAGGATTGAGATATTGGATATTCATTTGCCTTCGAAGAAAATATTGATAGCCCTTCTTGTGGGAATAGCGATCGGCTCCAGTTCAACTTTCATTTCTCTATATGTCATCTATGAAACTCCGATGGATGAAGACGATCCTTGTAAAATCCAGAAACTGACAGTTGACTTTAATGCCTATAACTCGGGCGAAAGTGATGCTTTTGCTACCGTGCTAGTAGCGATCGGTGAGCAATCTATGGCAGAAGACTCGTTTTTCTTGTCCAATACGCACGAGATAAGTGAACGATCAGTCACTATGAATTTTTCTCACTGCGACTTGGGTGAAGATATTTTGAAATTCCCGGACACGGGTGGTCGTGATGAGGCTGAGTTATTCCTTGTTGGCTATATGTACGATGTTAAACAAGAAAACATGGATACGCTGGAAGTTGAGCTAACTAGTGTAAAATGGGAATAGCGCAATCTGGATGCGAGATAGGATGGGCTTTTCCAATAAAGTATGGACAGGGGAAGAGGGCCACTTCAAACTCTGCAATGATGGAAATTATTCCTAGTAAGATGCTAACCTATAGAAGTCGAGCCCCTAACGATGCGAAGAAGGGTTGACTGTGACATCTAGACTGATTCTACTTGGGACAGGGGTTCCGACGCCGAATCTTCAACGGGGGAGTGCATCATCCGGCATCATATTGGACGATGAAGTAATCCTTGTAGATTGTGGACATGGCACTGTACATAGCCTGATTAAAGCAGGTGAAGACCCGCTTCGAATTCGCAATGTCTTCTTCACTCATCACCACTTCGATCACGACGTCGACTTCCCATATTTCATGTTGACGGGCTGGATCATGGGCAGGAGCAAACCAGTAGAAGTATATGGTCCCAAAGGGACTGTTGAATTCACGGAGTCAATTTTCAAGACCTTCAACATCGATATCAGCTGCAGATTGGAGACAGGGATCCAGACGAAGGACGGTCTAGATATTCGAGCACACGACATAGACGAAGATTTCTCAATCGGTGGAGAAAAATGGCGGGTTACATGCAAGAGAGTTGAACATCTTAAACAACTTGGAAACTTTACACTGGGTTATCGATTCGATATGAATGACGGTTCATCAGTAGCCTTTTCTGGAGATACCCTTCCATGCGATGCTGTGGTGGAACTTGCCCGAGATGTTGATGTACTTGTCCATGAATGCTTCTTTTCGCCTGAGTTTGAAGAGACTGGCCTGGTGCAGGATCGAAAGAAGAAACACCCTAAGCTTCCATTCATTCACACTGGGGCCAAAGAGGTCGGTGCAATAGCTAGAAGAGCAGGCGCAAAGAAACTGGTTCTCACTCACCTGTGGAGTGAGAAGAAGTTAGACGAGCTGGAGCGACGAGTCCGGAGCGAGTATGACGGCAAGATTCTGATAGGATATGACGGGATGGCACTAAACCTTCGATAAGGCTACTCGGTCTCCCACCATTGATGGTTTTTGGCTTCGAAGCTCTACAGTTAAGTTCTGGTCCGTAGAAATAGACAGTAAAATAGAATGAGCGTTATTCCAGACAGCGTCAAGCTACAGGAGCAAAAACAGAGTCCTCATGGTGTCTGCAAGAAGTGCGGCTGTAAGTGTCCTTGTTTATGTGCCTGCTGTATACCGGTATGTTGTTCGTTGAGGTGAATTGAGGACAGACAAAGAAAATGTGGAAATATTTTCAAATGGATGTTGCGTCTCTCTGTAATGCGTCTGGGCAATTGTTAAAGCACGGATAGGACTAGTATCGATCTAGGAATGTCTTCGCAATTCTTAGTGCTATCGTTGTTGTATGATGACTTTTTCTGCCGCTATCTTTAGGATTACTCGAACGTCTCCTGGTTTGAGATATGGGAAAGTGTCTACACCTAGATATTTTTGCGATAGCTTATCGACGTGGGTTTTGGCAAGCTCGCCTTCTATTTGTTCTTCGACTCTTCCATGAATAATTGCGATGTTAGCTCCCTCAGCTATGGTTACTGCTACTCGTGGATCCCGCTTCACATTTCTATGTTTCTTTTTACCCACGGTAGTATTGATAATTATGTGCTCGCCGTCTGTGTCAACCCAAGTAGGTGTTAGATGTGGAGATCCATTTGGGTTCAGAGAGGCACTAAAAGCAAGATTCTTGCCCTGCGCCAGCTTCAGTACAAATTCTGGTAACAACGTCATTAGGAGTGTTGTATGACGCGGCTTTATCACATATACGCTTTTTCTAAATTTTGGTTGTAATGACTAAAGGAATTCCTATTCGTTCTATGAGAAGCTAGGAAGAACTTCAGACATCAGTTTTCTGAACTGGCTCATTTGATCAACGCCTGCTGCCTGGAAGTCAATGTATGTGGGTTGAACTTCAAGTATCTTTTCGATCCCCTTGATTACGTCATCAGCACTACCGTGGAGATATAGATACCTCTCAGCTCTGCGAGGTGTATACTCGTAACTCATGTATTGCGAACCGAATGTTGCTCCTTCTTTGAAGGCAGATTCTCTGTTGGCTTTTATATTGAAGCGAGCAACAAAACATGTTTCAAAATGATTGAGGTCTCTATGGTACTCTTCTTCGCCTAACTTCACGATCCAATCTCTCCATTCTACGAACTCGTCAGGAGGAGAGTCAGCAACGACCCATCCGTCAGCAAGTCTAGCAAGTCTCCGAGCAGACGTTTCAGCGACTTTCTTGTCAGTTATGTGAACTGGGTGATTAGCTATCCAAATCGGAGGTGGGTTCTGGAGTGGCTTCACCATCAAATTGACATTCTTTAACTTGTAGTACTTGCCATCGTAGGAAAACTCGTCATGCGTCCATAATCCGCGTATTACCTCTATTCCTTCTTCAAAACGTCCGATTCGTTCATTCACATCTATTCCGAAGGCTTCCCACAGTGCCTTGTTCTTTTCACCTCCAGAGCCGGTAGGCGAATTACCTAGACAAGGAACCATTATGGTCCTACCTGAGGAGATCAGATCAAGACTTGCCCATTCCAAAGCAAGCATGATCGGGTGCCAGAGAGCAAAACTGGACAGGCAGGAAGTACCCAGCAATACTCGTTTAGTCCTTGCAGCAACAGACGACAGGGCAGAGAGGAAACCTATCCTGGGGGCTACGATTATATTGTCTCCAATCCAAACTGAGCTAAACATCTTTTCCTGATCGGCAATTTCAGCTAGCTGGAGAACAGATCCGTGGGTCATTGCGTGCGTAATGTTGGGATCGCCTTTTGACATTAGAGTCGAGGCACGAGTTGTGAGATGAAGGCCAAAAGATGTCTTTCTTGCCAAGTATTATGCGAGAAAACTGGATGTCTTCGAACATTTAACCCTTCAGCGAGTTCTATTTCTATTCTTTCAGCGAGTCAAACGATTGTTGACGTTCTGGACTGACAAAGATGAACTTATTCCCGTTATCTCTCTTTTCTCTTTTTTTTGTCAGACCTAGAGTGGACAAGGCCAGGGTTTACCACGATATATTCTCGGATCCCGGCACCGTTACTTTCTCAAATTTTAATCGGTCAGCTCCTATTGGCAATGTTCCGTCAACGCCGAGCTTGGAAGTTAGTCTGAGGCCAGGAGAAGATGGGTCTAGAGTTGTTCCTTGCATCTTTGGGAAGATTTGAACGTTTTCTGATGGTTGTACTCTTGTCCGAAAGACCCATTCGATCTCACTTGGATCATAGATGTTTACATCGTCATCGACGACGAGGCAGTACTTTTCAGATATACTTGAGAGGACGGAGTGTAATACGTTTGAGGGCTCCCCTGAATGGCGCTTCTTTATAGCTATGACGAGCCACCCATTGATGAGATTTACGGATCTTACGTCAGGGTTAGAATAAGATGAAGTAGCTGCTCTGTATGCAGTTTCACAGGTAGACGGCCACTTCATAACGTGGTTGTCGGTCTCTGGCAATCCAGTAAGCGCTGTAAGGTATATTGGATCTTCGCGCATGGTGATCCGTTTGACCTGAACGACAGGTGAATTTGATTGTCCACTGTAACAACCCTCTACTTCGCCGAAAGGTCCCTCTGTTTCCCTTATCCCTGGGAGTATTTCTCCTTCGATGACGATTTCAGAGCCCAGTGGAACTTCTATATCGATGGTTCTACATTTGACGAGGGAGATAGGGGTGCCCTTTATTCCCCCTGCTATGTCGTACTTATCGAGCGCATGGGGTACTCGCGCTACTGATGCCAGCGCAGTATAAGGGTCAACACCGATGGCGGTGGCTATTGCGAGCGGCATGTCCATAGACTCTGCTGCTTCGAGAGCACGTCCGAATCTCTTCGTTGCAGGTATCAGTAGTCCTAGTCTATCTCGTCCCTTGACTTGCATTCGGTGCATACCTAGCGCCCGAATCTTGGTTGCAGGGTTCTTCGCGACTTGAACGCCTGCTGTTATGAATCCCCCTGAATCCCTTGCAGAATGAGTGACAATAGGTATCTTGGTTAGATCGATTTGATTTCCCTCCCAAACTACCTGGTTTCTAACACTGTCCCTGACAATCCTTGGTGGAATGGGTTTGCTTGTGCCTCTAACATACCTGTCTACTACTCCGTCTATCTTTGTAGCAAGAGCTCTGGAAATTCTGGCCCGCTTAGCATATATTCCTCCAGCGACAGCCCAGCCTTTGTATCGCTTTACGTTTTCGAATAGAAAGGCAGGGCCCCCAACGTCAGAGCTTTTTCGGATGTATGCCGCAATTTCATGCACTGATGATACTTCGTGATTAATTCTTAGTAACTCCCCATGGTTTTCAAGATGAGCCAAGAAGCTACGTTGATCTGTCCAGATTGCCAGATTTCCACAACTCCATACACGCAAGGCGATTAGTCGTCTTGAAGAGAATTATCTGATATCGACGACTTGTGAATCACGATACCATAATGTTGCTGTCCAGCTTCGTACACTTCAGAGTTGGTGAAACCCATGTCATTTATCTCTCGGATAACATCTTCTTCGGTTAACCTGACTTCTACTGGAGGCCCATGTTCAGTTGGTATCTTCTTCCAGTCCACCACGCAAATGGTACCGGTGGACTTTAGGATCCTGTTTAGTTCTGCTCCAAGCGTTTCTCTGTGAAGGTCATGGAAGACACATGCCATCAGTACGAAATCAACACTTTGGTTTGGAATAGTGGTGGCCAGAAGGTTTGACTTCATTGTTCTGACATTCTGAATCCCTTGTTCAGAAATCTTTGTCTCAAGAACTTGAAGCATCTCGTGGACTTCATCAATTGCGTAGACAACTCCATGATCTCCTACTATTTTGGCTGCAGGGAGAGAAAAAAAGCCCGTGCCACAACCTAAGTCGGCAATTATGTGTCCAGTTACTAGTCCTGATCTTCGCAGAAGAGAGAGTGGATCATATATCTTTCGACGATTGGGGTCTTCTAATTTTCTGATGGCCTCTTCTACTCCATGATTAAAGACATGAGACACGAATTCTTATTGGATGTCGTTCTATAAGAACGATGATTGCACTTTTCACTTTTAGAGCTAGTCTATGTCAGTATAGTTCATATTGTAACGATTTTTTTATATTACACTTCAATGAAAGGGACATCAGTGAAATGCAAGGTTATTGTCCAGACGGCCTGTTGGACATGAACGTATCGGTACGGTGATTTTGAATAACGCAGATATCTACGGCTGTAGTATTGTCCGGGGGCCTTGGGCTTAGGCTCCGACCATATACTGAGAATGATCCGAAATCAATGATAAAGGTTGGAAAAAGACCTATCGCGGAGTGGCAGATACAGTGGTTGAGATCTCACGGTATAAAACATGTGATTTTTGCAATTGGTCACCGCGGCGAAAAAATGGTGGAATATTTTGCTAAATCCAACGAATCTGGTATGAGGATTGAGTTTTCTTTGGAGCAAGAGCCACTCGGGACTGCAGGTGCTTTAAGGAAAAGCTCTTCCTTAATTGCCGAAGATATGTGCGTGGTACTTAACGGTGACGTGATCACCGATCTGAACTTGCAAACAATGGTTCAACTTCATCTCAAGTTACAAACTAAGACAACAATGGCAGTGGTACCTTACATTTCTTCTTTTGGCATAGTGGAGGTAACTCCCGCGGGAAAAGTTGCAGGTTTCGTGGAGAAACCCCGCATTCCGGATACTTACATCAATGGAGGTGTATATGTATTGAACAGAGATGTGGTTACAGGTCTCCCTGAGAAGGGAGATCTGGAAGGCACAGTGTTCCCTGATCTCGCGTCAAAAGGAGACATTGGATCATATCTTCATGAAGGAGATTGGATGAGTATTGATAATGTCAAGGATGTCCTCACTGCACAACGCAAGGCTCCAGAGTGGGAAAACAAAATTACAGGAAACTAGACACCCAAAATACATTAATTATAGGACTAGCTGGGGGATGCCATGCCTCTAGTAACAATACGACTGTTTGAGGGAAGAAGTCAGGAACAGAAAGCTGAATTGGCCAAGAAGCTGACAGACGCAGTCACAGCGAGTCTGAACGTACCCGTTGATGCCGTTGAGGTTATTCTGGATGAAGTTCCAAGAGAGAATTGGGCTAAGGCGGGTGTACAGTTCGGGCTAAAGAAATAATTTCAATAGTATCCCTCCTGAAGTCGGAATAAGCCATGCAGGCAACGGCTAGGATGCCGCTGCTGCAAGTAAAGCAGATAATTCTATCGTTGACCTTGGTTATTTTTGTGCCCTTTCCCTATCGTTCAGTCTATGCTAGTGCACAGCTGCCGGATTTCAATTGGCAGTCTCGACCAATGCAATCAGGCGATATTGCCTAAATTGCTGTTTCTGATACCAATTGGACGTCATGTATTGGGGGATGGATGTTAACTTGTAGTGTTGACTTTTTGCGCTCTAGCTCAAGAGCTTCTTAGCAAGGAGCTTTAGGTTCGACATATTCTCGGATTCTCTAGCAAGTCCAGATCGGATTCCCATTAGCTGAAGAAGATTCCTGGCAATCCTAAAGTTAGGATGATTCTCTTTCAATAGCTCCTCGATCATATGATGGTATAGCGGAGAATAGTCTCCATTAATGCAGTTACATTCGTAGGCTGAAACAACAAGTCGACAAAGCAGTCTCCCTGCTAGTAAGTAGGCACTGCTGACCTGATGATTGCGACACAGATATGCGACGCGAGACGATTCATGTTGATTGAAGAGTGGGTCTGCAGCAAATGATAGAGCAGGAATGAATTTGTTTAAGGAGTCGACACTTCCTGTATTAGGGAGCTGCTCAGTAATGAGTTGGAGGGCCTTCATTCGTCTTTGAACTGCAGTGGGAGTTGAGTGACCTGTATCGAGGGTTGCAAGACAAAGCTGTGTTCCAGACGCATTTCCGATAGAACGAAGTTGTGCAAGCATATGACTTGGTGAAGGGATAGTATTAGCTCTGAGCGTCAATGAATCAGAAAGATGATAGACTGCAGAAAATATCCAAAAGTCTGCTGAGTCAGGATTATCAGCTTGTTGCGCATCTTCTGATCTACAGATTTGAGTTATTGCCTCTCTTGCTTCTTCTCTAGAGTACTGGTGTAGATATAATTCGTAGTTTTCTTTTGCATTAGTGCGATAAGAAGAAAACATCATGGTGGGGTCGGCAATAATGTGTGACAAACTCATAGACGCTCTAATTATGAGCGGAAGGTCTGCCATTGAAGGGTTTTCTCCAATAAAGTGTATGTCCAGGATTTCTGAGCCTAGAGCAATTCGAATTGGTGGTGAAGCGGTTGCTGTTACCAGGAGATCAATTTCACAGACTGAATAGGCACAGCCTGACGTATTGCACCCTACTGCTGCTATGCTTGAGCTTGGATATCGGCGTACTATCTGATCGAAAACGGGTCTTGATTTAGAAAATTCTCTAGTGTGAATGGGTCCTTCATCAGCGTTATTATTTGCCATCTTGGAGAGGGATCAGACAAGCACTGCTGATCTGTATGGTCTTCTGACAGGAACAATCTGTCACCATGTCGGAAACACTTATTAGTGTCAAATTGTCCTCAAACTTCTCTTAAATATTTTGTGGTGATATGTAGATGTCAGGCGTGCAAGATGGTTTGACTGCAGAACATGTGAAAGAGAGTTATTCAGATCTCATGAGGATGCGTCGCTCTGTACAGAGGTGTCCCAGATGCGGCAAAGGTCCCATGGTAGTTGATACTGCAGGCGGTGAGTTGTTCTGTAGCAGCTGTGGTTATGTCGTAAAGGACAAGATTGAGGAAGTGGGTCCTGAATGGCGTGCATTTTCCAAGGAAGAAAAGGACGATCGTAGTCGAACCGGAATTCCGGCTTCCTTAGCTATGCACGACATGGGTTTGGCCACCGTAATTGGCATTGAGGATCGAGATGCTTCTGGCAAATCACTTCCATCATCTATTAGGGCGACGATTGAACGACTAAGAACATGGGATGGAAGGAGTCAGATTCATGAACCAATTGATAGAAATCTTCGACAGGCGTTCAGTGAGCTGGACAGGCTAGCGGACAAACTTAGTGTGAGAGATGCAGTAATAGAAAAATCAGCATATGTCTATCGTAAGGCACTGGAACGCGGTCTGGTTCGCGGGCGGTCAATTTCAGCATTGATTGCAGCGTCGTTATATGCAGCATGTCGTGATACTGAAACACCTCGTACGCTAAAGGATCTGGCATACGTTAGTAACGTCAGAAAGAAGGATATTGCACGATGTTATCGACTCTTGCTTCGTGAGATGGAGTTACGAATGCCTGTAGTTAATCCAGAGAAATCAGTGTCAAGAATCGCTAGCAAGGCAGGTTTAAGCGAACTCGCACAGCGTAAAGCACTTGGTATTCTTAGACAAGCTCAGGAAACTCATACGTCTGCAGGAAAAGATCCAATGGGTCTGGCAGCCGCAGCACTCTATGTTGCATGTGTAGTGCTGGGAGAAAACAAGACCCAGAAGGATGTTGCGGAAGCTGCAGGGGTTACTGAAGTCACTATTCGGAATCGCTACAAGGGACTGAAGGCAGCACTGAATCTGTAGAAATATCTTACGGCTCCAATATAGTCTTCCGGGATTTAACTGATGTTCTTATTTCATCTACAACCTCGCAAAGATCCGTGAATCTTGCAACGTTTAGAATTCTTTTGCTGTTCATTCTTGTAACTTCTCGTTCTAGGATATCTACGCTTAGTGAAAGTTCTTCATCAACTCGAACTAGTCTGTCTATCTTGATAGGATCTACTGAACGGTCTCTGTTGACCAAGGACACATAGCCTTCCGATTCCATCTTTACGAGCTCATTAAGCTGTAAAATTATTTCTTTTATTGTCTGTTTTGTGGACTGGTCATTGGTACGCGATGACATGTTTCCTAGCCCATGAAGAATGTTCGTGACTCTTGTAGTGAGGCGACGGTTTAAATGACGATCAATCAAACGCATTTGACTCTTATTAGCTCTTCCTGTGCTAACTGCGCGTTGTAGTAATGAGGCTAATCGCTGTATATTCCTAACGTTTTCTTCTGAAGCACCTGCAGCTCCGCGGCGTCGTTCGTACTTGCGCACCATGCTGGCGCGGAAGTCAACCTGATCGACTTAAAAGCTAATGGGCTGCTCTGACCTCGGCCATGGTCGTAAAACCCGGATATATTCAATATGATGTGCTTTATTTCCAATAACATGGTCGCAAGACGGTTGCGGCTATGGTTGGTGACGAGTATGATTGCCAACAGATGGCGCAGAACGACTCTCGATCGCTAGATGGCCTTCGTAATTACAAATCGGACATGAGAACTCTGCGGGAATGAGCCAGCCACCTAATGGATTCCACTGCTCCAACTCATGTAAACAATTTGGACACAGCTTCTTCTCACCTTTGAATCCAGTTCGACGAACCACTACATGGGGCCCTTTTTCGTCACGGGGAATTAGAGGAATCTTTAGTTGCAATTGTTATTGGACCTCAATAGCAGTCTCATTGAAACCAAGCTGAACTAGGTGAGTCTTGATTAGATCTCGATGGTCTCCTTGGAGAAGAACGTATCCCTCTTTCGCTGTTCCTCCACAGGCAAGTTTGTTCTTCAACTCTCTCGCGATTTTTTCAAGGTCAGCTCGTTTTGGATTGAAACCTTCAATCAAGGTAGTGGGTTTACGGAACCGTCTCATCTCGAGTCTTACCACTATTCGTGCTGCATCCTTGTCAAGTTCTTCACATGCACATAGGTCTTGTGGGAGGCCGCATCTATTGCAGACTTCTGCCATTAAACTACCCCAAAAGATCTCGTTGGGAACCTACCGGATCCCTCAAACATCTTGCCAATATTACAGAGGCTTAAACGTCTTATAAACATTGTTCCGTTTCCAAACGCTAAGAAAGACGGATGTCCCTCGTAATGGAGAAGAATTTCCGTTGTTCTTCCCTCAGCAATTCCCGGTTAGCGGGATCACCTAAACTCAACCGATTCTCATTAATTATCCTTAGCGAACTTTCTTCCCAGAGTAACCAGCAATCATTACAGCCAATAGCAGGAAATGTGCCCGAGTCGAATAGTTTTCCTATTACTTTGTTACAGCGCGAACAGATGATGTTGGACAACTCTAGATTATCACTAAAATCTGTACTATATATGGGTGGAAGCCATTACAGTAAGTCACATCTAACCAAACTGACGTAGATCCTATGGCTTCTGTTAAGAAACGCCGTCTACTGAAGAGTCTGATTTAATTGACTAAATGACGTCCAGATAATTCGCTGAATGCTTAATAGGAGATTAATGATTTATTACTTCAAGCATTCAGATGGCAGCCGAATTCTTGACCATGTATCTTTTGGAAGAGTACCTGGCAATTGTTGGTGCTGCAATAGGATTTGTGATCGCGTATGTCTCTTATAGAGGATACACACAAACCCATAGTCCGACACTGCTCCGTCTGGGAGCTGCATTTCTTCTACTGGGAATTAGTTACTCTTTCACGGGTTTTCATGGATTGGCTGCAAATGGATTGTTGCCTAACTTTGCGATACTAGTGGGCACATTCGCTGTTTTAGCCTATTCTCTTGAGACCGCAGGTTATTTCTTTCTAGCATTCTCGCATATGTTGAATGTGAAGGGACTCAAGCGAGGATCTTTCGTACCACTTGTAGTATTTTCACCCGGTGCAATAGCTGCCGGGTTGAAGTCTCTATCTTTCTATTTTCTGCTTTACGGAGTAACTGAAACGCTGTTATCTTATGTACGAACAAGAAACCGCGGGACACTTGTCATAGCTGCAGGCCTTGCAATGTTGGCTACGGGAGAATTTATGCGCTGGATTGGTTTCTTCTACGGGCCGGCTTCCGACCTCGTACTTCTGTCTGTCTTCGTCAAAGTTGTTGGGTTGAGCACTTTAGTTGTACCTATAATGAAATTCATGTGGTTAGGGAGGGCTATGACTGATGTCGTTGTATAGAACTCAGGTAAAGATAGTTGCAGATGTGCTATCTGCAGCTATGGATAACGGCACTAATGAAGGAGTAGGAATTACTCATCTTCTACGGCGAGCAAACCTTTCCTATGCGCGTATGGTGAGGATATTAAACGATCTTGTTGGTTCAGGATTGCTTGAAACAGTAGAACAAGAGAGGGGTAACCGCTATCGTACCAGTGACCGGGGTCTGCAGTTCTTGACAGCCTACGGGCGATTCCAAGATTTCGCAAAATCTTTTGGACTGCGGCTTTAAGAACGACACTGAAATTTGCTGACTGATTCGATAACTATCTAGGTCACATTTCTCTAGCGACGGATGGCCAAGGCTCTAGAAATGTCACCCACAATGGGACTAAAGTACGCGGTGAACGCTATGTTGACTAACGCAGCGCCGAATGCTAAAACGGCAAGAATTAGATCTACTTTCATGAAAGACATGACGCTGACAACGAGTGGCAATATCATCGATGTCACCGCTCCCCCGGTGTACATGAGAATCCATCCCCATCGTGGAGAAGATATGGAATGATCATGATCAATTCGAATAATCAAGACAGGCATAAGTTGCCCAATAATCTTCAGAATCCTATATGGCAGGTGCCGTATACTTGACCTACCGAGCCAGTAGCCAGTGAACTTGATACCTACAATCGTTCCTATGATGTAGTGAATTAAACAATGTGGAAAGTACCATAGCGATATCCACGAAATACCAAGCAGGATTCCATCATACGAGAAATATTGCGCAGCGCTAATAGCTAGAAGACTCAACGTGCCAAGTACAGTACCGATTATTCCTATTAGGTTCCCTAACCAAAGATCTAACGCTATACCTCTTGACAACTAATCTACCCTTTGTCGAAAGTTGCAGTTCCTCTATCAAGACTAGGCTTTGTGATCTTTGGTTCCTTGGAAGGTTTCAACCATTTGATATATGCGTCTGTATGACGATCCAGACTCACGATCTAAAGCGACTAGCTCTTTGGCTTGTTTTATCACTTGCTTCAATCGCCTTCGGTCTCCGGATTCGATTACAGATGCCATCATCAAAGCTTTTTCTAAATAGTTTCTAATCATGGATAGCGAATATGAGTTCTCGAGTTGAATAGATAGCAGGAGATCCTCGCTGTCTTCCAATATGCTTTCTGCGAGGGTGAGAGCAACTCTAAAGCTTGTTCCTGCGAGGCTTTGCAGTAAAGCTAGATTCTCTCCCCTGAGGAGAAGTGTTAGAGCTATGCTGGAAAAGTGGATCACTGATAGAAGTGTCGCCATAGCTGAATCATGTTCTTTCATCGATGTTAATACAAGTCGAGAGTCCGGGAAGATGGTCTTTGCAATTTTCATTTCTTTTCGAGCATCGTTGACAGGAATTACGGCCATCCTCTGACCCGAGATACTCCGCGCACCTGGTCCGAAAAGAGGGTGCAACGAAAGAGCTACAAGGTGTAGGTTCTTGGCTCTTCGTAGGATTGGAAATACTGATTCCTTGACGGAAGAGACCTCCGCAACGACTGTTGAATCCCTGGCTAGCTGGAAAACGGTATTGCAAACCTCTGGAGCTTCAGCAAGTGGTATTGATAACAGGCAGAAGTTTGACGCTTCTACAGCGGATTTTAGACTTTCACAACGATGCACTGGCCTTCGACGAGCAAGAGATGCAAGTGCAGTCCTATTGGTGTCAAAGATACTGACTTCATGGTT
>DAEN01000041.1 GCA_002495315.1 Thaumarchaeota archaeon UBA141
GTAGAGACTTTCTTCAGGGTTACCGCCATTTCATCAGTGATTTGCCATAGTCGATGTCTGAGGATCTCAAATGTAACAGGATCTATTGTGGTCATCGGCGATCACCATCAATAGTTATGACAAAGTTCCGGAACGCGTCAAGTGCGCCTCGTTGGCCTCGCCATACCACAATTGTCGTGATGGGCGTTTCTACAATAGCTGGTCCCAGCACCTGATTACCGGGATTAAGATCTTCCCAGGTAAAGATGTCAGTACTCACCCAACCATCTTTAGGTCCGAAATAAACTCGTCGTGATCCTCTGAGCGCATGTGAAGAATCTGTACGACCAAGTTTAACCTTGGAAAAAGATGATTTCTCCAGCTTGCCGGTAGCTCTGACCCTAAAATTGACAATCTCTGTTCCTGCTTCTTCATATGCTGAACCCTTTCCATAGGTTTCTTCATAAAGAGCAGCAAATCGTCGGTAAACCTTGCGAAGATCGTCGGCAGTGAGCACGTCTCTATCTGGCACAGGTACCAGTAATTGGTGCACCTGTCGCTTGTAGCGAATCTCCAGACTTTTTGTAATCCTGATGTCATTATGAGAAAATCCTTCAGACTTCAGGTCACCAATAGCTCTGTTCGCTATTCCCTTGAAGTTGTCATTGACCCTCTGTACATGTGCAGGTATAGCCAAAAAGTCAGTATATCCATATTCATGGACAACGTCAGATGTGGCCGCTCCAAAAGCGCCCTGAACGGATGCCATAGCAGGAATGATTATTTTGCCAATTTCAAGTTCTCGAGCTAGTGCACTGCAATGTACCGGACCTGCACCACCATAAGCAAACAGGACGAAATCCCGTGGGTTGCGGCCTCTTTCTACGGTGAGATTTCTAATCAGGTCTGACATTTGTGCAGTGGTAATCATGAATACGCCATACGCTGCTTCTGCTTCGTTGATCTTTAGAGGTTTAGCTATTTGACTACACATAGCCTTTGAAGCGAGATCTCTTCTGAGTTTCATCTTACCACCCAAAAAATATTCCTCATCGAGATATCCAAGGAGCAGATCTGCGTCAGTTACAGTGGGTTTGTTTCCCCCAAGTCCATAACAAATAGGCCCAGGCTTTGAGCCCGCACTTAATGGTCCGACTTTTAGAAGCCCTGTGATATCCTCAATCCATGCTATACTACCTCCCCCTGCACCTATAGACAAAATATCAATTTTTGGGGTTAACATACTGTAACCAAGAATAGTTGGATCAATAGCGTAACGGATGCCACCGTCTATAATCACGCTGACTTTGAACGTTGTTCCCCCCATGTCAGCCGCGATGATGTTTTGGATTCCCATGAGATTACCAAGTTGACTGGCCGCTGTTACTCCCGCTGCTGGTCCTGACTCTACCGCGCCGACAGGATTAGTCACGGCCTTCTGAATGGGAATAGCACCGCCATGGCCCTCTACGATTTGCACAGCACAACGCAAGCCGTTATCTGTAAGCTTTCGCTGTAATTTCAAAAGGTGTTTGGAAGCAACAGGGGCAAGACAAGCATTCAGGGCAGTAGTAGACATTCTCTCGTATTCACCAATCTGTGGAGCAACATCACTTGACAAGGTAACCATCACCCCAGGATATCTCGCGTCTAGAAGCTTCTTGATCTTACGCTCATGTTCAGGGTTAACGAAAGACCATAGAAGACAAACTCCAATAGACTCAATCTTCTCATCAACTACACGCCTTAATGCAGTGTTGGCATCCTTACTCGTCAGCGGTACTACTACCCGTCCCTTGTGATCAATTCGCTCGCTTACTCCATGAATATCCGCACGAGATATGAGTGGAGGTGCCTTTCTTCTTCGAATAGGACTGGTAAGTGCAGTTTGTCCCGATAATGAAAATTCAGCACGTCCTCGCATTATGAATAAGGTATCCTCGAAACCGCGGGTTGTTATCATACTACTGCGTGACCATTTTCCGGTCAGCAAAGCATTTTCAGCTACGGTTGTTCCGTGACAAAACAGAGTCGATTCTTTCAAAACATTCTTCAGTCTATGACCAAGAGCAGCAGATAGAGATTGAATCACTCCTTCTGAATAGTCGGCCGGCGTGGAGAGAGACTTGCCGACAGCCATAACGCCTTTCTTGTTAAGGACACAACAGTCGGTAAAGGTACCTCCTACATCAACGCCTATAATGTAACTCGTATCTAATTCGCCTAGGTCCATCTGTTTTATGTGTTATTTTCGTTCTGACAGATGGCGAAAAAAATAGGGAAGAAATCTAATCCAGGATTTCAGGGACACTAACTCAGTAGTTTGGAATAGTCCAGTCTGAGTGAATCTTATACGACTTTTCGTAGTCTCGTTCCAGGGCTACAATAATCTTGTCCCAAAAGCTATTGTTCCCAGCAGTTTTCTCTTCATTGGTAGGCACAGGTTCCGTTTTGAAACTGTAATCAAAAGACATCTCAAGTCGAGTATCATTGCCCTCAGCAAATAGCTGGTAATTTCCAGTATAGTCTTTGTCATCACCAACCGCATCTAGGTGCCATTTATCTGGCGGAGTCAAGGTTACAACAGAATTCGTCTTTAGAACCCTACCCTGATTAGCCATTTCGGTAACATATACGACCTTCTCACTAGTCTTCTCAAGTATAGTCTTTTTCGATGTAGAACCGACGAGTTGAGAATCGTCCTCTCTGAAATCAGTACACCAATCAAAGACGAATGGCAAAGGCGCCTGTATCTTCTTTGTAAGGGAAATACTAAGGGTTGGATTAGACAATGACAGATACATTACCTAGACAGAAGTATAAGCATTACTTGTCTGCATCTCTGCCGATGAACAGGAGTTCCAGATATTCATCATGGAGCTAAATGGACGTTGAGCCTCATCCCTCTCTACGGAATGACTTTCGTCTCAGTTGCAGTTTTTTGGATGTTTAGATTCCTCCTCCCTCTCTATCTGGTGAAACTAGATGCCTCACCATTTGAAATTGGAGTCATAATGGGAAGCTATGCTCTGTCAGTGACAGTCTCAGCAATTCCCCTCGGCTACCTCTCAGACCGTATCGGACGAAAGCAAGTGATCATAGTAGGAATTATTCTCACTGCCGTGTCAAGCTTTGCCATAGCTTCCAGGAGCGATGTGTATGAAATCATGGGAGCATATGTCATCATGGGACTTGGACTATCCAGCATCGGTCCATCCCTAGATGCAGCTGTAGCAGATAACACAAAGTCTTCGAATGTAGGAGTAGCTTTTGGTAAACTAACCACTGCCGTTCACATGGGCACTGCACTAGGGCCAGCAAGTGCAGGTATTCTGGCTGCCAATATCGGCTTGGTGAATAGTTTGTATCAATCAGCCATTATCTCTCTGACGATTTTTGCCATGTTACCATTCGCTTTGAAGAGTCTTCATGGCGGAGGTAAAAGTTCCAAAACTCTAGACAAAAACAGCCTTAGACGCATAAAGCCCAACATCGTTATCGGATGGGCAGGATTTTTCGCGTCTTTCACTCTCTGGGGTGGAGTTACAGTATTCCTTCCCATCTATGCAATCAGCGCAGGAATAGAGATATCCATTGTTGGTATGATATTTGCCTTAGCAGCAGTAGGTACTTTCTTAAGCAGGATTCCAATGGGTATCTTTGTAGACAAATTCAGACAAGAGCCTCTCCTAATAGTTCTAGGAGTAGTCGGAGCATCTCTGACAGCTTCAACGATAGGAATAGTCTCTACGGCAATTCTACTCGCAATTATTATGGTAACCATAGCAATCACACGGTCGGCATCTAATGTAAGCAGTCATGCGTTAGTCGCACGAACAGCTAACCCTGACGAGAGAGGGTTGGTGATGGGTACGGCGACAGCTTCCCGTGCTGCGGGAAATACCATAGGACCGATAATAATGGGAATCGTCATTGGATCTCATAGCTATCAAGCAGCATTCATAGTTCTTGCACTTACAAGCATAATCGGAGTGATTGTTACTATACTAGTCGCTACATTAGTTCAGCGCAGAAAATCCAAGATAACGAATTAATTTGCATCTGTGATACCGCCAATCAGATAGAATTCACATCTAGTGAAAGTCATATGCTTGCAATAAGATTCAAGCACGAGGTCTCGTTGCGGCCATCTCTAAAGGAATAGAGACTTGTTAATGTTGATGTCTTGAGATATGGAACCAACAAAGAGTACTTCTGCAGGTGTTACATCTCCAGATATACTCGTTATCCAGACCCCTACCACAATAGTGGCAGATTCTAGATATCTGCGCCGTCCTTTCCAATATAGCAGATTGCTGACTCAATCTTTCATCTTCTTCGCTTCAGGGTCAGCAATACCTTTCTCAGTAAGACTAAAACGCGTCTGACCGTATGGGTGACTTGGACTATCTACCATCGTCGCTGTTCTCTCTTGTCCAGACTTTTTGAGATAGATACGATATGTGCTGGAGTGCCCTATTACATGGCCTCCCGCCGGTTTTGTTGGATCCCCGAAGAAGGCATCAGGTGTTGATTGGACCTGGTTGGTGACTACCACAGCAATATTATGAATCTCAGCAATTCGGAGCAGTCGATGGACAATCCCATTCAGCTTCTGTTGCCTATCTGCCAGTGTTCCTCTACCTATGAATTCAGCCCTGTGTAACGAAATAATGCTATCAATGACTAGTAGTTTAACGTTGTTTTTCTCAATATATTTTCCCAGGCTTTTAGTGATGAGTTCAAGATGGCTAGAGTTGTAGACCTTTGAAAAGATAATGTTGTTTAGAACTTGTCCAGAGTCAAGACCTCGTCCCTCGGCTATCTGTTGTAGTCGTTCAGGTCTAAAGGTACCTTCCGTATCGATATAGAGTGCGTTGCCACCCAGTCCCCCTTCCTCGATTGGCAATTGCGACGTTACACACAAGGTATGACAGATCTGGCTCTTACCAGCTCCGAATTCGCCATAGAATTCGGTAAGTGCTTGAGTTTCAATTCCACCTTTCAGGAGATCGTTAAGATTCTGAGAACCAGTAGTGCATTTAATCATTGATTGCCTCTTCTCCAGGGCTATGGATGCAGAGATGAATTCCTTTTCCAGAATTCCCGATTCGCGGAGCTTGTTCTGTGCTACAAAGATTAGAGCACTGGCCCTATCCCTAGCTCCTCCTATCGCCTCGACTAGCTCGTCGGGCAATGCCGCAGCTAGGTCCATTACTGACTCTATACCTGCGCTATTCATCTTCTTCTGCGTCTCTTCTCCTACCCCTGGTAGGTCTTGCAGAGTTTCGTCAAGGACACTTTGTGACAATGTTTTTCCTCTGAAGTTATGAGAATCTCTAATTGCTACTTATACTCCAATGCATTGTCTGGGGGAGGGGGAGCTTATACAAATCACATTGGACTACAATCTGAAATGAAATATTGAATCCTCATTGATGATCTCATCACACCCGATCAGGCATTGGGAAAAGGTAAATTCTTAATTCCTAGATGCCATCGGTTATCTCGTTATGGCACATATGGAAGTGCCTACTATCAACGTGTCAGCGTACCTCAATGGTAGAATGAATTTTATTGACGAAGATCTAGAACCTCCGACTGTTCATTCGACATGAACAGTCAAGGGAAAGCGTGAAGAGGATTTGAGATGAAATGACCATAGGGACGAACTAGAATCTCTTTGCATATACATGACAGTAAGGAGAATTTCCATTCTTATTGTAATAGTCCTGATGATAATCCTCACCCTCCCAAAACTGTCTTGCCTCGGTCACCTTAGTCACCGCTTTGTAGCCATTCTCCATTAGCTTGTCGAGGAGTCTTTCTGCAATGACTTTCTGCTCAGCGTTTAGATAAAAGACCTCTGATCGGTATTGTTTTCCGATATCTGGGCCCTGTCTATCAATCTGTGTAGGGTCATGAATTTCAAAGAAGAGCACAGCTAGCTCTTCGTACGACGTAACTTCAGGATCATATACCACTTCAACTCCTTCTGCATGTCCAGTATCGCCATAGCATACTTCTTCATAGGTAGGATTGTCCTTATGTCCACCCACGTATCCCACACTTGTCGAAATGACTCCGTTCGCTCGTTGAAAGAAGTATTCCGTCCCCCAAAAACAGCCTCCAGCAAATATGGCACGTTTATTTTGCTTCTCTTCCTTCCCTGGAATAAAAGTAAGGGATATCGAGTTCACGCAGTGTCGAACATTCTTCTTTGTGAACAGCTCACCGAAGAAGACATGCCCTAGATGGCCGCCACAATTCTCACAAGTAATCTCAATTCGCTCGCCATCGCGATCAGTAGCCCTCTTTATTGCTCCCTTAATTTCGTCATCAAAACTTGGCCAACCGCATCGCGCATCAAACTTGTCTTTCGATCGGTATAATGGAACGCCACATCTCTTGCAGGTGTAAATACCATCTTCCCAGTGACTCTCATATATCCCTGTAAATGGTTGCTCAGTACCCTTATGGAGGATTACGCTCTCCTCATCCCTCGTCAGTTC
>DAEN01000026.1:0-35376 GCA_002495315.1 Thaumarchaeota archaeon UBA141
GATCAAGCTATCCCTCTGGGATGACCAGATCGATTCTGTAAGTGTTGGACAGCAAGTGAAGGTAGAGAATGGTTACACGAACAGCTTCCGCGGGGAAGTACGACTCAATGTAGGTCGTTACGGTAAACTCGAAGTCTCAGGAAAATAGACATTTATTTGTCATCTTCTCGTGAATGGACAAATAGTCCACGAATCTAGCGGTAGCTTTCTACGCTATCTTTGGGGAGCACAACTACTCAAAAGCGATATGTACAGAGATTCGAAATGGTGAACGTCTAATTAGATGAAGTTTCTCATTAGCGTTTAGTAGGTGACTCCGTGGGTTTCCCCGTGGATAGAATTGGCCGCCAACGAGGATAAATTTCGTTTTTTATACCAAATTGATCCAGAATCTTCCCAACCAAGTGATCTACGATATCTTTCAAGCCCTTAGGGCGTATGTAGAAGGCAGGCATTGCTGGTAATATTACTGCCCCTGACCTGGCTAAGCGTAGCATGTTTTCTAGGTGGATCGCGCTTAAGGGCGTCTCTCTAGGAACTATGATTAGTTTCCTTCCCTCTTTTATCGTCACGTCCGAAGCCCGTTCTAAGAGGCCCGGTGTATAGCCACAAGCGATTCCTGCTAGTGATTTCATACTGCAAGGGACTACTACCATTCCCTCATGTCTGAACGACCCGCTTGAGATTCTTGCCGCTAGGTCTCGATCATCATACCAATGAGTTGCTAACTTCTTAACATTTCCAATAGTGTAGCCTGTCTCATAAATAATGGTCTTCATTCCCCAATCACTCATTACTAGATGGACTTCTGCCTGAAGCTCGTGCAACACCTCTAGAAGTCGAATTCCATAAATTACTCCAGATCCACCACTGATACCGACGACTAATCTGATATTCTTGGGCATTTCAGTAGTAGTTGGATAGTAGTGCTTCTTTTAGGTTTCCTGGAGAACTGTCAGCTATAATATTATCTAAGAGTGAATGGATGTAACTGTTCCAGATGACTATCGTTTCTTCCGACGAAAGTTTTCGAATTTGAGGTTTCAATTAATAGAATGACGTTTGAAACAGTCTAACTTTGAACTAGCTTGTGCATGGCAACGAGATCCTTTCCGAAAGGCTGCAGGTCTTCTGGGAGAGCTATCTCTATGGGATCCTTCAGGGAGAGACCTCTAGTCTTCTTGGTATTCCAGATATGTGAAGTGAACTCTGCTATCCTTGGGGTCAGTTCAGTCATCTCCTCAGGCCACTGTAGGTTTGAGAAGGTCTCATTATGGATCGTCTCTCCGCCGTAGAGACTAGTCCAGATATAGTCGCTAAAAAAAGGGGTTATGGGCGCAAGAAAGAGAAGAATCGTTTTCAAGGTTGTATGAAGGGTATACCATGCCGCTTCTTGTTCCTCTCGACTGAAGTCCGTTCCATAGGCCCGTGATTTGACCATTTCAGAGTAATGAGGGGCAAATATATTCCACACGAATTCACGAATGCGATTTGCAGGAATGAAAAAGTTGAACTCGTCGTAGCCCTTGCGACAGGCATTGGAAACCGCGGAGAGTTCCGCTAGAATCCACTGGTCTGATGAGGAAAGAGTGGCGGTAGTAACGACAGGGAATATCGAGATGAATCGAGCTAGATTCCAAACTTTGGAAAGAAACTTGCCTATACCGACTATACGTTCCTCGGAGCAACGAAAGTCTGAGCCCAATATAGCTTCTGATGCAGCCCACAGACGGAAGGCATCAGCTCCATACTTCTTGAGAATAGGTTGAGGATCAATGACATTCCCGATACTTTTACTCATCCGTCTGCCCTTTTCGTCTACCCCATACCCCATTATCCATGCATGTTGAAAAGGAGCAATTCCTGTTAGCTGATAGCACCTCAAAATGGTATAGTAGAGCCAAGTTCTGACTATGTCCTTCGCCTGAGGCCTAATGCTAATGGGATATGCCTGCGAGAAGAAGGACGAATCTCGTCCACGCTTTGCAATGTAGAGCGGTGAAATGCTCGAGTCCATCCATGTATCAAATGTTCTTTGTTCTCCTGCAAATTCTGTATTCCCGCATTGATTGCATTTGTCAAAAGGAGGTGGATCCCTCCAAGGACGGTAGTATTTGCCTGGTTCAGGTAAGTGGGCCTGTCCACAGGAAAGGCAGTACCAGATGGGGACCTCTGTGCCATAATAACGTCTTCGAGTAATAGGCCAATCCAGCGTAACCGATCCAAGCCAGTTGAGTAGTATTTGTCTATGCTCCTCAGGGTGGAAAATAATCTGCTTAGCTATCGTCTTTAATTCGTCAGTGAGTTCCACTTGTTTAAGGTAGTACTCTTGCATCGGGATGATTTCTATAGGCGTGTGACTTCTCTCACAGATTGGGGTTCGATGAACAATTTCTTCGGTCTTAACTAGTAGGTTTTGCCGTTGAAGGTCGTTTATGATTTTGGAGCGGGCCTCACGTAGTGTAAGTCCCTGGTACGCGCCTGCGATCTCACTCATCTTGCCATTCTTACCTACTGCAATTGCTTCCTGAAGCCCGAGTTCGCGAAAGAGAATTACGTCTGTATAGTCGCCATAGCTACAAATCATGACTGCGCCAGATCCAAAATCTGGTTTGGCCGTGGGATGGGGGAGAATTTTGACTTCGCCACCAAAAAGAGGGACAAAAACATGGGCACCATGAAATGGAATGAAACGCTCATCGGTAGGATGAACTATAACGACTTTGCAGGAGCAGAGGAGTTCAGGTCTGGTCGTAGCTACGACCAATTCCTCTTTCCTATCAACGAGCTTGAACTTGATGTAGACTAGCTGAGTTTTCTGTTCTTCATAACCGACCTCAGCATCGGCTATGGTTGTATTACATTTTGAGCAATAATTGTTAGGACGAGTAGCTTCGTAGATTCTACCTTGCTTCCACAACTCTATGAATGTGGCCTGGGTGAAACTCCTGTAGTCTTCACTGTCTGTGCGATAATAGCGTTCGAAGTCTCCACTCAAGCCCATCATTTTCATGATCTCAACCATCTCTGCCTCCAAGTCGTCAAGTGCGGCGCTGCAAGTAGAGATGAACTGTTCTCTGGGGGTAGTTCTAATGCTAATATTGTATTTCTTTTCGGCATATATCTCGACCGGAAGACCATTACGATCAATACCAATTGGAAAATAGACTTCATGTCCAGTCATACGAGCAGTCCTGGCAATCATGTCGATCTGAGAATAGTGAGCAGCAGCGCCAATATGCCAGGGTCGACCAGATGGGTAAGGTGGTGGAGTATCGATCACAAACTTCTTTCGGTTGCTCATTATGTTGAAACCAGGAGTTCCCTTGATTGTCCATCGACGCCGGATTTGCTCTTCCAAGCTTGGATTCCAGGACTTCTCTGCAAGCCGCGGAGATGAGCTCATTCAAATGAGCCTCCAGATGATCTTAGTTTCAGAAACATATCTACGTGCGCCTGATTAGATCTAAACAAGGGAACGAAACCTCGTACTAAACACTATTCTACTTGATCTCAATAGAGGTCCACGAAACCACCAGGTAGGATTTCGAACATGACTGGGTTTCTTTTTCCACGCTATTAATCTCGCCATTTTTGTTCTGAAAAAAGAGATTTATCATTATGCAGAGCTACGGTATCTAAGAAAAGCGCCCACTCCGCCAAAACTCTTTAGCATATTCCCATCTTCTGTTTTACCAGATATCACCTCAACTCGTGTTCCTCCCTCGACAGCAAGATCAGCAAGATATTCGATCATATCTCGATCCTCAATATCGTAGTCTGTGGTCCCACATTTGGCGCAAGATTCATCCTTCATAGACTGTCTCTCTCGCATATACTCTCGCCGGGAGACAGTCTTGTACTTCTTGGTCTTACAGTTCTTGCATATAGAGGTAAGACGAACTTGGCCGAGATCGTCGGCAACCAGAACCAAGTCGGTGTTCCTGCCCTCCAATCCTTTGAGCGTGTCGGGAAGCGAATACACAACCAACCCGCTCTGGGAATTTAGTTCCTTTAGAAACCGTTGGACCAAGCGTCTTTCTTCTGTTAGGCGAAATTCCTGAAGGAGCTCCCCGGATTTTTCCAGAGTCTCACGAACTCCCTCACTCCCTGCATATGATACGTCAACAACTCCTAGGACTGATTTTTGGAGTCGATAATCCAAATAATTATTCTTTAGAAAATCTTGTTTAGTTGGCCCTGGGCCGCTCACAATGAGACTTTCCACACCATGATCTGTAATGAGGATTTTTACTGCATGTCGTGCTACTCGGTTAAAAAAATCATTGAGCTCCATCTCACGGAGACGTTCAAATCTTCTTGCTGATTGTCCTCCAGCGCGGTGTTTTCCAGATACCCCTGAGCTTAGGACTTCAACTACTTCAAATGAGTTCCCTGAAACAATTCCTATACCTGCTTCAGACGTATCTATGGACAGAATACCTATCACCTTCTGCTCTGTAAGCATTTCTTGTAGAGGCTCGATATGGAAATGGTCATCGCATCTATACAGGTAGTTCTGAACGGGCTTATGAGGCAAGACGTCGTATAGGAAAATGGTTTCGCTCCCGGGTCCATTAGTAGGAAGAGCGCCACAGAAGATTGCTAGGCCGTTTTCTGGCGTTCGGCCGTGCAGTTTTAGTCGTTGCATTGTCCTGGTGAGGGCATCGAGTACATGATCACGAGTGCTATCTGATTTTATGTTGGAAGCAGTTCCGTACTCTTCTCGCAAGGCAGCGCTGACTTCGTGAAGAGGTTTTTTCGCGGGAACGTATAATGATACGAGCTCGGTACCTCTTCCCTCTTTAGTGGAGAGTTCAGCTAGGAGTTTTCGGATCCTATAGAGCTTGACCGAGTCCACACCGGGCTTTTTTTCACTCATTTGTTACTCCCTAGCTTTGTAAATTTGTACACAGCAAGATGTTGTTAGTCAAGGCGAAGAGCAGAATTCAATTCCAATTTTCCATTAGGGCTTCATTGGGTTTCGTTGATCCGTTCGTATACAAGGACCCCTGCAAATTGCTCTAATGCCTGTGTCTTAGCGGGAGTAGTTAGACCACTCGAAGCAAAGACAAGTGCCATGGGATCTACAGAAGAGTCATCATACTTCACCTCATAAGAGTAGAGTCCCCGGAAGCCATTCTGCCATTCCGCGTCGGGGCCCTGGGATCGAAGGAATCCTTCGCTTCTAGCGGCATATTCTACAAATCGGAAAGGCAAAAGTTGGCCCAAGAAAGTATTCTGCCAGAGCTCTGGTCTGGGTGAAATTTCATCTTCGAAGAGGAAATCGTTCACTCTAT
Organism: Thaumarchaeota archaeon UBA141; assembly: GCA_002495315.1. Taxonomy (GTDB): domain Archaea; phylum Thermoproteota; class Nitrososphaeria; order Nitrososphaerales; family UBA141; genus UBA141. The sequence goes on from DAEN01000026.1 coordinate 5,301, forward strand.
CTCGACCCAGCCCAATTCGAATGAACCAGACTTGTTTGCTTTCGTCACCGCCGCCGCCCAAGAGGTAGATTGTCTGGCCCGAGCGATGGTCAACAAATTTTTGTCCTGCGACGAAAACTGTGACATATGCAGGACGTTGTTGACCATTATGGGGATCAACAGTAAGTCGATCGAGTAAATTCACTGCGGTAGTTTCATTCGACATGAACATCTTACCTAGTAACCCTATTTTGGTTGAATTTATGGTAGCGTTATCAACCAGGGTGGTCCTATTCCCCATCACCGAGATCCAGTAACCATAGTCCCACCATGCGGCAATAACGGATTTAGACGTGGTGTTTTCGTTAATCCATTCAAGAGCCTCCATCCAATCAGGTACAGGTTCTCGGATTGGGAGAGAGCTGCTTACAATGCTCGCTGGGATATCTGCAGTCGAGATCCAGTTCTGACCAGAAGGGTAGACTAGTGGGATGGTGAGAAGCAATATCATGACGACCGCGAAGGAGAGTCTGGCCTTGGGCCTCGAATTGAGAATTCTTAGCTTCCTTCTATTAGTTGTCGTGGAAGGAGGTCTCAAGACGGAAGAAATAAGCTCGATTATTCCTACACTCCCCAGAATTGCGAAAGCTAAGGCTGAGAGCACAAGGAGTCGCGAGAATGAGGACGCAACATAGATGGCTGATATTGCGAATATGAGCGCGAAGTAGGACGGCAGGGTTCTCTTCTTCATAAGAATTAGGGCGCCGAAACCGCTAAGAAAGATTAAGATGAAGAAGATAGCGAAGTTTTCCGAGCCAGTTGGAATTGCATGTTCGGCCACTGATTCCACTAGGGGATCTACATTCCTAAGGTAGGGATACAGGACTGTCGTATATCTGCCGCTCAATGGGGTGATTCCGATAAAGCTTAGTAGTCCCAGGCCAGCGACTCCTGCAGCAAGAATTGTCTTGACCAAAATACTAGGATGTCTACTAGTGTCTGCTGAGGATTTTACAGCCAACACAAGAATAGCAAAACCCAATCCAGCAAGCATCACAAGACCACCAGGACTCATGATGTAAGCAGGTCCAGGCCTGGGCAGGAGGGCACTTACGAGGAGGTTTGACCCTACGAGTGCTATCCCTAAACTGGCCATTCTCCTGAGGTTAATGTCTAAGAACGGGACAACAAAAAGGAGCAACCCTATGACTAGACTGAAGAACTGAGAACCACCCCATGCAGTATTTGCGTACCCAAAGAGTCCGCCTGCTAGTGCAGCACGCCAAATATACGCTCTACTTCTAGAATTTGTATCATAGGCAGATAGTAGGAGATAGGCTGCTAGCGTAGCAAAGAACAGAGCAAGGGGTTCGGATTTAAACCACCCCAGGTTTCCACGTTGGATTATCGCTGGAGAGACGGCCATGATCAGGGCAGCAAATAGACCTGCACCAGTGCCTCCTATTCGTCTAACTAAGAGAAAAAGGGTTAACGTGGTAAGGGCGCCGAAGAAAACGGGAAAGAGTACTAGGAAATCGTAAAGAAGAATCAGGCCAAAAATATTCTTGAAGAAAAGAAAAAGGAGAGCTGCAGTGAGATGGAGTCCAACTTGAGATGTTACGGCGACAGGTCTGCCCTCAGGGAACCATGTTTGTGTATCATGCCACGAGAAGTAATCGAGAAGGCCTCCTAGTCCAGCTACACTGATGTGATCAACAATAAATCGAGTTGCATGAAAGTTGAAGTAAGGATCAAATTCGTTGAGATAGAAACCATATTTTGCAGGAAGGACGCGAATTACTAAGGCAATCGAAAAGACTAGCACCAATGACATTCCGACAAGGAGGCCTCTACGGTCAAGGTTAGGTCTATTTACCATTCGCCGAAAACTTCGGCCCTGGGCCTCCATCTAATTACAAACTCCTTGATGATACGCTTAAAGGTTCTTCCGATTTAAGACGGAATTGGTGCGTCTATCCAAGCTCGTTCATTCCTTCTGGTCTTGATAGCTACGACTTTTCACCAACCAGGTTCTTGAGATACTCTGTATATCTGTCTGAACTGAATAAAAGCTCTAGCTCGTTTGGTATTCCTTGTATGATAATCCTAACAATCCAGCCGTCTTGGTACGGGGACTGATTGATGATCTCTGGCGTAGAATTTAGGTTTTCGTTCACCTTTGTGACTTTGCCTGAGATTGGAGAATATACATCAGATACGGCTTTTATCGACTCTACTGACCCTATGATGCCATTTTGTTTAACTTCTGCACCTAAAGTTGGAAGACCGACGTATACGACGTCATTGAGTAGTTTGGCCGCGTAATCTGTTATTCCTATCTCAGCAGTCTTTTCGCCTATTATTCGGACCCACTCGTGTTCCTTTGAATAATAAAGGCCTTTGATTATTTCATAGTCTCCGATATTCAATCTCAATACTCTTCGAAGGAAACTCTGTTATTATCTGTTATCTGTACCACGGATCTTATCCGCGCACTGTAAAGCAAGAAGAACGGGAGCCTGATTCAACCAGCTAAACCTGTTGTATTAACTAATGTATTGCATGGTGTTGTCTACAGTATCGCTCTCATCGCTCTGATGTTCTTGTGTCTCCTCGATTGACTTGACTATTCGCTCTGTCTCTTTCGCTCTTTTCCCTAGGTCATCAAGGTTGACTCTGATCCCAAGCTTCGTTGCCAAAGCTGTCAAGACCGCCTGAGCTGCTCGTGGATCTATGTAGTATCCTGAAGTTTCACCTAATAGGCAAGTTCCTTCGATCCCTTTGATTCTACCGAGAGCAAAGAGTAGGCCATTCATTCCAGTAATTATTCCTTCATTCATGGGCAAGATTCCAGTCTTGGTGAGTTCTTTTAGCTGTGCTGAGGTGGTCGTAGTTCCATAGACTTTCGGTTCATTGACAGTAGCACCTGTTATGTAAGCGGCCAAAGAGTACACTCTTTTTACGCTAAGGTTCTTGGCATAATCAAGAACTTTTTCAGCTATTTCATATTCCCCTTCAGAGGTGGTTGCCTGTGCGTGGCCTGTGAAGAGGATTAAGTCTACTTCGGCAGAGGGATCTGTCCAAGAAAAGAAATCATTCTTCATTGGTTCGGAACTTCCGTCACTTTTGATGAACACTTGTGGAGGTAAATGATGAGAATAGATTTCTGAAATTTTCTTTGCTTTTAGCTCATGAATTAGATGATCAATTGCCAGTTTAGCTACATAACCAGCGCCCGGAAGTCCAGTGATTAACACAGGATTCTTCAACGTCGGCCTCGATATTTCGATAATCTCAGTGCTCAATATTTTCTCCTCGTCATATATTGGTTGAAATCTAGGATTTCATTAGGTTGAGGGATATTTAACACTGAATATCAATATTTACGGGTTACTCTTGGAGTATCAAGTACGACGCCCACGCTTCCACCCGTAAAGGTTCGTATCATAGAAAGGAGCGTCCACTATAACCACGGGTTGGGTTGTGCCTCTCAGCTCGACAAGAACTTCAGTGCCAGGTGTGCTAAGACTGGTTCGAAGGTAGCCCATTCCTATCCCCCTTCGGAGGAGAGGAGAGAAGGTTCCACTCGTGAATCTTCCCACGTTCTCCGATCCGTTTGTGATTCTATAGCCAGACCTGGGTATCCCGTGTGTTTTTACCAGAAAACAGGTTTTGACTGTCTCGAAGCCCTGGAGCTTCGATCTAAGTAGTGTATCCTTCCCTACGAATGTTTCTTTATTCCACGAGATGACCCATTCTAATCGTGCTTCGAGTGGCGTCGTATCTTCATTCAGATCTTGTCCGTAAAGACATAAGCCAGCTTCTAACCTTAAAGTGTCTCTAGCTCCTAGGCCACAAGGAAGAAGTCCTTCAGGGCGACCCTTTTGAAGAAGAAGTTCCCAAACTCTTTCCGCATGAGCTGGACTTTCAATGGGACAATTTAGTACGAAGATCTCAAACCCGTCTTCGCCTGTATAACCTGTCCTTGATATTTCTAGGTCTATATCACCCAAGCTAGCACGGACATGACCGAATCGTTTTAGGCCGTCTAAATCTACATCAAGGATAGGTTGAAGTATGGACTTGGCTCGCGGGCCCTGTAGAGCAAAAAGAGCGGTTTCATTCGAGACATCTTTTAGTTCTACATCAAAGCCTTCCATATGTTTTCTAATCCAGGTCAAGTCAGCGTCGCGCCGCGTTGCGTTTACGATCATCAAGTACTTACCAGGCTCTCGCGCCAATACAATAATATCGTCAATGATCCCGCCCTTTTCATTACACAGAAGAGTATAGAGACCGCGACCCGGTGTAACTTGATTAATATCACTTGGCAAGAGCCACTGTAAGAATCTCTGAGCTTCAAGGCCTGTGACTTCGAATTCCCCCATATGGCTAACATCGAAGAGACCAGCTGCATTCCTTACTGCAAGATGTTCTTCTTCGATCCCCTTATACCAAAGGGGCATGTCAAAACCCCCAAACTTGAGGAGACGTGAATTCTTCGCATGATAGTCATAGAGATGTATATGGGACATCTTTCGAGTCTGATGCCGACCTCCCTAATATTCAGTCGGTTATTGCAGAATACAGCTCAAAACAGACGTCTTGTGCACCCTATTTTTCCTTATGAGGAGTAGTGGGACGAAGTGGGTTCTCTTTGTCTCAGACCGGTCAAAGTTCGAAGAAGAGTTCGTCCGTTTAATATAACCACGGTCGCATTACGTGCTTTAAGAAGCTCAGGACTGAAATTGCAAGATAATGATATCTTGGCAATGTCCAGCAAGTTCGTAGCTGTCTCTCAGGGGAGATGCATAGATTTGTCTCGTGTCAAGGTCTCATCTGGTGGCCACGCACTCTCCAAGAGACTAAGGATGGTTCCCGAACTTGCAGAGCTGGTTCTGCAAGAAGCAGATTACGTCTATGGTGGCATACCCGAATTTGCCCTAACTTTCAAGGATGGAGTTATGGCACCTAATGCAGGAATAGATCGGTCCAATATTTTTCCCGGATGGGCAATAATGTATCCAAAGGACCCCTTCCGCAGTGCGGAGAACATTCGTACGGATATCCTTGAAAGAACAGGGAAAAGGATTGGAATTCTAATCACGGATAGCCGACTAATGCCAACCAGAGTGGGAACCACTGGAGTGGCGGTTGGCGTAGCTGGTTTTGAGCCAATTAGTGACGAACGGGGACGAAGAGATCTGTTTGGCAACATAATGAAAGTCACTCAACGAGCATTGGCTGACGATCTCAGTGCAGCAGTTCAACCTTTAATGGGTGAAACTGACGAAGAAATTCCCATCGTTCTGACTAGGAGCGAAGGGCTTGATCGTAATGCATGGATGATGACTGAGCGTTCTATATCACCATCAGAGATCGCAATCGGGTCGAAAAAATGTATATTCATTAGGGGTATCTCTAAGGCAGGAACGCAACCATGGCCGAAGAAGGGGAAATTAGTCAAAAAGTGATCCAATGGTACTGCTAATTTCTGATCAGTCGCATTTGTTCAGCTACAATCAACACTGTTAGCAGTTATGCTGCTCTCCATTGTAATCCAAAGAGATGGGTTAGTCTTTCATATGTTGAATTATCCAAGAGATTTGACATTAATGCAATTGGTGGCAGAGTTGGATTACGTAGACTCGAAAATCCTTTATCAAGATTAGTCCAATCATCTTTCACAATATCTCTATCTTCTTCTTGAGGTATTTTCACTATACTCAGTTGAACCGGGAATGGTTAACAATGCGTGTTTTGCCTTGTATTCTTAGTGAATTTTCAAGAAACTAGAACCCTCTTTCCAGTCACAGAGAAATATGCCTATCTTGACAATGCTAGCACAAGTCCAATTCCAAAACCAGTCTTTGAAGCAAGCCGGAATCACGACCAAGAGAGAAGTCTGTTGGGTGAATTAGCATGGGATCGATGGATGATGGCCCTAGAGGAGACCAGAGAACTCGTAGCTCAACTAATTCACGCAAGGAAGGAAGAAATTGCCTTTACAAAGAACACATCAGAGGGGATAAACGTCATAGCTCAAGGCATTAGGTGGAAACGAGGTGATTCTGTCATAACAAGTAGCGTCGAGTTTCCTAGTAACTTGTACCCGTGGCTTCAACTGCGGTCTCGCGGAGTTAAAGTTAAGATTGTGAAGCCGGAACCTGATGGACATCTGAGCCTAACACGGTTGAAACATAGTATCGATGATTCAACAAAACTGATAGCAATCAGTCATGTTCAATATGGGAGCGGATACAAGATAGATCTTAGGGCGCTCCGGGAGATTTCTACTGACCGTTGTCTGATAGCTGTAGATGGCATTCAATCTATGGGAGCTGTGGATGTGGATTCACGGCATGTAGATTTCATTGCTGCTGGAGGACATAAATGGCTTCTAGCACCCTTTGGAATCGGGGTACTCTATGTCTCTAGGAAAACTTACCTTGAACCTGCATCTGTCGGGTGGGCTAGCGCAAAAGAACCTGAAAAATTCCTTCATAACCTCCGACTAGCAACGGAGGCCCGGAGATTCGAAGCGGGCAACTTGAGTTATTCAGGGATCTACGGATTGAGAGCTTCGTTACAGCTATTCTTCAAGATCGGGGTCTCGAGAATAGAGGATAGAATCAAGAAACTGGTAGATACTGTTGTCTCTTCAGCGTTAGAGCGAAAGTTCTCACTTCAAACCCCCGAAAGCTCAGATCACCGAGCTGGGATAGTAAATATTCGTATGCGAGGAGCTAAGAGAACTGCAAGAGAACTAGCAAAGAAGCAAGTGGTAGTATCATCTCGGATGGATGGCTTGAGAATCTCTCCGCATTTTTATAACGACGAGGAGGATATCCAACGTGTATTCATTAATCTGAAGTGACTCGAGAGGTACCATGACGTGCAAAACTGGTTAGTGTAGTCTTGTTTCTTCTGCCGATGTTGGATAAGAATGTTATGACTAAAATTATTAGCGTAGTTGTTATGCGCGGAATGACCTATGTTGTGTCTTAATAGAAGGTGCGGTTTGCCGGTCCGGAGCTAGATAAATTATCTCAATGGAAGAAATATGTGTGACAGGAACTTTTCCAGGACAGAAACTGATGATTGACTGCGTCTCACGCGAACTACCTAGTTATGTAGGTTAGCGCGGTCTAATGGAGCCTTGGAAGGAGTGCTTTCCACCGGCTATTCGGCAATTGATGCTAATCATGGAGGGTTGTTACTGGGGGAGATCAATCTACTTCTATGCAGCGCGCCGTACGCCAAAACGGCTTTCCTTGCAGGGATCGTATCACAGACTCTAAATGATGGGGGATCTGTATTCTATATCGATCTGGATAGCCTCTTCACAATCTATTTGCGGCACGGGGTGTACGAAATGCCCCGAAGCGAGAATCTCTCGCTTTTTAATCCTAATGTTCTCGAGATAGACGAGACCATTGCAAAAATCTGCAGTGTTAACCACTCTGATCTAAATCTCATCGTCCTTGACTCAGTCAACACGTTCTACCATCAGTTCGACCGCGACTCTCCATTTTCAGGATTAAATCGTTATCTCAGTGTTTGTTTATCTCTTCTGAAGGATCTCAGTCGAAGGGTGGGCGCAGCTGTCGTGGTTTGTAGTCTCCCAGTCGCTAGGAGAGAGGCCTCTCAAGGACGCTACTCTTGGGTACTATCCCACCCCGGGGGTCGGGTTCTCAAATTCAAAAGTGAACTGATGATGAATATTGATGGTGCGGGTCGTGATCTTGTTGTCGATGTGCTGAAGTCTCCTGGTAAGAAAGGGAATGGGGTTAAACTTAGGCTTCCGTATGGTGAATTACTTGAGAGCAAGCAAAGAGAAGCCGAACCAAATCGCCATCGTAAGTAAAAGAATTCCAGATGCCAGGTAGAGATTGGCTACTCGCGAACGGGTCTCCCTTTGTCCACTGAGATAAGCAACATAGATTGCAGAAATTCCTGTCAGTAAAATGAAGAAATTGATGAATGTCTCAGCAAGAGTCTGCACTGTTTGCATAGGAACTACTAGCTGTCCTGTGAGCTCAGGACGCGAACCTTCTAGAATTGTATTAACAACGCCAGAAGTAAGAATCAGGAAAAATAGCATATAGGAAATTTTGAGTCCTTTACCTATGAGAGGAGAGAGTCCTGCGGGGTTTTGTAGCCGTGTGAATTGCCTTTGCCTAAGAATTGTCGCAAACCATGTCGAAATCATTACAGCACGGCGATGAATAACCATTCGGGATTCCGCATCCTAAGAAGAGTTCTGAGCTTTTAAGCCTAGTTGGAGACTACTTTCGCAGCAAGTTCTGTCTTCTTCATTTGATGAAGAGCTACATCTCTAACCCATTTACCTGTCTCTTTTATTGTAAGTATCCTGAGAAGGTAGTCCTCATATGTGATAGAAACATAGGCGTATTTCCACTTCTTGAAGCCTCTCTTCAGATTTTCATAGGCTGTTCTGTGAAAGGTGCAATATGATTTTTCTAGACGCGGACGGTCGCAAATGGTACAGGTCTTTTCATTTTTCATAATTAACTTAGCTTCTTTTTGTTATGGATGGACGTGAACTCGATAAGTTCGTTTTTCCTCCGTCCACCTTTGATGAACAACTAACATTAACACAAAATACCCAAGGACGCCTACGTCGCCAGGCTCTCATAATGGGCCATCCGCACTGTTTACAGCACCGTTTAAGTGGGATTATTGATCCTCGTTGTGGTAGAGGAGCTGAAGCAGAACAGCCTTTACTATAATTCTTACAACCAACAAATCTCTTCCCTGTCTTTTTGGATCGAACTATGAAAAGAGAATCATTCTTGCAAAGTGGACAAACTCCCAGAGAGTTTCTACTGTTAACCGTCTCGTTCATTGCCCTAGCTAGTTCTTTCCCTAGCGTTCTCTGAGCGCGGTGCATTTGTTCCATAGAAGGCAGTAGGTAATCGATCGCATCCTCGACGACACTTTTGGGATCTACTCTTCCTTGACGAATATCTTCTACCGACTTCTCCATCTTCTGCGTCATCTCAACTGAGAGTATCCCCGGACTATGTGTTCTCATTAGATTAACGACTGTTAATGCCATTTCGGAGGGGACCATTGCTTTTTCTGCGAGATATTGTCTTTCGTAAAGGGTCCTAATGATTTCTGAGCGGGTTGCTTGCGTACCAATTCCATCCACCTCCATTGCCGCAAGCAGGCTACTTGGGGTATATCTGCTGGGATGATACTGAAACTTTTCGACCTTGTGGACAGTCTTGACATTCATGACCTCTCCTTCGCTGAGAGGTGGCAGAAGAGTTTCCTGCAATTTTAGATAGCGGCGGTAATAGACGACCCAACCAAGTCGGATCGTACGTGAGCCATTAACTACGAAGTCATGGACTCCAACGCTAAAGACTGCTTCGATGGTCTCCTGCAGTGCGGTCTTGCCGAAAATGGCCATGAATCTGCTGACGATCAAGTCAAAGATCTTTGCTTCTCTCTCATGTAGGGTCCTTCTTGGAATCTCCCCCGTTGGATAGATGGCAGGATGTGCTGGATCCTCCTGTGGGCCGCAGTGAGGAAGAAGCTGTCCTGCGAGCAACCACTTCGCCATAGTTGCATAGCTAGATATCTTACTCAACTGCGTGATTATCTTGCGATAGTCCAGAGAAGAAGGAAGTCTCTGGCTACCTGTTCGGGGATAGGAGATAAGTGCGTTCAGGTACAGTCTCTCTGCCAAATGTAACGTCTCTGAGGGCGAATAGCCAAAGACTCTGTAGGCTTCGCGCTGGAGGTCACCTGTGTTAAAGGGTACTGGAGGATTAAGTTGTGATGCGTGTTTCTTGATCCTAGTTATGGTGGCTTCCTGTCTCCTGCATTTGTTTACGATCTCATGTGCGCGGGCCTCGCGATCAACAGTACCGCTTAGATATCGAGCCTTTAAGTGAGCACCAGTATCCTTTGTTAGGTCAAGAGAGATGCTCCAATATGGCGTTGGGACAAAACTCATGATTTCGACTTCTCGGTCTACTACTCTGGCTAACGTGGGTCCCTGAACTCTGCCGATGCTTAAAGCTCCTCTCATGGGTCTAACTGCGTAGACTGCCATCGAGAGAGCTCTGGATAGGTTGATTCCATAAATGAAATCAATCAGATGGCGAGTACGTCCAGCAGCAGCGAGCCTAGAATTTAACGGCGGCCTAGCGTCACGCAGAGCTGATGTCAGATTCTCAGTCGTAAGGGTCGAGAACTTTGCGCGTAGAGACCTAGTTTCTGCGTCACCGCAAGCATATTTGAGTATGTTGGCAGCAATAGTCTCACCCTCGAGGTCGAGGTCACAAGCGTTGACAAAGCTTGTTGCTCCTTTTGCTAATCTTCTGATTAGATTGATCCTCTTATTTGCATCTCCAGCATTCTTGGAAATCCTGTCTAAGCTTCTCCATTCGAGATCAAGAACTGGAAAGATACTCCGTTTCTCGCCCGGGTCTGCTACGCCATAAAGGTGGCCTCGTGCTGCGCAAATGATGTAGCGATTGTTCTCACTGTTTACAGCAAAAACAGGGATTCCATTAACGAAACCCTTTGTAGGTCGACCATTTCCTACTGCTGATGCTATCTTCTCCGCTACATCTGTTTTCTCTGAGATGACGAGAGTATAGCCACTTTTGGCAAGAGCGGCATCGAGTCCAAAACTAGGATGGGCATCCCCTTGCAAGGTTGACTTGTCTTGATGGAATAGTAGTTCGGGTTAATCTATGTACTTGTAGATCAATTAAGGCAAGGAAAAGTCCTAGGAAATATATAATAAAATAAATCACTTCCAATGACATCTGTTTCTTCAGGGTGAGAACATAAGAGCGCGGAATGGACCATGTCCTCATGGATTAGCCGTAGCGACGCTTGACGGAAAAGGTTACTATCTGATCACGTCTATCTTGAAACGTCTTTGTATTCCTTATCGAGTTTGTGAACCGAGAGAGGCCTCTGATACTCACCCGGTGCTCGTCCTAACTACTCGCCACGAGAGAGATCTGATAAAACATCCACATGTCCTATGTGTGGAAGATCTTGAAGGGGATTCAATTCTCCCACAGGCCAGCCTCTATTCATCTCTTTACGGTGAAATCTCGGAAATAGTTGTGGGTATAGATCCGGGGTCCAGAATTGGGATTGTAATCTGTTCTCAGAAGGGGGAGATTGAGAGTCAGGTTATGAGATCTGTGGACGAAGTTATTTTGCGGGTATCACAGTGGGTATCAATAAGCACAGCAAAAAGAAAGATTGTGAGGATTGGGAATGGCGACAAGGATATGGCGTATACAATTGCTGGAGGACTAGCCGTTAGAGTAGGCGATAGAGTGAATATAGAAATCGTTGATGAACGCGGCACTTCTCCAGCCTCTAGGCCAAACTGTCGTGGTTTCCGCGATCTCCAGTCTGCACGAATAATTGCGTTCAGAGAAGGCAAGCCTTTACTATGATGTAGACATATACCAAGGATCCTTCATCTCTAGAATGTTTCGTTAATACGCGCATTTCGCAGTTTGAAATCAGGATAAATAGATGTTCGTAGCTTCCTTTCAACAATCCTTATAACGCCGTTATCGTTGAATGTGAAATGATACGGTATGGAAGTTCATGCAAATAACACCGTCGATGCAATAGGCCAAGTTTGTCCATGGCCTGTAATGTTAACTATGAAACAGCTACGAAAGATGAAAAAGGATGAGATTCTCGAGGTGAAGTTCGATTACCCCCCGTCTTTACAAACCATTCCTGATGCCGTGCAGAAGGAAGGCCATACTATCTTGAAAACCGAGAGCAGCGAAGAAGGTTTCTTCAGGATTACTGTTCGCAGGAAGTAAGAAGGCAGGAGAATTCAAGCTTATGTCGGAGATGCGTAATGATTACCCCAACCCTGGCCTAATTGCAGACTTTGCCTGGCTTAGTCAGCATCTAGATGACTTGGACGTTCGTATAATCGATGTCCGGACACCGATGGAATATGATGTAGGGCATATTAGGAATGCTGTGAATGTACCAGTCAATGACATAGCAATGCGACTGAACGGACTACCATCTATGTGCGTTCCAAGGGAGCAATTTGAAGGGATTATGTCAGAGAAGGGAGTAGACAACAATACTACTGTGGTTGCATACGACAGTTCTGGTGGTCTTCTTGCGGCAAGGTTTCTATGGAGTCTGGAATACTTTGGTCATCTAAAGTTCAAGATTATGGATGGAAGCTTCAGTTACTGGACGCGTTTAGGTCATGACATTGTCACGGATATTCCCGATGTAAAACCCACTAAATTCATGGCAAACCCAGATCGAAATCGGCTCGCAGATTCAGAATGGATTCTCAATCATCTAAAGAATGCTGATGTTACGATCCTCGACTGCCGAAATCCGCACGAAGTAGTAAATCCAGGACCTCCAGGATTGCGATCTGGGAAGGTACCTGGAGCCGCAGTCCTAACATGGGATGAAAGCATCGAACGTTCTACGGGGACACTAAAAACGAGTAACCTATTAGTTTCCCGCCTGAAAGAAAGAGGAATTACGCCGGAGAAAGAGGTAGTGACTTATTGCGCTAGTGGAATAAGGTCAGCGCATTCATACATAGTTCTCAGAATTCTTGGATATTCTCGTGCGAGGAACTACGATGGTTCATGGTACGACTGGGGAAGTAATACAGATCTGCCTGTAGAATTCTGAGCATACTATTATGACTAATTAACGTAGATCTTATTTTGTGAGATTCCATTCATTTTACTCTCTCTGAGGCTCTTGCTAATCTATTTGGTGACATTACGATAATTTCCCTTTATGACTTTCTCATTGGAAATTACAGCTATCAAAACTCTATTAGGTGAACTGAAGGGATATGTCGCGGGGCGACGGGATCTTCCGAGAATTTCTCTTAAAGCTAAAACAACGTGGATACTTATCTGAAATTGACGAGGCAGTGTCGCCTAATTACGAGATATCTTCTATTCTTGACGGCGCAGGGACGAGGCCAATATTCTTCCGTAAAGTAAAAGGGTTCGATGGATCTGTCGTAGGTAACCTCTATAGCAACAATGACTTACTAGCTTCGGCATTAGGCGTAAGAGCCGAGAAGCTGCACGAGCGGATTGCTAGTGCGATTAATGCCCCTCTAGAATCCAGTTGTGTCGCTTACGATTCGAAAAACTGGAAGATCAACACAGAACCCGACCTACGCAAGATACCCATCTTGAAACACTATAAGGGTGACTCGGGTCCTTATTTGACAGCCAGCATAGTTGCAATAAAGTCAAAGAGGAATCAGAGGGAGAATATTTCTGTCCATCGTATGATGGTATTGGGAAAGCGAGAGCTTGCAGCACGCGTAGTCCCGCGCCACCTCGGGCAAATACTAAAAGAAGAAAACGGTGAAGCAGATATCGCGATCTTCCTTGGCTGTGATCCAGCCGTCTTCGTTGGTGCCTCTCTGCAGACAGGACCTGGCATCTGTGAGTATGATGTCGCCAATACCCTTATGGGTGGTCGTCTTCGTCTAATGAAATGCGAAGGGATCGATGTCGCTGTTCCCTCAAATGCCGAGATTGTCTTGGAAGGAACAATTTCCGCCCGGAAGATGGTCAAAGAAGGGCCTTTCGTAGATCTGACCCGAACTACCGATGAGGTTCGGATGCAACCTCGAATAGTTCTGAAGAAAATGCACGTCCGCCAACGCCCAATATATCATGCAATTTTGCCGGGGGGAGAAGAGCATAAACTATTCATGGGACTCCCACAAGAATTGAAAGTTATAGATTCTCTCAAACGTGCTGTGTCGCGGGTGAGAGGGATAAGCTTTCCATCAGGTGGTTGCCGTTATTTCCACTGTGTAGTGAGCATTGAGAAAAGGACAGATGGTGATGGAAAGACCGCAATCATAAACTGCTTCGCGGCAAGTCACTCGCTTAAGCTTGTTGTAGCTGTGGACAGTGACATTGATCCAAATGACCAGGCTGCAGTCGAGTGGGCTATAGCGACACGCTTTCAGGCGGATCGGGGGCTCGTGTTTATTGAAGGGGCTCGCGGTTCTACTCTTGACCCATCCTCAAATAAAAAAGGCATTACTTCTAAGATTGGTATTGATGCTACCCTTGACGTGGGAACCGCTAGAACGATCTTTAAGAAAGCAGAAACAGTTCGCAATCGGACAGTCTCAAACGTTCTAAAGAATATAGTGTGATAGCTAAGACGGATCAAGTGCTACTTCGGGTGAATGTTTTCTCAGCCACAAAAGTCCATCGACATATGCTTCTGCTGTCTCCACGTTTGTGAGGACAGGTACACCAAGCTCAACAGCCTTTCTTCTGATCATGTACTCATCTTCAAGAGTATCTGCATATTTCTCTAAGGTTAGTGTGCTCGGGATATTGATGACCAGGTCCAGCTGTTGATTGGCAAGATATTCTGCAATGTTGGGGGTGCGATCGGGCTCGCCGATCTTGTAGAGAACAGTCACCTTTCCAACGCCCCGCTGGTTCAGAAAATCCGCAGTGTGCTCCGTTGCATGAATATGGAGATCCAGGAGACGAAGTTTCTCTACTAGGGGGAAAAGCTGTTCTTTCAGTTCTGATCCACCTACAGTTACAAGAATATTTCCTCCTTTTCGAGGGAGGCGATAACCAGCTGCCGTCATAGCTCTGATTAGAGCATCATGGAAATTTTCTCCGCTGCATGCAACTTCGCCCGTTGATTGCATTTCGACCCCTAACAATGTATCTGCTCCATCTAGCTGCATGAAGGAGAACTGCGGGACTTTCACACTGACTTTGCTAACTTTTGGACCGTCGAAGGACGGTATCTTCTCTCCCAGTAATGCCCTGGCTGCCAAATTCATTAGGTTTACTCCTACGGTCTTAGAAACGAAGGGCATTGACCGCGAGGCTCTGAGGTTGCACTCAATTACAAAGATATCTTCATCCTTTACCATGTACTGGACGTTGAATGGTCCTTTAATCACTAGTGCTTTGGCAAGCCGATTTGTGTAATCTACTAGTCTTGCTGTAGCTTGCGAGTTCAAGCTTTTTGGCGGAATTGACATGATGGCGTCACCAGAATGTACCCCTGCCTTTTCGACGTGTTCAACTATTGCACCAATAAAGGTAGATTCTCCATCTGATACTGCATCAACTTCTATTTCCAGAGCGGAACGAATGAACTTGGTCAAGACAACTGGGTGTTCGGGATTTACCCTTGTTGCATTGACTAGATAACGTTCGAGCTGGGCTGGGGTCCACGCAATACTCATGGCTGCACCGCTGAGGACGTAGGATGGCCGGACTACAAGGGGATATCCTACTCTTTCAGCAAAGCTATAGGCATCCTTTAGGGAGTCAAAGGCACTCCATTCTGGTTGAGGTATCTCTAGCTTCTCTAACAACGCACTGAATTTTGAGCGATCTTCTGCTCTGTCGATATTTACAGGTTCAGTACCTAGTATCTTGACTCCATATTCAGCAAGTTTCGGTGTTAGATTATTAGAAGTCTGGCCGCCTACGCAAGTTATTATTCCTTCAGGGCGTTCCTTTTCATAAATGTCAAGGACTCGTTCTAGGGTTAACTCTTCAAAGTAGAGACGGTCGCTCATGTCGTAATCAGTGGACACTGTTTCCGGGTTGCAATTGATGATAATTGCATTTTCTATACCGCGCTCCTTAAGCGACCAAATCATATTCATGGTGCACCAATCGAACTCAACAGAACTCCCAATACGATAGGATCCCGCGCCTAGTACAATTAGCTTTTTTGAGGGCGGAAAATCCACATCATCTTGGTCACCCCCGTAGGAAGTATACAGATAGTTTGTCTTGGCCGGCCATTCAGCAGCCAAAGTATCGATCTGTTTGATTGATGGGAATAACTTGAAGCTGGAGCGGAGCTTTCTTGTCTCGTTCTCACTTATTCCCAGAGAAAAGGCGAGCTGTCTGTCAGAGAAACCCATGCGCTTTGCCTCACGAATGAGAGGTTCGATGGCGCCAAGATCTCGCTTGGAGTGATATACTTTGAGCTCCTTTTCGATCCTGATGATATTTTGAATCTTATAAAGAAACCACGGGTCAACCTCAGAGAGCTCTGAAATTCTTTCTATGCTCATGGGGCTCCTTATTGCAGTTACAATCCAAGCTAAAGCGTCGTCGGTGGGCTGGGTAAGGTGGTGTTCGATAATTTCAGGGTCTACTATCGCATTTGCTTCGGCTCCATTGCCGGAAAGGCCAATCTCGTCAATTTCTAACATTCTAATTGCCTTCTGAATAGCTTCTTCGAAGCAGGAGCCTATGCCCATTACTTCGCCTACCGATTTCATCGACGTCCCAATCTTGCGGTTGACTCTTCCGAACCGCTGAAGATCCCAACGGGGGAACTTCATGACAACGTAGTCCAGTGAAGGTTCAAAACAACTTGTTGTCACGCCAGTAACACTGTTTCGTAGCTCAGTTAGAGTGTATCCTAAGCCTAGCTTGGCAGCGACGTACGCTAGTGGATAACCAGTAGCCTTAGAGGCTAAGGCTGATGAACGCGATAACCTAGCATTCACTTCGATTGCGTAGTATTTGTCAGACTTCGTGTCCAGTGCGAACTGAATATTACATTCGCCTATGATTCCGATTGCTCGTGCGGCCTTAAGAGATGCAGAGCGGAGCATGTGGTATTCAGAGTTGTTGAGCGTCTGTGAAGGCGCGATGACCAGATTGTCTCCTGTGTGTATCCTCATACCGAACATGTTTTCCATATTGCAGACTGTGATGCAGTTGTCGTTAGAATCGCGCATAACTTCGTATTCTATCTGCTTCATTCCACCAAGATAATCTTCCACCAGGACCTGTCTTGTTAGGCTCAATGCCAATCCTCGTTTGGCAATCTCGTCTAGTTCGTATTCATTGTGAGCAACACCACCTCCTTTGCCCCCGAGCGTATACGCAACTCTTATCATTACAGGGTATCCAATAGACTTCGCCGCGGCTCTAGCCTCTTCGATAGAATAGGCGGCCTGACTTAGAGGTACGGGTATTCCTATCTCTGACATTTTTCTTTTGAAGAGATCCCTGTCCTCGGTTAGTTCGACGCTCTTGATAGGAGTTCCCAGGATCTTAACTCCAAGCTTATCCAGAGTACGATCCTTGGCCAGTTGAACACCGCAATTCAGTGCCGTCTGGCCACCAAATCCTAACATAATTCCTTCGGGGCGTTCAGCTTCCAGTATCTTGGAGATGTATTCTGGTCTAACCGGTAGAAGATGTACTCTATCTGCCATTCTGGAATCGGTCTGTATGGTTGCTATGTTCGGATTAACTAGGGTAGTCTTGATCCCCTCTTCGCGTAGGGCCTTCAAACATTGGCTACCAGAGTAGTCGAATTGACGGCTGAGTTAATCAGCACTCGCCAGCTTCTCCGATTTTGAGAGCCCCACTACCCAGAACGAGGACCTTGTTTATTTCTATCTTAGGAATAAGATCACCTCTTATCTATTGTAGTCCTTGTAATGGCCCGAAATCGCTCAAAGACGAAAGCAGTGTCATGTGGGCCCGGTGCGCCCTCCGGGTGGAATTGGACTGCCAAAAAGGGCTTCCGATCATGTCGTATTCCTTCGATCGAGGTGTCATCAGAGTTTACAAACCAGACCTTGAAACCAGTTCCATCTAGAGAATTCGAATCGATCGCGTAACCATGGTTTTGACTGGTGATATAACCTCTTCCAGATTCTTTGTCAGTGCAGGGTTTGTTTTGACCCCTATGTCCGTACGGTAACTTGTATGTATTACCGCCTGCTGCAAGAGCTAGTAGCTGGGCTCCTAAACAAATACCCAGAGTAGGTATCTCACGGTCCAAGAGCTCGCTGACAAGAGGAAGTGTATCGGTACAGGTCTTCGGATCGCCCGGACCATTGCTCAGGACTACACCAGCTGGTTGGTACTTCATTACGTCCTCAATCGTCGTATTGTAAGGTACCTGTACCACACTGAAACCACTATGAAGGAGTTCTCTGATGATACTGTATTTGACACCACAGTCTATGAGAACTACCGTATCGCTACCTGTCTTCCATCTTCGAGGCTGCTTCACCGAAACTTTACTGACAAGCTCTGTTTCCGCATAAAGTGCAGAAGATTGGAGCGATTTGAAGAGAGGTTCCTGGTCAACCACTTCGCTGGAAACAGCTAATGCGGCCATCATCACACCCCTATCCCTCAAGCGCTTCGTTAGATTTCTGACATCAATTCCATCAATACCAGGTATTCCTTGGCTGAAAAACCATTGATTGACAGTCTTACTGCTCTCCCAATGACTAGGGGTATCGCAAAGCTCATGTACGACTGTAGCATTGACCTGTATAGCGTCTGATTCAAAGGCCCGGGGTAAGCCATATTGGTCAAGCTGGACTGTTGGAACTCCATAGTTGCCAATCAAGGGATAAGTGAAGCTCAAAATCTGACCGCGGTAGGAAGGGTCGGTCAATGCTTCAGTGTAGCCTACCATTCCTGTATTGAAAACTATCTCGCCGACGATCTGGCCAGGCTTACCGAAACCTTTCCCATGATAAACTGAGCCGTCCTCTAATACCAGGAGACCTTTTAGGTTCTCCCTTGAATCTCGGATAGATACCCTCCTCTTTTGAGTCGATTAGGCAATTTAAGCCTTTACAACCATTCGGATAATGGTGTGGTGATTACTCTTTAGACAGGTATTGATTTCAGACTTATGCATGGTCTTATAGGCGTTTGGCCTCTTGTAAAGTAGAACCAGACAATCAGTGTCCCCGGATAGATTGGCCTGGGCTTTTCCTCTTGTTTGCTGCCTCAACAAACGCAAGGAATGCAGGTGCTGGGGTTCCAGGTCTGCTTGTGAACTCAGCATGGAATTGAGTTCCAAAATAGAATGGATGATCTGGAATCTCTAGACATTCCATTCTTTTCTTTCCATCGCTGACACCCGTAAACCTAATTCCTCCAGTCTCGAGTCGGTGTTGGTATTTCGGATTCACTTCAAAACGGTGACGATGCCTTTCTTGGATCTGTAGACTACCATAGATTCGATTAGCCAGTGAGCCTTTGGAAAGGGAAATAGTGTGGGCACCCAGTCTCATTGATCCCCCGATTTCATCAATTTCTCTCTGTTCAGGGAGCAAGTCAATAACAGGATGAGGAGTATGCTGATCTAGCTCAGAGGAAGACGCATGTTCTAGTCCGCAACGGTGCCTTGCATGTGCAATCACGGCGAGCTGGAATCCGAAACAAATTCCAAGGTAGGGAATTCCACAAATTGCGGCATAATTCGCCGCAGCAATTTTTCCCTCACTACCACGCGTCCCGAATCCTCCCGGGACGAGGATACCATCATAGGAGTCTAGCAGGTGCAAGTTCGTTACATTGCCCTCTAATTTTTCTGCGTCCAGCCATTCCACTACAGTTTTGGTCCCCAGGGTAGCCCCGGAGTGAAGGAGTGCGTGGTTGATGCTAACATAACTATCTGCAAGAGTAACATACTTTCCTACCATGGCAATTCGAGTAGATCGCGACGGTCTAGAGAATGATTTTGCAGTGCTCTTCCATGAACCCCAGTTTATACTTCTATTCCTAAGTCGCATTTTACTGAATATCGAGTCGAGGATCCCTTCAGCTTCTAACATCTGTGGAACGCTGTAGATAGAAGGGCAGTCATGATTTGAGATTACACTACGTACATCGACACTTGTGAAGAGTGAGATCTTTTTCCGTGAATCCTTAGTGAGGGGACTTTTACTCCTGACCACAATAATATCTGGCTGAATTCCTATCCTTCGAAGCTCTTGGACGCTATGTTGTGTCGGTTTGGTCTTCTGTTCACCCACAGGATCCACAACAGGGACCAAAGTGGTGTGAATGAACAAGGTGTTGTCAACCCCAATCTCTAGTCTCATCTGTCGGAACGCTTCCAGAAAGGGCAAGCCCTCAATATCTCCAACAGTCCCTCCCAGTTCGATCAGCAAAATGTCAACTTTAGTTTTCTGAGCTAGGAGCTGGATTCGATGTTTGATCTCATCGGTTATGTGCGGAATTATCTGGACGCATTTTCCGAGGTATTTCCCTGCACGTTCTCCTTCTATGACGGAATTGTATATCTGGCCAGTGGTGATGTTGTGTTCCCTGGTTAAGTTTTGGTCTAAGAAACGTTCGTATGTTCCCAAATCCATATCTGTTTCGCCTCCATCATCACTCACGAAGACTTCTCCATGAATTAGGGGATTCATAGTCCCTGCGTCTACGTTCAAGTATGGGTCAATTTTTGCACAGGTAACCCTAAAGCCCGATAAGACCAATAACTTCGCTAGAGAAGCTGCAGTGACGCCTTTTCCGAGGCCAGACATAACACCTCCGACCACGAAAATGTATTTCGGCATACAAAACTCGGGAGATAATACATAGATAAGCCTTCTCTAGAGGCTACCTTTCCATCAGGTTTATCGGATCATGGGGTACATCGGTACAGTAAGATCTGCTATGTCTATGTTGTATCTGGAGATCTTGTTTAGGTTGGCGATAGTCGTCTGCAGTTCGACCAAACTAGTTTTCGGACCAGCCATGGCAATTTTCTCGAGTTTCTTACATTTGTCTATTATAGTACCGTAAATGTCTACCACTGCTTGAGCATCAGCACGATTCTTGTCGAGAAATGCTCTCACAGAATAATTTTGAATTATTTCTAATAACGATCTGATCTCGATAAGGACTGTTTTCAGAGGACTGTTGACGAATTGTCCGGAAATGGAGACTGCCGTGCGAGCAATATCAACAGCTGTATCTCCTATTGACTCAAGGATATTGGCGGCTACGCGATAATCTAAACAGTCGATATAGCTTACATTCAATCCCTCAGCCAACCTGGGATCAACTGCAATACTCCGTATTAGTCGCACCAGGAGAAAGTAAAGGCGGTCGACCTCGTCGTCGCGCTCAATGACAATTCGCGCCAGATGTTTATCTCGCTCTGAAAGTGCTGTAATCCCATCTCGGTACATCCCTCGTACCATGAGATGCATTCTTGTGAAGATCTTTTCGGGCTTCACCGTTTTTGGCTCTAGTAGACATTGGGCTAGGATAGAGCTCGATTCTTCTTCTACAATTTCCAATCCAACTAGCTGCCTAATCGCCTGCTTGATTTGCTCACGGTCCTCATATCGGACACGCTCGTTCCCACGGATCATGATAGTATCATAGCCCAAAAGATAGGCGCCAACTACTTCATTGATGAGCTGATTAATTCTCTCCGCCTGATACTGGATGACTATTCGGCGTGGCTCGCCATGTACATCAGTCAAGATTGTTAGCGTGTCATCAGCTCTAACTCCAATTGTTACGCTGCTACCCTTGTGTAACTTGTGTCGACGACTCCAGTCTTTAGGAAGGGATACCAAGAGA
Source organism: Thaumarchaeota archaeon UBA141 (assembly GCA_002495315.1). Taxonomy (GTDB): domain Archaea; phylum Thermoproteota; class Nitrososphaeria; order Nitrososphaerales; family UBA141; genus UBA141. The sequence goes on from DAEN01000026.1 coordinate 26,696, forward strand.
GTCCCTCCTCCCATTTCCTGTAACTTCCTCTGATCCACAAATATTTGTGAGATCGCTAAGTATCTAAATCTTGGAGTTCTAATCTTGTGTGATTATGTGTTGATTTAGACAAAGGGAAAAAAATAGCGGAGGAGGGGACCCGATGGAACACACCACAACGTCGTTAGTTGCTAAATGCACTTCAAGGTGGCACCTAAACATTGGATCGTAAGTCCTAATGACACTCCCACTATACGTTCTCACATTCTGGATGGAGACTGTACTCTCAATGTTCCGATTTCTCTTACCATTCTACTTGTTGCAACTAGCAGCTTCGACATTTGAAGTGGGTCTGGTCATAGGAGCCTTTGGGCTGACTGTTGCCATTTCAGCTATTCCTCTTGGATATTTGTCAGATCGAATAGGTAGGATGCATATGGTTACGTTGGGTTTTGTCTTTATCGCAATTTCGGCCTTCGTGGTTGCCTCCAGGACTAACATCTATGAACTCCTTCCTGCGTACATCTTCATGGGCTTCGCCATGGCTTGTGCTAGCCCTTCCCTAGATGCATCGATTGCAGATAATATCCAAATGTCTCGTGTTGGAGCAGCTATGGGACGACTCGCTAGTTCCATTCAGATGGGCATCGCTCTAGGCCCTGCCATGGCGGGATTTATTGCAGCGAGCATGGGAATAGTTAGTACGCTGTACGTGGCGGCCCTATTCTCGCTCGTCTTGTTTGTCATGTTACCATTTGCGTCGCGAATACTACGGAACAGTGGGAGCAAAGAAAAACACGTCAAGCGGAACCACGTGTTACCTGTAAACAAGGGTACAGTTGTAGGATGGGGCGGTTTTTTCGCTTCTTTCATAATCTGGGGAGGAATAGCTGCATTCGTACCTATCTACGCAGCAGCCGGTGGGTTGGAAATATCAATAATCGGAATGATCTTTTCCATCCAAGCGGCAGTTGCCTTTGTAGCAAGGATACCACTTGGAGAACTAGTAGATCGGCTTAGACAAGAACGTAGACTAATCATCATTGGTGTGGTCATCGCTTCATTGACCGTATCTCTTATGGGGTATCTATCTGGTGCCGTCATGATCCTTGTAGCAATGATTGTAATTTCCCTCGCACGTTCTACAATTAATGTAAGTAGTCTAGCAGTTGTGGCGCGATCGGCTAGTCAAGATGATAGAGGGGCAGCAATGGGTGCAGGTAGTTCTTCACGCAATATGGGTAATGCCATTGGCCCAATACTTATGGGCGCGATATTGGGTTTCGAAGGATATGTAGTTGCCTTTTCATTACTAGGTCTATCTGCACTTGCGATTCTGAGTGCAGTTATAGTGGGAATAAGCCTAGTTGTAGGTAGACACCACAATGTCATTTCTTTCCTTTGAAATAGCGTCGTATCATAAGACAGCCGCGAGGCTGTGTTCTCATTTTGCATCCACTATCTAAAGCGATAAGTTAGAAATATTTAGATCTATATAGAATATGGAGATTATCTTAATATCTCCTGCGTAAAGATTTGTTTCAGTGGAGACTTCAGCCATAGCTCCGGGTCACATTACAGGGCTTTTTGGTGTATATTCGGTGCCCGGAGATTATATTCGAACAAGCTCAACCGGTGCGGGGTTCTCTCTAGAAAGAGGGATGTCTACTCGAATTCGAGTGAATCAGGCTACGCGGCTCCGATATGACGTGAAGATAAATGGCAAACCTACTACTGACTTCCGTGTATCTGAACGTGTTATTCAGATTTTTGCAGGTTATGCCGGACCGTTTGAGGTTGAAGTATATCACCAGTCAGAATTACCAATAGGAGCTGGTTTCGGAACTAGTGCAGCGGGGGCCTTGAGCCTTGCTCTTGCGCTTGATGATGCCTTAAAACTCAACCTTGGTGACCGTCAAGCCGCTATAGTAGCTCATATGGCGGAAGTGACTTGTCGAACTGGCTTGGGAACAGTAGGTGCAATCGAACATGGCGGTTTTGAGATGCGGTTGAAGCCTGGGCCCCCAGGCTCTGCTCAGATTGTTAGATATGACCGTGGTGACTATTGGTTCGTAGGACTTTGCAACGGTCCTATGTCGACTCCGTTCATGTTGAAACGTCTGTTGTTTTTAGAAGACTTCAATAATCGCGCGAGCAAACTTTTGAGTGACTTATCTCTAGGTTTCACTCCAGATAACTTTATGATCTATTCTCGCGAATTCACTGAGGCTGCAGGACTTTGCAGTGATTGGGTGAAACGAGTTCTGGATGCAAGTGATTCAGCGGGGATGCGGATGAGTATGGCCATGTTTGGTGAAACAGTCTTCACTCTTGTAGACTCCAACGCCGCCGAAGACACTGCCAGACTGCTTCAATTTCTGTCTAAGGGTGAAGGCACCTTGATCGTATCTCCATTGGCCGAATGCGGTGCGCGAATCGGATGAAAGACGAATGGATTCCGGCTAACCACCCCAGGGCTGACTCACTTAGGATAAGAGAGGCCCTCACTCGCTTTCATGAGGATTCGATCATCGTCCCTTCAGGCCTAATAGCTCATGGCCGTGGCGAAGCTTTTGACTATTTGTTGGGTGAAGTTACAATTGACGAAGCGAAGAAGGCACTAAAAGTAGCCGCAGCGGCCTTCCTTCTAGCTGCTAACCCGGTTATCTCAGTGAATGGAAATTTCGCTGCGCTTTGCGCTCGTGATGTTGTTAGACTAGCCTCCCTGAGCAGAGCATCAGTGGAAATCAATTTGTTCCATCGTTCTGCAAGTCGCGAGCGAAAGATTGCTGCACACATGCGACGAGCTGGAGCGACTACAGTGCTAGGTGTTGGGAAAGACGCTAGCGCTTCACTTCTTGAGACCTTGAGTAATAGACGGAGAGTTGATCCTCGGGGCCTATTGAAGGCTGATACTGTGCTTCTTGCTCTCGAAGATGGCGATAGGACCCGCGCGCTCAGAAAAATGGACAAGCTTGTAATTGCTGTTGATTTGAATCCGCTCTCGCGTACAGCTCAGGAAGCTAGTATTACAATAGTAGACAACGTTATACGTGTAATGCCGCTCCTTTGTGAAGAGATCAAGAAGTTGAGATCCACGACGCGAGAAGACCTAGTCGAGTTACTAAGGAGTTATGATAATCGAACAAATCTTTCTAAATGCTTAGATTTCATATCAAGTCGCTTGAAAAAACTAGCCAAAACAGACGAGGTATCTGAGGGTTCCCTTCCTGAAGAAGGACTGGCGAGGATATCTATCTAGATGCAATCCCAAAAGAAACTCACCACTAACGATATCCGACAGATGAAGCTGGAAGGTAAGAAGATCACAGCGGTCACGGCCTATGACTACCCCACCGCACAGTTGGCAGACCGTGCTGGAATAGATATCGTACTGATCGGTGACTCTCTAGCCATGGTAGTACTCGGTCAAGATAATACAATTCCAATAACAATGGATGAAATGATCCCATTTGCAAGAGCAGTCTCAAGAGGGGCCAAGAGAGCACTTGTTGTGGCTGACATGCCATTCATGTCATATAACGTGAATAGTGAAGAAGCAATACGAAATGCAGGGCGATTCCTAAAAGAAGGAAGAGTAGATGCAGTGAAGCTCGAGGGAGGAATTAGATTTGGTTCCACTGTACGTGCGATTAATGAAGCAGGCATACAAGTTATGGGTCACATAGGGCTGACACCACAGGCTGCGAGCTTTACTAGTGGATTTCGTGCCCAAGGTAAGACCGCTGATGCGGCCGTGAAGCTGATGGAGGATGCCCTCGTTCTGCAGTCTGCTGGCGCGTTTAGCGTTGTTCTTGAATTGGTACCCGCTGAAGTGGCCCGGATAGTCACAGAGGACGCACATATTCCTACTATTGGCATAGGATCTGGAAAATACTGCGATGGGCAAGTAATAGTCATTCATGATCTATTGGGACTCTATGATCGATTTACTCCTAAATTCGCAAGGCAATATGTCCAGCTTGCTCCAGTTATTGTCAAAGCTCTACAAGATTATCATGACGACGTAGTTGGAGGCCGATTCCCTGCTGAACAACATACACTACATTTAGATAAGAAAGAACACCAACGTCTTCTGCGGAAGAGGACAAAGTTCCGTCACTCTCAATAAGGGCTGGTTAGCGCCTGAAGATTGGGATTGTGGGGACTGGTGCTCTAGGAAGCCTATTTGGTGGACTGCTTACTGAAGCAGGTCATGATACATTATTGCTTGGACGGTACGGGCAGATATCCGAGCTTCAAAACCTTCGTATCAAGACTATGAATAATGAACGAAACGTGGCAGTTCGAACAACAAGAGATCCCATGATGTTAGCTGACAGTGAATTGTTATTATTCACTATGAAATCTTACAGCATAGACGACGCGATTAGACAACTTCCAGCAGAACTTTTTGACGATTGTATAGTACTTGCTCTCCAGAATGGTATAGGACATTTAGAACGAATGCGAAATGTTATTCAGAACGGAATAATCTTAGCCGGGGTCACCTATCAGGCAGCTACACTAATTCAAACCGGATATGTCATCCATGCCGCCGTGGGTCCAACGGTATTGGGGCCACTCGGTAAGGATGATAGAGTGGCAGCAGAAAGTGCAGCCGAAGCCCTTACTGTTGGAGGGATCCCTTCAAAAGTCGTTGATGATATCAATCGAGAACTATGGATAAAGCTGCTCATCAATGCAGCAATTAATCCTTTAGCTGCTATTACAGGCATGAAGAATGGTGACCTGGTAAATGATCCAGAGGTGATGAATATGATGTGGGCAGTCATTAAGGAAGGTTCTTCTGTATGTGAGAAGCTGGGGGTGCGTATTAGGAAAGAGGATATTTTCCAAAGAGTTATTGAAGTGACGGAAGCAACTGCAGGAAACCGATCATCAATGCTTCAAGATGTCACAAAGGGCAGGAAAACTGAAATTGAAGCTATTAACGGGGTAATAGTGGAGAACGGCAGACGGTTGGGACTGGAAACACCTGTGAACGAAAAGTTATTTTCGCGGGTAGTATCACTGACGAAATTCAAAGTTGATGACTAATAGGACACAAGTTATCACACAAGGATTATCTGAAGAAGCGGTAATCTTTTGTTCCTCCTTTGTTAATATACGCAATCAATAGAGATGAGCGCGCAGTATGTTGAGATCTTGCGCAAAGGAGAAATAATCTGTCTTTTGTTACTCCACCAAATTAGAGGCATCGGCTAAAGGATGGTTTTCATCAAGAAGCTTGAGATGCGTGCTTTCAAGTCCTTTGGGACCAAGACCATCTCAATCCAATTTGACAAGGGTCTCACGGCCATTACTGGTCCAAACGGAAGTGGAAAGAGCAATATTATTGACGCGATCAGGTTCTGCCTGGGGGAAAATAGCCCTAGGCTGTTGAGACAGCCTCGACTCACGGAACTAATATATAATGGAGGTGAGGGAGTAGCTAGGCCGCCAGCTACTCGCGTATCTATCTCGTTTGACAATACCTCGAGGACAATTCCAGTAGATTCAAGCATCGTCACTATCACAAGGGAGCTTAGAAGCTCTGGCGAGAACGTTTATCTTCTCAATGGAAGACGAGTTCTAAAATCGTCTCTATCCGAGTTACTTGGAATTGCTCGTATTGCCCCTGAAGGCTTGAATATAGTCCCTCAAGGAATGGCTACACGGATCGCACAAATCTCATCCGAAGAAAAGAGAAAACTGATTGAGCAAGTAGTTGGAGTATCTCAATTTGATGAAAAGAAGACTGAAGCAATGAGACAGCTTAACGACGCTGACATGAAGTTGCAGGTAGCTCTAGCAAGAATTGGCGAGATCAAGAATAGAGTAGATTCATTGGAGGGAGAAAGGAACGATCAGCTCCGACTAAAGCAGTTAGAGGACGAAATAAGATGGCTCAAAGCCGTAGTTGCGTCAAAAGGCATCGTCACTATACGTAGACAGATTGTAGAAACAGAGAGAAAGCGAACCGAACACGGTCAAAACCTTGAGAACCACCAAAAAAGATCAATAGAAATCTTGGGAGAGATTCAACAAATAGAGTCTGAAAGAAGTGGCTTCATCTCTGGAGTGGTAGACGGAGCTGGCGGAAGGCATGCAGAGCTGCAATTTGCATTAGCAAAGATAAACACAGAGATTGAGAAGCTCAATAATGATATCCCTGAATCTCGGTCTATTGTAGTCAAGGCAGAGGAAGCTTTGCCACTTGTAACTAAAATGAGAGACTCCCGTAGAAATGATCTTCATAATATTTCAACGCGAATAACGGAGCTCACCACCCAGCTTAGGACCTCTGAGAAGGAAAAAACACAAACAGAGAGAAGCTTGACTATGAATCAAAGGACACGAGGCAGACTAGGACGGCGAGTACAATCGACACAAAAGCGCAACGAAAAGCTGGAAGAACGCATTATGAAGAGCGAAGAATTGCTAGCTAATCTAGCTGGCGAAATGGGGTTACTCAAGAATCGCCATGAACTGGAAGCTGATCGCCTTAGGGGTTTTGAGGAAAAGTCTGCATCTTTTCTGAAAACTTTGGAGGAGCTAGAGGGGCACGTTAAGCAGCTGGCCACCCTCGAAAAATTGGAGCGCGATTCATTGGGCAAGATCACGCTGACTGCTTCTTCAAAAGCAGAACGAAAACAGGAGCTTGAGGAGGAGGTGGCGCGCTCGCTTTCTGTCTTGAAACACGCTAGCGAGACAGTTCTCAAGTTTGAATCCAGTCGCTCTGCAGCAGAGCAATTTAGACCCGGGGATGTCGGAATCAAACGCCTTGAAGAACTCAGCTCAGCAGGTGCCTTGGAGGGATACATGGGCAAGTTGGCAGAATCACTGGAATATCCTCAAGAATTTGAGCAGGCCGTTCTTGCTATTGGAGGAAAATGGATGAATGCCGCTGTCGTCACGGACATACCTCATATGCTGCATATAGCTGAAACTGCTAAGCGGATGAAGGTGGGGAGAATAGTGATCATGCCTCTGTCGGAAGTCAATGGTAGCAAGCAGATAACTTCGCCTGGCTTTGATGATACTATCGGGACAGTTTCGAGCATTATCAAATCACCTATCGAATGGAATGGACTGGTGAATTTCTTGTTTGGCGACACGATCTTGGTACGATCGCCGAGAACAGCATATGAGATTGCTTTGGGTGGTGTCCGGAGCGTGACTCAGGCTGGTGATGTATTTGAACCTCTGACAACTGCTGTGGAAGTAGGACATATCCAGCAGATTGAATCTTTATTGGATCTACCGGATGAAGCTTCATTCTCTGCTATCAAGAAATCTGTAGATTCTCTGAATGAAATCATCCGCAAGAGAAAAGCCGACCTGGAAAGACTCGGACACACTGGACTGGATCTCGATAATGAGAAAATGAACAGGTTTGTATCTGTAGAGCGGCTAAAAACCGAAGCTTTTAGCGTTGAAAAATTTCTTACCAAATATCGAGATCTTGAACGCTCAATCTCCAAGAAGATCTCTGTGCAAAGAGAAGCAGGACGGAAGCTAGAGATGAGCATTGAACGAACGAACAAGAGAATCTCAGCTAGGCGGGCCCTGACTGATGGCTTTAGACAAAAGGTAACGGAAAGCGAAATTGGTGCTCTTAATGAAGAAATTGTCCAGCTAGAAACCAAACGAAGTCAGCTGACCACTAGACTCGAAGAGAGTTCGAATACAATTCGTGATACTATTACTGAACTGACAAGGATCAAAGGATCTCTCGAACATGAAGTGCAACCAAGCGTAGATCGTCTAGATCAACAGATTCTCGACACTCAGGGCGAGCTGTCTGAAAACCGAAATCTCCTTGAAACTTCAGAACCTAGACTTGAAGAGCTTGCTGCTAGAAAGAAAGAGCTAGATCATGATGAAGCTGAGCTACTAAAATCGTCAAAAAAATCGCGGCAAGTTCTTGAGACATATGAAAGTAAATTGAGCTCCATTCGTCGGAGAGAAGAAATAATCCGAAAGTCCATTTCTGACGTGGAGAGAGAGAAATATGATGCGCAGAAGACGATTGAAAGCCTGAGGGAAGCTGAGCAGAGATATCTGTCGGAGCTGACTCTGTATGGCTATAATGCACCAGTGGAAGTATTCGAGGGATCTGATCTCATTTTACACCAGCTGAATAGTGAATATGAAACACTCCGCGGGGGAGTGAATTTATTGGCTGAAAGGAGTTATCAAGACGTCTTCACAGGTTACAAGAACCTCTCTGTCCGGCAGAACCAGCTTGAAGAGGAAAGAAACCATATCGTTCAGTTCATAGAGGGGGTTGATTCTGACAAGAGAAAGATCTTCCTGGAATCATTTGAAAAAATTGACAAGGGCCTGCGCACAATCTTTTCTCAGATTGTAGAGGATGGCGCTGCCTGGCTTGAATTGGAGAAACCAGAAGATATCTTCTCGAGTGGTGTATCTCTCATGGCTCAGTTCCCTAATAAAGTCCCTCGCGAATCAAATTCTGTGAGCGGTGGCGAGCAGACTGTATCTGCTTTGTCTCTTATCTTGGCGATACAATCGGTATATCCGTCGCCATTATATCTCTTTGACGAGGTCGATGCTCACCTCGATGTAGTAAATTCGGATCGACTAGCAGAACTCCTGGACAAGAAAGGAGCAAGCTCACAGATTGCAGTGCTTACACTGAAGGATTCTGTGATATCAAAAGCGAATTTCGTTTA
>DAEN01000026.1:35753-79800 GCA_002495315.1 Thaumarchaeota archaeon UBA141
ATCTCACAGGTTGTCAAATACAGACCGGCCATCGAGGTGGCTGTTAAGAATGGCTGATCCCAGGCCATCACTATCGAAACCACCCTTAAATGTACTTGCAAGTCCGAGTGCTCTACGAGGTCAAAAACCTTGGGAGATTGATCTCTCTGGTCTTTTGGATATTTTCATCCGAACTCTAGCCAACTCTGAGTCGACGGATCTAAGACTTTGTGGCTCTGTCGCGCTCTCCTCAGCAATAATTTATCGATTGAAGGTTGAGACTCTTTTCCTTTTTGAACGGATGCGAGCAACGGGACGGCTTTCTCACACAGATGAAGTCCCTTCAGTCATCGTTTTGCCATTTCGATATGAGATTTCTTCAACTACGCTGGACGAGCTGATAGGAGCGCTCCAGAATATCCTCGAGGAGATCCTCGAGCGATCAACCCATGAGAAACCAAAAGCTCTACACCTGGAACAACCGGAGAATGTAATGGAATTCGATAACTTCGTTACAAACATTAGAGAGCGGTTGGAGGGTTTTAAAGAAAAGCTCCTTGATCTCTTGCGTGGACAGGGATCGATACTATTCAGTAAGTTTGTAGCAGATCTTCCGCTAATAGAAAAAGTTCGTTCGTTTATATTACTACTATTCACTGCAAATGAGGGTTTGATTGGGCTAGAACAAGAAGGAGAAGACATCCGTATAGTGGGGTTAGGAGACAGTGAGTTCAAACCAATCTGATAGTCGCGGAGGGATCGAAGCTGCACTCTACGCCGCTGGCAGACCACTTTCTTCTGAGGACTTGGCTAAAGCTGCAGGGATAACCTCCAAGCGCGAAGCCGCTAGACTTGCCCGTGAACTGGCTGAAGTAACTAAGGCAAATCTAAAAGCTATAGAAATCGCTGAGCTTCCGGGCGAAAGGTTTGTAATGCAACTAAGGCCAGGATTTGATAGTGTAGCTCGACGTTTCGCAACAAAAGCCCTTGTCTCTTCAGCAGCTCTACGTACCCTTTCCTATATCGTCTCTTTTCAACCGATCACTGCTCTAGAGTTGGCAAACAGAAGAGGCCCACGAATTTATCAACATCTTAAGATATTGCGTGAGGCAGATCTCGTTTCGGCAAAGCCTGCTGGCAGGACAAAACTCTATCAAACGACCACTGTCTTCGCTGAATACTTTGGACTTAATCCTGATCCAGCTGCGATGAAACAACAGCTCTCGAAGCTCGGTCGACTCAAGATTCCTGGCTCATTAACTCAGAACTGACATAGCAGTATAGGCGGACGTTGATTATTACACTGATATGAGATAGAGCTTGTTGTCTAGAAATTTCTCGGACAGAATGTCATATCCATCATCTGTGATCAATACGTCTTCTTCAGTTCCATATACTTCACCGTCCTTTAGATACGCTTCCATTGACAGAGTCATGCCTGGCTTTAGTGGCTTTTCGTTGTCGATTCTAACAAATGGTGGCTCGCTGGAGTTGAGTCCAATTCCATGCGAAAGATGCATGAAAGGGTACTCGAGGTAACTTTTGTATACCTCATAATCAAGACCATAGCTCTTATACATCTTTACAAGGTACTTGGTTAGATCAGACATCTTTACACCTGGCCTCACGGCATCTGCTATTGTCTTCTGCACGATTGTCCTGATGATCTCGTGATTCTTGAGCTGCCTTTCAGTGGGTTTTCCTACTACTCCCATTCTATTGAATTCTCCCCAGTAGCCTTTGACCACGCAACCAGAGTCTATGAAGAGTATATCACCTGTCGTGATAACCTTGTCTTTTGGGGCCGCGAAAGAAATACGCCAATCTGGGCCTGAATTCATTATTATTTGGTCGTGGGGTGGACGCCATGATCCTTCTTCGATCATTAGGGTGACCAGTTTCTTGGCAACTTCTATCTCAGTCATTCCTTTGTGGATCGTCTGATATAGCCTATCAAGAGACTGTCCATTCATCTCATCTGCGCGTTTGATGCACTCAACTTCTCTTGGCGACTTTATCGTGCGCATCTCCCACAGGAGCTCTGAGGCGTCAACGAACTTGGCGCTAGGAAGGTTTTCCTGAAGACGTTGGAATTCTAAGACTGGCATCATTAAGCGCTGATCAACCCCAAGTTCTGCTCCAATTGTCGAACCTTCTAGCCCTAGTTCCTTGATCGCATCATAGACTGGCTGAAAGGTGAATGGCTGAGTGTAGCTACGGATATTTCTAACCCATGAGGTGATCTTTGCATCTCGTTCATTGAGGACATACGCTATGATAGCTGGTTTTCCCTCGCGAGGGAGGATCATGACATGTGGTCGTGAGAAGTTAGACTGATAGTCACGAGGGAGGTGACCGCTAAAATAGCGATAGTTCATTGCAGCACTAAGATCTCCAGTAACCATTATCGCGTCGAAATTCTCTGCTTCCATGAGTTCTCGCGCTCGTTTGACGCGACTGTCGTACTCATCCTGAGGGAAATCTGTAGTTAATTTGTCGCTCAAGGTACAGTTCATAGCAATAGTTTGGTTGTGATTATTAGTCTTGCCTTCATAGCTATCAAACTAGATACCTTTCAATTCCCGCCTGAAAGTCGACCTTGATGCCTAGGCCCATCTCCCGGGCTCGATTATATACGTGTAAAGCCATGACTGCGTCCTGGACCGCAAGTCCGGAACTGTCAAAAACGGTTATCTCTTCGTCCGAGAGTCTGCCAGACTTCTGCTGCGTTACTACTTCTCCCAAATCGCCATAGATTGATGTCAGTGCACCGGCCTTCAACGCAACGCTGCTCTTGCCATCTGTTGTAGCGGTTTCGACAGAGTCTCCAACGACTTTGGCTCGCGCTAGGAGGCTTGGTTCGATCTCAGCCTTAAATCCCATGGCATTAATGTGAACCCCATCTCGTATCCATTTATCAAATAGAATTGGTTCTTTTGAAGTCGTACCAGTTATGATCACGTCTGCATCGCTAATCGAAGCTTGGGGATTATCGTCTGTCACAATTTCAAGCCCAGAGAGCTCTCTTGCTTTTTTTGCGAAAGACTCTCGCCTATCTGGGGAGCGACTATAAACTCGTACACGGTCGATTTTGGGCAGCACTTCACGGACAGCTAAGAAAGTAAAAAGAGCTGTATTTCCACTGCCAATTATTCCTACACTATTAGATGAGGACCGAGCAAGGTATTTTGTCGCAACTCCTCCTCCTCCACCAGTTCTGAGTGCCGTAACAGAAACGCCATCAATAATGGCTATGGGAAACGACGTTTGAGGATCCATTAGTACAATTGTTCCCAGAACATTTGGTAGGCGGAAACGGGATGGGTTATCAAGGAAGGAAGTTACTACCTTCATTGCAAGAGCATCCTGATCTCCTAATTCCGCGAATCCTGCTAGCAATTTGAGGACGCCTCGGTTCTTCTCGACGGACAGCCAGGAATTAGGTGCGACAGCTGATTTCTTGTTGCCATGGCATGTAAAGGCCAGCTCTTGTACTTTGACACAGTCCTTCTGTGTTACAGCTTTCTCAACATCCTCAAGACGTATGACTAAGGTTTCCATGGTGGAACATGGGGTCTAGAAGAAGCGAAGATATAACAAATGCTCCTAAACACAGCGATACCAGCCAAGCATTTATCTCATAGGTCATGAATACCTCAAAACCTATGGTCAAGGCCATTGAGAACCTAGCAAAACGGAAGATGACAGGAGGACGACGTGTACCTAATCGTGCAAGGCGATCTTCAGAGACTGACGGTTATCCTGTGGAGACTTCCTTAGGACAACAGCTCGTTCGCTTGAGACGCGTAAGAGGAGCGTCAATCCGTGTTGTACTGAGATCAACGGAGTACGCCAACGTTGTTGACCCGAGAACCAATAAGACTGTGAAATCCAAAATATTGAAGGTTTTGGGGAACACAGCGAGTCGCGATTATCAACGACGAGGAGTCTTGACGAAGGGTGCGATGATTGAAACGGAGGCTGGAAAAGCTAAAGTTATTTCGCGTCCTTCCCAACATGGCGTAATCAACGCGCTAGTAGTTTGATACCTGTTCTCTAATATGAAGGACTATAAGAGGTACATAATTTGGCTCGATTATTTTGCCTCGAGCCTTAGTCATTCGGAAGGTCGACGAGTGGGCCTAGACAAGGCTGTCAGTACTCCGACATTAGAGGAGCTAGAACAAGCAGCGAAGCTGATTGGTTTAGCTCCAGACGCTGTCCAATGCACTCATCCACGGAGAACGGCTATGAAGTCTGGCTATATTTCAGTCGAGCGGCGTGGACAGAAAAGTCAACTCCTTAAGGAGCTGGCGATGGCTCTAAGCGGTGTAAAAGGAGAAAAGCGTCGTCATTCTAGCCATTGACTTCCCTCTGGGTTCATGGACGGTGCATTACTTGGGCGAGAACTTTCCATTAGAATCCCAAGTCACAGAAGGAAAGACAATCCTAGTTGTTCCGGCGAATAGCATCAAAACAAAAATACCGCCACGGGCACCTGCTTTCTACAACTCACTAGCATCACTGAGTCGCGACATTTCTGTTATCTTCTGTCGAGCGCATACACATATGATTTCACGAGAACCGACGATGCTTGATACCTTCGCTGGTGTGGGTGCCAGGGGTGTACGCGTAGCCAACGAAGTTCCGCGGATGAATACTGTAGAGCTTAACGACGTGAATTCCGTCGCCCTAGACTTTGCTAGTCGATCGGCTTCTGCCAACGGAGTTTCTATGCGGTGTATATTTACTAATCAGGAAGCCCGTAGTCTTTTGGTAAGTCATTGTAGGCGGGATAAACAGTATGACTTTGTAGATATTGATCCCTTTGGAACACCTGCCTTTTACATTGACTGCGCGGTTGGTGCAGTGGTGAATGGAGGATTCCTCTCACTCACTGCTACTGATACTCCAGTTCTATGCGGACTTTATCCCAGGGTTGCCCTTAGAAGATACGGGGGACTTCCATTGAGAACAGGCTATTGTCACGAACTCGGCTTACGACTTTTAGTCTCGGCAGTTGCCCGAGCTTGCATGCAACACGATCTGGGGCTACGGTGCCTATTTGTCCATAACACTAGACATTACATGAGGGTATATCTTCAGATACTGAAGGGCTCAATAGATTCAGACAGAACGCTCGAACAAATAGGCTACTTGAATCATTGTCCTGACTGCCTATATCGGGAAGTCTCGACTGAAGTTACCTCGAGATGTGAATGTGGGACAAACAAGATCCAACGAGCGGGTCCTCTCTGGGTGGGTGCGATATACAACGAAATGACTCTCCGATCTATGTTAGAGGAGGCTTCAGGGAATTCCAGGAAGGCCGTGCTCACTCTTCTCCAACGTGCCCTAGGTGAACTGAATCTACCGATAGGTTACTATCTTCCAGATCAGATGGCTGATCACTTGGAACTTCCATCGCCACCACCTCGTCGAGTTATAGAGGAGTTGGAGAAAAGGGGTTTCAAAGCGGCGCGCTCAGCTCTTAACCCAATGGGGATTAAGACGAATGCTGACCCTCGAACATTCTCTCAAATGATTAAGGACTATGCATCAGAGATGAAGATTAGCGGCGATAGGAGCGACAGACGAGATAAAATTCACTACTAGCAGCTCGACTCGCTAGAGGCTTTGCAATTTCGACTCGTTCAAAGTCTAATCTTATTGAATCAACTAAATCCTTAAGCGCTTCTCCTTCAAATACCTTGAGAACAGCTGATCCTTCCGGTGCGAGTATGTTGGGAAAGAGCTTTATGACATGTTTGGTCAAGTCAATTTGTTTCAAATGATCCATCTGCCAAATACCCGTGATATTTGGAGATAGGTCAGAGAGGATGACATCTGCAGTCCGAGGTAGTAAATCCAGAATAGACTCCTCAAAGGTATCGGAAGTGACGTCTAATATTGCAACGTTTGCGTTCTTGGGTAGATTATCAGAAGGTCGAATGTCAACACCTAATGCAAAGCCTCTGGGCCCAACATGGTTGCAAACTACTGACAACCACCCACCTGGCGAGCTGCCAAGATCGAGAACTACGCTTCCACTTCTAATTAGCCTGTACTTCTTGTTGATCTCAATAATCTTATACGCAGATCTGCTAGGATACCCTTCTCTCTTTGCTAGCTTTCTAAAATGGTCTTTACGTGCCTCGGATAGTCTCACTGGTGGATTCGCCTGAGAATAGCGACAAGTTAACTATGGCAATATAGCTACGTTGTAAGCTGGTCCGTCCTGTTTTGAGATTGGATTGGATTGTTTACAGCGCGGAATTCCGTCAATACCCAGTCGGAAATAAGAGTGCATGATGAAGAACTAATAGTACCGACAACTGAGCATTGGTTTTCTACTGGACAAGTTAAACATGGCGCATCCTCAATCGCTTTTACCTGGACCGGTAGACGTGCAGGAGTGAGTTTGTAGGTCCAACGACCTTCATCCAGTACCTTTTCCCGTCTAACCATGCCTCGTTTTTCCAGTCTGAGTGCCAATCGGGATCCATCTCTGCTAGTTAGGTTCAGTGCTTTCCAGAGTCCAGATTGTAAAATTCCAGATCTTCCTTGCTCGACCACAAGCTTGTAGACAGTCGAAGCAGGATCAAGACTTTCAGAAGACTTCTTGCCTGTGGATGGTGACAAATAGTTCAGCTATTGACGACGAACTGTCTATTTGAGTATTTACGAAGCCGCAGGACGGAGCTTCTGCCTTATCAAGAAATTATTGAGTATCTCTCTGCATCGGTTTCGAACAGTAACCTCAGTGACTTCTGCCACCTCTGCTACTTCACGCTGTGGAATGTGTTCGTCCAGCAGGACTGAAGAGATGTATACATATGCAGCAGCTAGTCCTGCAGGAGCTTTTCCACTAGAAATACGTATGTCGTTTGTCTTGCTGGCCAATGAGAGGGCCAGGCGTTCTACCTTGGGATCAATCTCTGCCATATTCACTAGCTTGGAAATATAGCGTTCTACCGATGTAGGAGGAACATAGTCTTTCTCTACTTCCTTCAGAAGTAACCTATAGTATTTTGCTACATCTCCCTTTTCAATTCTCGTAGCCCGGGCTATCTCTTTGATACTACGACCAACTCCACATTTTCTGCAAGCTAGGTAGACAGACGCGGCAGTCATCCCAGAGATAGATTTGCTCTTTGCAACTTTCATTTTCATGGATGCTCTGTAGAGATGTGCAGCAGTTTCACTGACATTTCGTGGCAGGTTCATTGCTTGGCATACCGCAGTAATTCGTGACAGAACGTTTGAGAGACTACGTTCTGCCGAAGATGATGTTCGTATACGTGCTTGCCACTTGCGCATATTCTCAGCAGCATTGCGATTAAATGTGTCAAGAGAACGACCATGAGAATCTTTTCGCGTATTACCGATCTCGGTGGTCAGTCCATAATCATGAAGGGCAAGGGTAGTGGGAGCGCCAACCCGAATCCGTTTTTGTTTATCTTCAAAATCTAATGCCTTCCATTCAGGACCACGGTCTTCCACGCCTTCTTGGATGACTAGTCCACATTTTGAACAGACAAGTTCACCCTTGTCTACATCTCCGATCAAAGAACTTCTGCAAGTTGGACAGCCTTGGGATTGGTCTTCTCTTCCAGGGGGAGGAATAGGCAATTTATCTAGCTCGCACTATGAAGAATACTCGATTTCCAATGACTCTCCTCAGTCGAGAAGTCATAGGGATGATTGATGCATAAGGCTTAGCTACTGGCCCAAAGATCTCAGCTACTTTACCAATCTTTCTCTGCTTTTCATCTACAATAATACTGCCACCGGGCAGCTCGCTTTCAGCTCTAATTATCAAGCGTCTACTCTTAGATACATGCAAAGCGAGTCCTGCATATCTCAAGTGATTGACTACAAAAGGTACCATCACTTAAGTTTTTGCTAGAATGTCGTTCTAGGCAGATGTAGTTGATGACGTTTATATCACGAAATCTTCGAAAAATTGCAAAGTTACTTCTGATTGTAAACATAGAAACCCTTTCCTGTCTTGCGGCCGTGCAGTCCCATCGAGGACATATGTTTTAAAACGCGATCAGCTCCTCGCATAGTCTTACCACGAGCGCTGAGTTTCATACTTCGGTTAATGTCGTAAAGGACATCTAAGCCTATTAGATCTGCGAGCTCGAATGGCCCCATAGGCATTCCTGATCCCATCTTCAGGGCCTTGTCAATATCCTCGAAGGATGCAGCACCGTAATGATATAGTTCAAAGGCTTCTCTTAGCATGGACAACAGGAGTCTGTTGACCACAAACCCAGGAAGATCCTTTACAATCATGGGTTCCATCATTCTCCTATAGTTGCGAAGTCCACGGGAGAAATCCAAAACCGACTCCACAGTATTAGATGCTGTATGCACGCCGGGGATTATTTCAATCAAGGGAAGTGCAAGGGGAGGATTGAAGAAGTGCATCCCAATGACCATTTCCGGTCTCCGTGTGCAAGAGGCTAGTTTGCTGATAGAAATTGTTGAGGTATTGCTGGCAAGGATTACACCTGAGAGACAGGCATTATCAAGTTCCTTGAAAATTCTCTTCTTCAAATCCAAGTCCTCGATCACGGCTTCTATAACGATGTCACAATCCTGGAAGTCGTCATAATCTAGTGTAGGGGTGATATGACTAAGCGTCTCCTTCTTGTTTATTTTTACGGAAGCAGTTCGTAACTTTTTTCGTAGAGTTGCTTTTTGTAGGTCTGTCAGTCTGAAACCATGACTACCCTCGATTCGGTCGATCTCTCGTTTGACTCTCCGTTTGTTGAAGAGAATTTGCTCATCCAGCTGTTTGTCGATGTGGAGGATAGTCTGGTTCAGGATTATGTTAGACACATCCTTGATTACCACATGAATCCCGTTGAGTGCTAATAGATGAGCAATTTGACTGCCCATCACTCCGCCGCCAACTAAGCCAACTGATCGAATTTCCTTCAAGGAAGATCTACTAGATATCATCACCGATTAAACCATTGAGATGTGGTCAAAAGAAGCTATTTGATATTCCCCGCGTTCAGGAAAACCAGAAAGGAAGTGCGAGGAAACTAAGAGCACCTAGAAATTAGCATTGAGATAGCATTACCTCCACCTAGGCAGAGTGTGGCTAATCCAGTTTCTGCGCGCTTATCTCGCATGGCGTGAACAAGGGTCACTAGAATCCGTGCACCACTGCACCCTATTGGATGTCCCAATGCAACCGCGCCACCTCTAATGTTGAAACGTTTTGGATCAATTCCCAACCCTTGAGAGACCGCAATGGAAGCTGTCGAATAAGCTTCATTATGTTCAACCAAGTCGACTTCGTGTATACTCAGCCCTGCTGTCTTCAGGACCTTTTGGCAACATGGAATCGGGGCTTCCATAGCTAGCTCGGGCTTGGTACCCGACGATCCCGAGCCAGTAATTTGAGCCATCGGTTTCACGCCCATCTCTTGTGCCTTGGCTTCAGAAGTCACAACTAACGCAGCGGCCCCGTCACTGAGCTGGGAGGAGTTTCCTGCAGTGAGGACACCTCCGGGCTTGAAAACTGGCCTAAGAGCAGCTAGTTGTTCTCTAGTTGTGTTATGCCTTACGCATTCATCCTCCTGAAAACTGGCCTCTTGACCATTGAGATTGATCTTAACTGGAACAATTTCTTCCGCAAATTCATTGGTACGAATGGCCTGAGAGGCCTTTAGATGGCTCTCTAGAGCAAATTCGTCTGCCTCTTCCCTAGTGATCTTGTACTTCTCAGCAATAATTTCACCCGTTAAACCGACATGGAATCCACTAAAAATATCCCACAGGCCGTCAGCAAGGATGGCGTCCTGGACTTTGGTATCCCCAAATCTAAAACCCCACCGAAGGGAGCGATCTATATACGGTGCATGGCTCATGCTTTCTACGCCTCCAGCAAGAATCACTTTTGCGTCACCTGCACGTATGGCCTGGGCTGCAAGCGATATTGCCTTCATTCCTGATCCGCATACCTTGTTAACCGTAAAGGCTGGTACTTCAACTGGGAGATTAGAATCAAGTGCTACTTGCCGGGCCAGATTCATCCCCAATCCGGCAGAAATGACATTACCAAAGATCACTTCATCCACCGCACTAGGATTGAGACCTGAGCGGGTCACGGCTTCCTTACATACTGTCGCTCCCAAAGTCTTGGGTGGTACATTGATTAGGCCTTTTCCGAATTTCCCAATGGCAGTTCGTGTAGCGCTTAGTATTACAGGAACCTCCATCTATTTCCTAGGCTAAATCGTGTTTTTTTTGATTTAACTCTAGTGGTCTTAAACGACCTAAAATATTTCTTTTCAGGAAAGTCTATTCCAGTAGCCTCAAACTACAAGATAGTGTGATACGAATATTTCTAGAATAAACAAAATAGACAATTCGGCAAGGGCAAGGAAGAACCAAAAGTCGTATGTCTTGGCGAGATCGATTTCCTTAACATCCTCCAAATACCCAAGACAGATGATTTCGATTAGCTAAATGCCTTGAATTCATTGCCAAGCTCTTTCAAGGCAATTTTCTGCAGAAGAATCTCTTCTGTTCCTTCATAAATCCTGCATGCCCTAGTATCAGCTAGGTGTCGGGCCACCCTGTTCTCTAGAGAATATCCATTAGCCCCAAATACTTGAACAGCACGATCGGCTGCATCATAAGCAACTCTTGAAGCAAAATACTTGGCCTGAGCAACCAGAATATCGGCTTCATCCCTAAGTCTATTGTCATGGATTTTGTTATCAGATTGCATTTTTAGCGAGGCAGCTCTGATTGTGAGGGCATGAGCTGCCTCACGGTTCGTTGTCATTATCCCAAGATGTTCTTGCACTAGCTGGTGTTTTCCAATAGCTTTCCCATGCTGAATCCTATTTTTGGCATACATTACAGCCTCCTTAATGCAGTCCGTCATTACTCCTACAGATCCTGCAGCAACGCTCAGTCTTCCATTCATTATCGCAGAATGTGCTATAGAAAGTCCCTTTCCCGGTGGTCCCAAGATGCTATCCTTGGGAATTCGACAATTGTCAAAAAAGATGAAACTGGTATTGGAGCTGGCAAGGCCTAATTTGTTTTTAATTTCCTGAGTTCTATAACCCTCAACATTCGATTCAACTACAAATGCACGCATGCCATCGTGTTTCCCTTTAGGATAAGCAAAAGTGATGATGGTATCTGCAATTGATCCGTTGGATATCCAGGCCTTGCTGCCATTGAGTACGTAATAGTTTCCGTTTTCCTCGAAAGTAGTCTGTAGAGAGGATGGATCGCTACCCGCAGAAGGCTCAGTTAGGGCGAATGCCATAATGATTTCTCCTCTAGAAGCCTTCGGGAGATACCGTTCCTTTTGTTCTCTTGTACCCCATTTTTGGAGGGTCAGCTGACCCAGGGATATGTGGCCTGAGAAGAAAGTTCTTACTCCAGTTCCTTCTTCTCCAATCCTCTCTATGGCCAAGGCGTAAGTGGACATGTCTGAATTTTGTCCATCACCATAATCGGAAGAAATCGGTAGTCCCAGGAGATGGGCATCCCTAAAGATTGGGATGATCTCGTCATTGAAACGACCTTCCAAGTATGCCCGATCCTCGTGTGGTCGTAGTCTTTGGCAGGCTCTGCCGACCTGTTCTAGAACAAGTTCCTGGACTTCGCTACGCGTCGATAGTGAATGTTCTACAGAATATGGCCCGGTTGTCAATTCTGATATGTTCTCTCTCCTGGATTATAAAGAGCAGTTATGAACGGATGATGGATTATTTCAAATAGCTTGATCTCTTGTATTCTAGCTACCACTAAACCTGGAGTGTCAAAGTCTATATAACGCGCTGAAACGTCATACGAGGTGTAGAGCTGTTCTCTCTTGCCACAATCCGCGCGAATAAAGCTTACAAGTGGAAACTTGCCCAGCCTGGAGGCGGTTTGTAACGAGATCAAGGGAGTAGTAGAGAAAACAGGAATTCGAGCACGTGGACCTCAACCGTTGCCTACAAAAAAGTTGAAGATAGTCACAAGGAAAGCTCCCTCCGGCCAAGGAACCCACACTTTCGATCGATGGGAAATGAGAGTACATAGACGCCTTATAGATGTAGATGCGGACGACCGAACAATGAGGCAGCTAATGCGACTGCATGTTCCTGAAGATGTCTTCATAGAAGTAAGTCTCTCGAAATAGATTGAGTGATTCCAGCGGACAAAACATTCCACTTGAATGCTTAAATCTTTCCTGAAAATTCTCTAGAACATCATACCCATGGGAAAGTCCATGAAAATTAGCCCAAATAGGAAAACTGACAACAACCTCAATTCAATAGTTATGATGATAGTAGGAGGAGGCGCTGTACTTGCTCTAATTCTTCTGTTATCTCGATTTCGTGGTGTGGTGGGCCTGCTTTTTGGTGGACTTGCAGCCTTGCTTCTGATCTACTGGCTCAGAGAGCTTCGGCATAACATCAACCTGGAGCGAATTCGCCCACTGTCACGGAGCTCGAACTGGAGCTATGATGTTATTGAGTACCCGGAGGAGGTAAGCATTGTAGCGGAAGTCCCCGGCCCAGCCGAGAAAGTAAGCGCACGACTTGAGGCTGGAAATCTTCAGATCGCTGGAGGAAATGATTTCCTCAGGAACATTGTAGTCACTGATGCAGTATCAATTCTTCGGACAACCTATGTCAACGGTGTCTTGAATGTTCGACTGAAGAAGCCCATTGTTCAAAGTTAGTTCACCCACAGACCTGTTCCAGTATTGAAGAGGACAAGTCTTATCGATTACAGAAACTAACTCTCTAAACATGCGTTCCCATTCTGTGTTGAAAAAGGTACGAAGGGATCTGATTCATAGGATTTTCTATCCAGTCGTCCCGATTATTGTGACAAGTCAGTCAGGAAAGAGGATAGGTGGAATGGCCGCTGTTAGTTGTATGCCGATATCGGTAAATCCTCCTTTGGTTGGTATCTCAATTTCACCAAAGAATAGAACTCATGGATTAGTCGAAGCTTCGGGATGCTTTGCACTGAACTGGCTTGATGCGCAGGATATATCTAAGGTTGCATATTGTGGTTTTGTTTCCGGGTCTGGAGTAAGAGATAAGATATCTGCTTCAGGCTTTCACATACGTCAGGGCACGGAGCTCTCTCTCCCAGTAATTTCAGAAGCATATGCAACGGCTGAGTGTCGGGTTGTGGATCGCTTTGTTCTAGGCGACCACGATCTCTTCATTGGAGAAGTCGTTGTGGCATATGCAACTGATGACTTCGATCAGTACTGGCTATTCAGAGAATATTCGCCCATCCTGTACATAGGTCTGGACGACGATCCCGTCAGGAAATTCATTAAGCCAAAAATAAGGAGTTAGCCGAAGCCAAGAGCAATAAGGAAATTAGCTTGTGTACAGAGTTCAAGGTGGTTAGTGAGTACTTTCAGATAACGCGCAAGATATTCTCTTCTGAGACTTTGGGGTAGAAGTTCCATACAGGCTGACGGCAATAGAGTCTCCCCTGGTTGCAGTACTTGATCTTTCCAATATCTTCAGGTAGTGATCTACCAGCGGCAGTTTGTCTAATGAAGCAAGGGGGGCCAAAGAATGATCCGATACGTGGATGTACTTTCTTTACTTGCGCAATCTCTTCCATAGTTACTCTCCAAATTTCCTCTTCAGCTCGTAAGCAGGATCTATTCATGTACTTGTACCAAAGATTCAGGATAGAGCCAGTTTCTTCTAGTCGAATGGTTGTTGCTTGAGGTAGTACATATGCCAAATACTCTGACGGAACTCCGTCATCAAGAAGCTCATTCTTTTTCTCCCATAACTCCTCCATCCATTCTTCGTGAATTCTCATAGCAGTCTTATTCCTCTCGATGATAAGTGGGGTTATGTAGTCTGGCTTTCTAGTATCCGCAAAGATGGTAAGAGGTTTTGACGAAGGTATAGTTCGATGTCGCTGATCTTGTGAGTCCGCTGTATGGCTAAGCTTCTTCCTGAAAGTGTACTGAACATGGTTCAAGGTCCGTGTTATAGGCGAGACCGTAGAGAGGTTTACGTTATCTGCCAGGTGTGTATTCTTAGAGGGATTAAGGACCAATTGCAGAGCATCCTCGTTGGAGATGGCGGCAGCTGGGAGCCCTAGAACAGTTCGAACAGCTTCCGCCAATAGTTCTTCTCCTTTTTCGTTCCAGGCGATCAATTTGGTGCGACGATCTCTCAAACTATCATCAAATTCTTTGATGAACTTCTCGTGATTCTTGCTATCGGGCGCCTGTTGGGAATGTTGAAACTCAGTCGGATTGTTCAACGTTAAGGAGACTTCGGCCTCAACGTTTTCCATGAAACCGGGGTCGACACGTTTGACTTCATCAACCATTTTTCTGATCACGTCACTTGTCTCCCATGTCAGATTTCGAAGGCGGTGGAACCGCCAGAGGGTTACGCCGTCGATAGTGTGAATAAGTAGAGTGTGGGAGCCAATACAGAGCTCATAACGGGCGGCCTCCATTGCCTTCTCTAGAATCTCACGTCGCATTTTCTTAGCGGCTGTTCCCAAAAGAGACGAAGAAGTCTGTTTTTGAGTTATGTCTTCAACTAGGATCTTTGTAATTTCGCGATATTTCTCCCATGAATTAAGGATCAACTTCACAAAGCGCCTCTGATTCATTCGATTGGGTATTGGAGGAACTGCGGCAGAGGGTGGATCTAACTTAACATAACGTTGGCTTTGTTGGGAACTATTGAAAAACGGTTGAGCATGGAGGAAGTCATGAACGAAGGCGCGTGACACGTAGTTGATCTCAAACTCGAACATTTGGTGTTGATAGACCGTATGATGTCCACCCTCATAGGTTGTGGCGCCTATCCTTCGGGTTTCCTCTTCTGTTACTTCGTTAGGATGGATTATGCGGGGAGAATAGCAGGTTCTAGCCGCGGCTATGGCATCTTTCAGAGGATTAGGAAAATGAGCACGGAGCCTAACTTGAGATGGCGGTGATCGTAGTGATTGTTGCTTCTTTGGCAATGGTACAGTAACTTAGCATTTATTGATGTTAATAGGCATTAGATATCGTACTAATGATAACTAGTTAAATTGTTGTCCATAGGAGTGTTACAATAGTGACAACCGAAAATACTGATACTCGTGGAATGGATATTGAAAAAATGTCGATCTCAGACATGAGAATTCACGCAAAAAGGATCTTGTCGTCCGAGGTCTGGGGGCATTGCATGGGGATAGCAGAGTCTGGGACAACCTACCGCAGAAATTTCGCTGCAATTGAGAGAATACTGTTTAGACAGAACATTTTGCATGGGATAAAGAAAGTAGATACTTCAACAGAGCTATTCGGCCAGAAGGTTTCTACTCCACTATTCATAGCTCCCATCGGAGCCTTTTACATGATCACAGATCGAGCTGAACATGAGGTCGTTGAGGGGGCTGCACAAGCAAGTACTATCTCTTTCGTAAGTCATGCGGCTAAGTCTTCTGTTGAAGAATATGTGACTGGTAACCATTCCCCCTTAATCTGGATGGGATACCTAACACGAGGAGAGGAAGAGGTCTACAGAATTGCTAGACAGGCGGAGAAATTGGGATATGCTGCTGTTGGCTTGACTATTGATACGATTCAATCAGTAAAAATTGGAGATCATATACCGATCTCGTCGCTTGGCAGGCCTAGAAGAGGATTTCCTGTGACTCCGAGCCACATCGAGCGACTCAAGAAGGAAGTAACCATTCCAGTTGTGATAAAGGGCATAATGAGTCAAGAGGACGCAAAGGAAGCTGTAAGGGCAGGAGCTGATGCTGTGGTAGTATCAAACCATGGAGGCAGGTTGTTGGACTACACCCAATCAGCGATTGAAGTACTACCAGAGGTTCTGGAAGCTGTGGGAAAAGAAGTGGATGTCTTAATCGATGGAGGATTTCGACGAGGTACTGACGCGTTGAAGGCCTTGGCCATGGGAGCAAAGGCAGTCTTGATTGGCAGGCCTGTGTTCTGGGGCGTCGCGGTCGCTGGAGCACCTGGTGTATCACGGGTGATTCAACTCTTGACAGATGAGCTGAAGAGGGCAATGATCTTTACAGGTGTTGGAGATCTCCATAGTCTCAATAAAGACATCTTGATTATGAATGAAGGAAAGTAAAACGACACTCCATCTGCACTGAAAGATTCGGGATACCGGGAAAATTCTGATCTTGATCTGGATCGCAGAGCGGTAAACTTAATGAAAATTACAGAACAGCGATCACTATACCATCTAATTCATACGGGATGTTTTCCTCGTGACTACCACTAAGATGCACGGCTATGCCGAACTGGGTATTCCTGCAGCTTTGAAGCCCGATGCTTTTATGGAGGCGGCTGGCCTGGCTGGTCTTGCTGCTCGGGTGGAGGTGGCTGATATTCTGGACCACCTGACGTCTCCTCTGACTGGCCCGGTTGTTGTTGAGACTCCTGTTGGTAGACCGTGGCTGATGCCTGCTGGACTACTTGTCGTAGCTCTTCTAGTTTGGTTTTTATCTTTCCATTGTCGTTTTCTTTTCGCGCGGCATTCAACTCATCAATCGCTTTCCCAATTAGTTCCGCCTGCTCCGGGGGAAGACGATCCTTGAGTTCATCTTTGGTTTTTTGTGCAGTGTATATCATGCTCTCAGCTTCATTCACGAGCTCTACTTCCTCCTTGCGTTTCTTATCTTGTTCAGAGAACTGTTCTGCTTCTTTGATCATTCTCTCTTTTTCTTCCGCGTTCATCTTGGCCCCTGCTGTAATTGTGATCTTCTGCTCCTTATTTGTCGCAATGTCTTTAGCTGAGACGCTCAGTATCCCATTCGCATCAATATCAAAAGTCACTTCTATCTTGGGAACTCCTCGCGGTGCAGGTGGAATGCCTTCTAGGTTGAAGCGTCCCAGTGACGTGTTGTCAGTAGCCATTGGTCGTTCTCCCTGGAGAACGTGAATTGTAACAACTGTTTGAAAGTCCTCTGCAGTCGAGAAAACTTCGGTTTTTTTAGTGGGAATTGTAGTATTGCGCTCAATCATATGCGTGATTACGCCACCGAGAGTTTCGACGCCCAATGAAAGAGGAGTAACGTCGAGCAGTAGAAGATCAGTTACTTCACCTGCCAAGACGCCTGCTTGTATTGAAGCACCTAATGCTACGCACTCCATTGGTTCTACTCCCCTCTCTGGTTCTTTTCCCATTAGCTCTCTAAGGAAGTTCTGAACAATCGGCATTCGGGTAGGCCCGCCAACAAGAACTACACGATTGACGTCTTCGGGCTTTAGCTTTGCGTCAGCTAGGGCCTGAGTTGTAGGGCCTCTGCATCGTTCAATCACCGGCCTAACCAACTGCTCAAGTGTAGCGCGACTCAATGATATTGAGAGATGTTTGGGACCAGCCTTGTCAGACGCGATGAATGGAAGATTGATATCTGTAGTTAGGGTTGTGGAGAGCTCGATTTTCGCTTTTTCTACAGCTTCTCTTAAGCGAGTCATCGCCGTATTGTCGTTTGAAATATCTATTCCACTATCACTCAAGAACTTCTTGTGGAGATGTTCTAAGATTAGATCGTCCATATCCGTGCCTCCAAGCCGGGTATCTCCACTAGTGGATTTCACTTCGAAAACCCCACCACCGAACTCCATGTTCGTCACATCAAGAGTTCCACCTCCAAGATCAAAAACCATAATCTTCTGATCTGTCCCACCCTTGTCTAAACCGTACGCAAGTGAAGCTGCTGTGGGTTCGTTGATAATCCGAATCACTTCAAGGCCCGCGATTTCGCCAGCATCCTTAGTGGCTTGGCGTTGATTATCGTTGAAGTAGGCAGGCACTGTGATCACTGCCTTGTCGACCTTATCGCCAAGAAATGCCTCTGCATCCCGTTTGATCTTCTGGAGGAGAAATGATGAGATTTGCTGGGGGGTGTACTCTTTGCCATGTACTTTTGCTTTATAGTCTGTGCCCATTCTGCGCTTGATACCAGTGATGCTTCCATCAGGATTAGTAACGATCTGTCTTCGTGCAGGTTCACCAACAAGAACCTGTGAGTCCTTTGTGAAAGCTACCACGGAGGGGAAAGCCTTACCCCCTAAACTAGTCCCTTCAGAGCTCGGGATGATCGTTGGTCTTCCTCCTACCATGCAGGCAGCAGCCGAGTTGCTTGTCCCAAGGTCGATTCCGATTGTCTTTGCCAAATGCTATTATCTAGATAAAATGTATTCACGATAGTTTTAAATAGTTATCTCCTTTGGTTAGTGACGCAAGGTTAGTATCAACAAGGGTAGATTATGTTATGGCACAAGCAATTCCAGCAATGACTCAATCCGGTCAGCAAGTATTGATCCTGAAGGAGGGTAGCTCACAGACGAAAGGACGAGAAGCCCAACGGAACAATATCATGGCTGCAAAAATTATAGCTGAAATAGTGAAGACCTCACTCGGGCCTCGGGGTATGGATAAGATGTTGGTAGACGGGATGGGTGATGTAACAATCACTAATGACGGAGCCACAATGCTGAAGGAGATAGATGTTCAGCACCCAGCTGCAAAGATGATGGTGGAGATTTCAAAGACAACTGATAACGAGGTTGGCGATGGTACGACATCTTCAGTTGTAGTAGCAGGAGCACTTCTTGAGCGCGCAGAGGAACTACTGGCACAGGATATTCATCCTACAGTCATTGTAGACGGATATCGAAAGGCAGCAACCCAATCTTTGAAAATACTAGACAAAATATCAATAAAGATCAAGCCGACTGACAAGACTCAGCTTGTCAAACTCGCCATAACAGCTTTGAGGTCTAAACTTGTGTCAAGGGAGTCGGCCAACTTAGCTGATCGTGCTGTAGATGCTGTGCTTTCAGTAGCGGAGCCGAACGGAACTAGTTACACAATAGACATAGACAACGTGAAGATTGAGAAGAAGCCAGGACGATCTCTCAAGGATACGTCTCTAATCAAGGGCATAGTTCTAGACAAAGAAGTAGTACATGCAGGAATGCCGAAGCGTGTCGATAAAGCCAGGATCGCTCTCATAAATTCAGCGTTTGAGATTGAGAAGACCGAATTCGATGCAAAACTAAACATTACTGACCCCAGTCAAATGACGGCGTTCTTAGACGAGGAAAACAGCTTACTGAAGGGAATGGTTGATAGTATAATCAACACAGGCGCTAACGTAGTTGTATGTCAGAAGGGTATTGATGACATCGCTCAGCATTATCTTGCAAAGGCAGGAATTCTTTCTGTGCGACGTGCAAAGCAAAGTGACATCGACAAACTCGCGAAGGCATCTGGAGCTAGGGTCATAACGAACTTTGAGGACATTACTAAGAAAGACCTCGGTCAAGCTGAGCTAGTTGAGGAAAGGAAACTTGAGGATGACAAGTGGGTCTTCATAGAAGGCTGCAAGAACCCCAAGGCAGTAACCCTGCTGATTAGGGGAGGATCCCAAAGAGTTGTAGACGAAGCAGAGCGATCCGTCCGCGACGCTGTAATGGTAGTAAAGGATGTTATTCTAAAACCACAGATGGTCGTTGGAGGAGGAGCACCAGAGGCTGAACTTGCTCACCAGCTCCGAAAATGGGCAGAAAAGCTAAGTGGCCGGGAACAGCTTGCAGCACAGAAATTCACAGAAGCCATAGAGGCCATTCCAACTGCTCTTGCTCATAACGCTGGACTAGACCCGCTCGATACTCAGGTGGAGTTGCGATCAAAACACAGTGATGGGAAGAAATGGTTCGGTATTGATGTCTCTGGAGGAAAGGTCGCCGATCTTTCAAGCGAAGGCATTGTGGAACCTCTCGCGGTCAAAGAACAGATCATAAAATCATCTTCTGAAGCAGTATGCATGATTCTCCGCATTGACGATGTGATCTCGTCTAGTAAGATGAAAGGCGGTGGCCCTCCACCAGGCGGCGAAGGCGGCATGGGTGGCATGGGCGATATGGACTAAACAGGCTAGTCTACATCGATCTGTTTAATCCTCGAGAATCTTACCGAGTCCCGCCATTCTCTGTGATTGTTCTACCAGTCAGCTGGAGAAAAACATCTTCCAAACTGGGTTTAATGTTAACTTCATATTATCAAATATCTTTCGTCATCGGTTTCGAACAGTAATCTCAATGACCACCGCCGCAGCTACTTTATGCTGTAGAGTGCCGCGCAATTTCTTTCATTCCGCGGCAGGTTCATCGCTTGGCACACCGCGGTAATTCGTGACAGAACGTTTGAGAGACTACGTTCTTCGGAAGATGACGTTCGTATACGTGCTTGCCACTTGCACATCTAAAACCGGTTCTTCCGTTTTGTACTATCCATATCCGATTCTAGTCAACGGGGATTCTTACGACATTACGACGCTGAAGGCGATCCACAGCCTGCCGAACCTCTTTTTCTCTCTTGTCCAGGGACTCTGAAAGTGTCTCCAGATCTATACGTCCACCCTCGGCAAGCCATGCATAAAGAATTCGTCTCTCCAAGTCAGAATCGTAGGAGCCGCGAATTTCTTCATGCACTCGTCTCATTATCATTCGTTTACCCTGCATGAGGGAAAACTTTCTCCTATCCAGTCGCTGGATCTCATCATCTAGTTCTTTCAAGATCCCCTCTGACAGCTCGATCATCTGCGATACATCGTTAGCACGTTCGAGCTGTTGTATCCTGCTACCTACTCCTCGTTCCCACTTCTCCTCGGGCTCCCTCTTAGATTTTCTATCTAAATCTTGAAGTTCTATCCCTACTGCACCGGTAGCGACTTCGATGCTCAAATAAAATGGTCTGTCCAACTGGTAGTACTTTCGGTCCGGGCCAGCAAGATCGCTCTTGGCCCTAAAGGATGTCACTACGCCTGCCTCGACTAGTAGCTCAAGGTGCTTGAGTACAGCTTGTTGACTTACTCCAACTGCGCGTGACAATTCATTGAAGTATCGCGGTTCTTCGGCCAATGCCTTCAGTATCCTGCGCCTGGTCTCATTACCCAACATGTCCAGCAGTTGCTCAATCCGCTCATTGTGAGGCAAATTTTGTACCCTCCTGAGTGCTACTGGCAATATGCTTAAGTAGTTATCCTCTAAAGTTAGTGACCACAGGTTAGTATCTAAGAGGAGAATTTGAAATGGCAGCACAAGGTCAAGGAAATACCCCAGTCCTAATACTGAAAGAGGGTTCGTCCCAATCGCGCGGGAAGGAGGCACAACGTAACAATATCATGGCCGCGCGCATAATCTCTGACGTGGTGAAGACCTCACTCGGGCCTCGGGGTATGGATAAAATGTTGGTAGACACACTAGGCGATGTAACAATCACTAATGACGGAGCAACGATCCTGAAGGAACTTGACGTCCAGCACCCTGCTGCAAAGATGATGGTAGAGATTTCAAAAACAACTGATAACGAAGTTGGGGATGGAACAACCTCTGCGGTCGTCTTGGCAGGAGCCTTGCTAGAGCATGCGGAGGAGCTCGTTACCAAGGACGTTCATCCCACGCTAATCGTGGATGGATATGGTAGTGCCGCGGACCAAGCATTGAATATTCTGAACAAGATTGCCATCAAGATAACCCCCGGCGACCGAAAGATGTTAGAGAAGGTTGCAAGGACTAGCATGTTCACCAAGCTGGTCTCTGAAGAAAGTAGTGACCTGGCAAAGCACGTTGTTGAGGCTTTGATCTCCATAGCGGAGAAAGCCGAAGATGCCAACGGTCGCGTCTG
This sequence comes from Thaumarchaeota archaeon UBA141, assembly GCA_002495315.1. Taxonomy (GTDB): domain Archaea; phylum Thermoproteota; class Nitrososphaeria; order Nitrososphaerales; family UBA141; genus UBA141. The sequence continues at coordinate 57,437 of DAEN01000026.1, forward strand.
TTGCCACAAGGTCGATCTTGACAATGTCAAGGTTGAGAAGAAACCGGGAGGATCGCTTGTTGACACGAAACTGATCAAGGGCATAGTCCTAGACAAAGAAGTAGTACATGCAGGAATGCCGAAGCGTGTCGATAAAGCCAGGATCGCTCTCATAAATGCACCTCTGGAAATTGAAAAGACCGAGTTCAGCGCAGAGATAAGAATCAACGACCCAACTCAGATGAAGAGATTTCTAGACGAAGAGAATCGGATGTTGAAAGAGATGGTGGACAAACTGAAAGCCGCGCGTGCCAATGTTATTGTCTGTCAGAAGGGTATTGATGACATCGCTCAGCATTACCTAGCGAAAGCGAACATAGTTGGTATCCGGAGAGTAAAGGAGAGTGACATGACGAAGCTAGCAAAGGCAACTGGAGCTACGATCATAACTAATCTGAATGACCTTACAACAAAAGAGCTAGGCCATGCTGAACTAGGAGAAGAGAGGAAGCTAGAGGACGATAAATGGTTCTTCATAGAACGCTGCAAGAACCCCAAGGCAGTGACCATGCTGATTAGGGGAGGATCTCAAAGAGTTGTAGACGAAGCAGAACGATCCATTCATGATGCAATGATGGTAACGAAGGACGTTCTTGAAAAACCAGCAGTTGTTGCTGGGGGCGGAGCACCCGAAGCTCAGATTGCTCACCAGCTCCGTAAATGGGCAGAAAAGCTAACTGGCAGGGAACAGCTTGCAGCACAGAAGTTTGCTGACGCTATGGAGGCAATTCCTCTTACACTGGCTGAAAATGCTGGACTAGACATCATAGATACTCAGGTAGATCTCAGAGCAAAACACAGTCAAGGTAAGAAATGGGCCGGTATCAGTGTGGTAGACGCTGGAGTCGTAGACATATACTCAAAAAACATCATTGAGCCACTCAAAGTGAAGGAACAGATCATTAAATCGTCTGTTGAAGCTGCTAGTATGCTATTGCGCATAGACGATGTTATAGCATCCGGTAAAATGAAAGAACCTCCTCCTGGTGCGGGTGGTGGCATGCCTCCAGGAATGGGCGGTATGGGCGGTATGGGCGGTATGGGCGGTATGCCCGGCATGATGTAGCTGCCCATACAGAAGAACACCTTTCCGAAAACCAATAACTAACTAATACTGGGAAGTAAAGTACTGCTAATATTCCAAAATATTCGTTTATGGATGCTATGTTGTAGTATGTTGGTGTTTTAGGATGCCCGTTTGAAGACTGGCTTAAATAGTGTCAAGATTTTTTAGATCACTGGTGGCTTCCTCGGACTACCTCATTGATGTAGTAATCGAGGGTAAACCAGGTGCGCGTGACCCCGAGGGCGAGGTTATTCAGCGCGATTTGATTTGGAAGAACGGGTTTGAATCTGTGAAGTCAGTTCGAGTAGCAAAGCTTCTCAAGATTGTAATCCAGGCTAAGAGTGCTAAGGAGGCGAAGATGATTGTACAGCGACTTTGTGATGAGCTACGCATCTTCAACCCTGCGGCCCATTCTGTTCATGTGGCCCTTGGAAAGAGTCAAGATTGACAGTTGCTGTAGTTCGTTTCCCGGGAAGCAATTGTGATCTCGACACTCTGTACGTCTTGAAGAGAGTGCTGAACACTGATGTACAACTGGTTTGGCATCAAGAAAGAAGCCTAGAATCTTACGAAGCGGCGATATTGCCGGGAGGCTTTTCTTATGGTGATTACTTGAGGGCTGGTGCTATCGCAACCCAGAGTCCTATAATGAAAGGAATTCGAGATATGGCAAGAAAAGGAAAGCCAGTCCTTGGAATTTGCAATGGTTTCCAGATACTCGTCGAAGCAGGACTACTACCAGGCGCGCTCTTGAGGAATTCTTCTCTACGGTTCATGTGTCAGTGGACAATGCTGCGCGTAGAGAGCACGGCATCTGTTATCACGCGTCGTCTCGAAGTTGGACGCGTTCTGAGGATGCCCATAGCACACAACGAAGGACGCTATTTTCTACCTGAGAATCAGATTGAAGAATTGGATCGCCGCGGCCAGATCCTTCTTAGATATGTGAACAATCAAGGGTTGTGTAATGATGAGTCGAATCCAAATGGTTCATGTTCTAGCATAGCGGCAATTTGCGATCGTACAGGGAACATCATTGGGATGATGCCACACCCAGAACGGGCCTCTGAGAAGATTCTAAGTCCTTTTCATTCTGACGACGGTCTCCTGATTTTCCGTTCTCTGTTATCCCAAATTCAAGGAGGCATGACTTTGTGACGCAGCTTACTCCTATGTTTCTATCGCTAACCAGGGATGAAAAGGCATTGGTACAGAGGCAGCTGGGACGGAAAGTTACTCCGTTGGAGTGGAGCATTATTGACGCGGAGTGGTCAGAACATTGTAGCTACAAGTCCTCAAAGTCACTGCTTAAGGAACTGCCAACTAAAGGAGCTCGAGTGCTCTTAGGACCAGGCTTCGATGCTGGCGTCCTTGATGTAGGTGATGGTTATGTTGTTACAATACATGTAGAGAGTCACAACCATCCCTCGGCTATTGACCCATACGGGGGCGCAGCTACAGGTGTCGGTGGCGTGCTCCGCGATATATTATCTATAGGAAGTCGCCCAATAGCACTTCTTGATCCCTTAAGATTTGGGGACGTGACCAAAAGTGGCCATTCAAGATGGCTAATGAAAAATGTGATCAGAGGAATCGCTGAATACGGGAACTGTGTTGGTATCCCCACAGTCGGTGGGGAAATTGAATTTGACAGTTCGTTCGAGTCAAATTGTCTTGTCGACGTCGCATGTGTGGGATTAGGACAAGCTGATACCTTGGTCTACTCTCAGAACGGTCGACCTGGGGATCAGTTGATGCTGGTAGGCGGTAGTACTGGTAGAGATGGGATTAGAGGAGCAACCTTTGCCTCTAGGAACCTAACTGGTAATGAGAAGGATCGAGCTGCGGTTCAGGTTCCTGACCCATTTACTGAAAAGCTGATCATTGAGGCTACCCTTGAAGCCAAAGAAGCGGGTGCGCTACGTGCCATGAAGGATCTGGGTGGAGGTGGACTTGCATGTGCAGTGCCGGAAGCAGTTTCAAGCGGAAATTGTGGGGCGGATATCGATCTCTCTCTGGTGCATGTACGCGAGTCTGATCTCATTGCAGAAGAAGTGATGGCTTCAGAGTCGCAAGAGAGAATGCTCTACGTTGTCGATCCTAAGAGAACCAGGCATGTGGAGCAAATACTACAAAGATATGGCTTGCCCTATTCAACTATTGGCCATGTCATAAAGCAGAAGGTGATCAAAGTTAGAAAAAGCGAAAAGCTGCTGGCAAATTTGCCTGTGGATTTGGTAGTCCAGGCTCCGTTATTGCAGCGAAGATCCCTAAAACCAAAGAGCAGGAGGGTTCAGCTTGATCCTCCTCGCTCGCCAACCAATATGGGTGAGATAGTGCTACAATTGCTGGCCAGTCCCTCAATAGCAAGTAAGAGCTGGGTATACGGCCAATACGATCACGAGGTTGGAGTTCGAACGATTTTGAAGCCAGGTGCAGCAGATGCTTCTGTTCTCAGGTTACCTAATGGAAAATTCCTTGCCTTGACCTGTGATGGGAATAGCAAACACTGTAGTATAAGTCCTGGTCTGGGTGCAGAGGGCTCACTCGCGGAAGCTTGTCGAAATCTTGCCTGTGTGGGTGCTCTTCCAATTGGTATGGTTGATCACTTGCAGTTTGGCGACCCTGGCGACCACGAGGTCTTTTGGAGCTTTCAACAGACTGTCCGTGGACTTTCAAGATATTGTCGTGCAATTGATCTACCATGTGTTGGTGGAAAAGTCAGTTTCTACAACGAGGACAGCGATACGAAGATTGCTATCAAACCATCACCAGTAGTAGTGGTAGTTGGCTTGATCGATAACAAAGCTCCAAAACTATTCGGGTTCGGACTGAAAGAGGTCGGAGACGCACTCATAATTGTGGGATCAACTGCACCTGAGCTAGGTGGCTCAGAATATTATGAACAAATTCATGGGTTCAGTGGCGGGAAAGTGCCTAAAGTCGATCTAAGAAATGAAAGGAAACGAATTGAAAACATAGTGAAAATATACCGAGAACCTGGAATCAAGTCCGTCCACGACTGTTCTAAGGGCGGTCTGATCGTCACGTTGGCAGAGATGTGCATAGAGGGAGGACTTGGGGCATCTGTGGAGGCGGAACAAATTCCCGCTAAAACTAGACAGATTGACGAGCTACTCTTCAGTGAAAGCCATGGTCGATTCATTCTCGAGGTCAACAGGAAGATGGTGAAAAAAATTATGAAGTCACTAGAAGACCAAGGATTGCCTGTTGCTTGTATTGGTCAAGTAGACGACGGATCTCATCTCAGATTGAAATATGGTGGCAAAACTCTAGTGGATCTATCAGTCCCTGAGATGAAGCAACGATGGGCCGAGGCCATACCACGGTTGATGGGCGATATAGTTTGAAGGAAAAGTGTGGTGTTCTAGCTGCCTACTCGCTCTCCGGTTACGATGTGGCACCAATGCTTGTTCGAGGTCTGGAAGCATTACAACACAGAGGTCAGGAGTCATGGGGGATACGCGTCCGTGGACACAAGACTTTCAGGAGAATGGGTCTTGCAGTAGAGGGTTTAAGCGGGCGTGTGTTGGATTGGAAGGGACAATCAGGAATCGGTCACGTCCGCTATTCTACTAAAGGCCGAACTATACTAGAAAATGCTCACCCAATAGATATTGGAGAAGACTTCTCACTAGCGCAAAACGGAACAATAGCTAATCACGAAAATCTGTTCGCTAGAATGAAAGGGGAGTTTTCCTTGAATCATAGCGTTACCGATACCAAGTTGTTGGGTCTTCGACTACAACAGAGCCTTCGCGGAGGAGATGACTGGTTCACAGCAATGGAGAAGGTGAGCCACGAGCTCACTGGCGCATATTCCTTGGTCTTTATAACGAACGAGGGAGATATTTACGCAGCGCGCGATCCTCAGGGATTCCGGCCGCTTTCCTTGGGATATCATATTCCTACTTCTACCTACCTCGTTGCCTCAGAGAGTTGTGCTTTTGCATCAGTAGATGCAAAACTGATCCGTGATATTAGACCCGGGGAAATTGTCAAGGTAAACAAAGAAGGACTTTTGTCCAGGCTCTTTGCTAAGAGAGTACAGAAAGCTCATTGTAGCTTTGAATACACGTACTTCGCTCATCCATCTTCCATAATAGAGGGAATCAGCGTCTATGAAGCTAGGAAGAGAGTCGGGCGCTTGTTGGCACAGCGCGTCCCCCTCAAAGGCGATGTTGTGATACCTGTGCCTGATTCTGCTAGGCCTGCAGCCCTTGGATATTCTGAAGAAAGTGGAATTCCTATGGAAGAGGGGTTGATGAAGGATCGATATCGAAAGAGGGGTACTATGCGGAGCTTTATCGAACCAAGCCAAGGGAGCCGAGCGGAAATCGTAAAACAGATGATCCCCATAACTTCTACTGTTGTCGGAAAAGATGTAATCCTCGTCGATGATAGTGTAGTGCGTGGGACTAGCTCCAAAATTGTAGTTCGTGTTTTAAGGAATGCCGGTGCAAAAAGCGTGAAAATTGTCGTGACCTTCCCCCCTGTTAGACATCCATGTTACATGGGGATCGATTTTCCCACGCGGCAAGAGCTCGTAGCTCGCGGGCCAATTCGAGGGGACAAAGACCTTACTGAGATATCAAAGACGGTAGCCTCAAGGATCGATGCAGATCAAGTCGTGTACAACGATAGTTCAAACCTGAGCAAAGGGATAGGTCTACCATTAACAGATCTTTGCCATTCGTGCACTACAGGAAATTACAGTTGTCTGGGAACTCCCACCTTGAATTTCAAGACTAGGACTCAGATGAAGAGCTAAATTGGCCCTTAAACTCGGGATTCTAGTTTCAGGCAGGGGAACTAACATGGCATCTATTATCGAAGCCGTCCAAACAAAGCAGATTCCGCAAACAGAAGTTGCGGTGGTAATTACCAGCAATCCTGGAGCCCTAGCACTAGAGATCGCACGTTCGTTCTCCATCCCAATAGCTGTGGTGGATTCTCTATCATACAAAAACAGGAGGAGAGAGTTCGACATCGAATTGGCAAAAGAGCTAGCCAAGCATGGCGTCACCCCTAAAGAAGGACTGGTCGTCTTGGCGGGGTTTATGAGAATCCTGGGAGCAGATTTAGTGAAGCAATATGCCGGGAGGATTATGAATATCCATCCATCTCTTCTACCCTCGTTCCCCGGTTTGCATGCTCAGAAACAGGCGTTAGAATACGGGGCAAAAGTGAGCGGATGCACTGTTCATTTTGTTGAAGAGGGTGTAGACACGGGCCCAATAATTATTCAGAGTGCTGTCACAATTAGGGAAAATGAAATGGAGGAAACGTTAGCTGCCAGGATACTTGAGCAAGAGCATAGAATCTACCCCGAAGCTATTCAATACTTTGCGGAAGGGCGTATACTAATAGAGGGACATCAAGTGAGTATTCGCGAATGACCGCCATCATCATGGATGGCAAACAAGTAGCAGTATTGGTCAAAGATGAAGTTAGAAGGGAAGCAGATCGTCTACAAGAATTAGGGGTGGGCACCTGCCTTGCAACTGTCCTCGTAGGGGATGACCCGGCATCACGTAGTTATCTAAAGATGAAACATAAGGCTTGTGGAGAAGTTGGAATAATTTCAAAGAACTATGAACTGCCTGCAAGCGCTAGTCAGAACGAAGTCCTAGATCTGATAGATACGCTCAATCGCGATAATAATGTTCACGGAATACTAGTCCAGTTGCCCTTGCCTGGTAATATAGACAGCTTCCAGATCATCGAAGGATTACTGCCAGCAAAAGATGTTGATGGCCTGAACCCCATTAATTTGGGTCGTATCTCATACAGGAAACACTCGATTTTCCCATGTACACCAAAAGGCATTATGGCCCTTTTGAACCACTATGAAATTAATGTCGCGGGAAAACACCTTGTTATCTTGAACAGAAGCAATCTTGTTGGGAAACCTTTGTACCAGCTTCTCACTACAGTAGACCCAATGCAGGTTCTTCCCTTGAATACGGACATGCTGATGTTGAACCAGGACGCCACTGTTACTATGTGTCATTCGAAAACTCCCCTCGTGGACAAATACACTCGAGAAGCAGATATCCTAATAACTGCAGTAGGAAAGCGCCCCGAATTCGTAGTCACTGCCGACATGGTGAAGGAAGGGGCTGTAGTGATCGATGTGGGTGTAAGCCGAATGGGGTCAAAACTCTATGGAGATGTAGATTTCGAATCTGTTCGTGATAGAGCTGGATATCTTACTCCGGTTCCTGGTGGGGTGGGGCCCATGACGATTGCAATGTTGTTGCATAATACCGTCATCACCGCGGCGGAACAAACAAAGAATACTACTGTTCACCTAGTCAAAAGATGGGTATGACTGAGGTCGAAAAGGATGTAATACGAAGAGAGATGCTCAAGAGGAGACAGAGCTATCTATCTCAGACTATTCATGATCTAAGTCGGATAATCGGAACACGCCTACTTGAAATGAAAGAATACAAGGTTGCATCAACTATCTCTTCATACGTGTCAAAGGAGAACGAGGTCGATACTAGATGGATTATAAGTGAAGCATTAGCTGCCAAAAAACAGGTATTGGTGCCCTTTGTAGATATCTCAAGCCATAGCTTGAATTTCTCTGAAATTCGGGATCCGCAAAAGGAACTAGTGTCTGGAACTTTTTCAGTTCTTGAACCAAAGGTCTCTTTCAGGCGTCCAGCTTCTTTAGAGGATTCAGATCTTAACTTGATTCCAGGAGTTGCATGGGATGAGCGCGGATTTCGTATTGGCTATGGAGGAGGATATTATGATCGATGTTTGACAAAGCTAAAAAGGAGAGTTCCTTGTGTTGGACTGGCCTTCGATTTTCAAGTCCTTCCACAACTCCCCATCTCTGTCGTGGACGTTGGGGTAGATATGATCCTTACTGATCGACGTCTGATAAGATCTGGATCCACAAGCTAGTGAAACAACTGTTGAACCCGATCTTTGATTTCTTCCGTTTGGGGAAAGGCAGTGAAAAATACAATGCTAATAGATTCTTCTACTATGCGATAACAACTTTTCCGGATGGAGGCGACGAATTAATATGTGCCATGATTTCAACTTCAAGAACATTCACTACAATTAATGAGTCAAGATGAAGTAACAGCTTTACAAAAAGAGTTGATTGAATGAATGTATTAGTAATAGGAAATGGTGGTAGAGAAGATTCTATTCGGTGGAAGTTGAGAAATGAAGGTATTCATATTTTACGCAATATTGAAGATGTGACATCTAAGGATTTGATAGTAATTGGCCCAGAAACACCTATTGAGAATGGATTAACTGATGAATTGGAATTAAAAGGAATACCCGTTTTTGGCCCATCTAAACTCGCTGGAAGGTTGGAAACCAGTAAGTTATGGGCTAAGGAATTTATGAAACGTCATAATATACCTACTGCACATTGGTTAACATTTACTCGGGGCGAACAGGGAATGTCACAAGTAATTAATCTTCTGACTGATGAACATACTCGAAAACGATATCCAATTGTTATTAAAGAAGACGGATTATGTGGGGGGAAGGGTGTAGTAATTTGTTCTAATTATAAACAAGTACTTGATATTATTCCGTCTATCTTCATTGATAATATATTCAATTCTTCATCCAATAAAATATTAATTGAGGATTTTGTAGCAGGTGACGAAGCAAGTTGTTTTGTAATAACTGATGGCGACCATTATAAGATACTCCCATTTTGTCAAGATCACAAAAGAGTTGGAGACGGTGATATCGGGCCAAATACGGGTGGTATGGGAGCATTTTGTCCTACTTCGCGTATTACGGATAAGATAAAGAGAACGATAGAAGAACAGATTGTTATACCTACTCTCCAAGGAATGAAAGAAGAATGCCTTGTTTACAAAGGAATATTGTACATAGGATTGATGATTGATAAAGGCGGTTCTCCATATGTTATCGAATATAATGCAAGATTCGGTGACCCTGAATGCCAAGTATTAATGATGTTGATGAAGAGTAAGCTCTATCCATTATTGGAAGCAGTTACACAAAATAAACTGGATGAACAATCAGATCCAATATTTCATGATGGATATGCATTAACTGTTGTAATGTGTTCAGGAGGTTATCCAGGCAAATATAAAACTGGATATATTATAGATGGACTAGATAAGAAGAAACCAGACAATGTAGAAATATTTCATGCAGGAACTAAGCGATCAATAAAGTTGAACACAGACCGTAAGTTAGGGTCATGGATTACAAATGGTGGACGAGTTTTGAATGTCACCGCACGGGGAAGTTCATTAGAGAATGCAAGAAAAAATGCATATGGCGTGGCTGAACAAATAAGTTGGACTGGAAGTTTCTATCGAAAAGATATTGGAGAGGACAGGGAAATCTCGTAGAGGCTCTGAGGTTTGAGGACTGATTTGCTAGTCCTATCTATTTTACTGATGTGGAATCACTTACATTAAACTAATAATGGTTGAAAGCCTCATCTTAAAAGGGGGTTTGACTTGCCAAACGGTGTCCAACAATTGTATTATTGTAGAATTGAAAGGAATGCCATTGGCAAAGTATCCGACATATTGCCATTCATAAGACTTGTCGATCTGGTTGCCATGCTCGAGCAATTTCAAGGAGATCTAGAATGAACCCCCAAGTTGCTGTAATTGCCGGAAGCAAATCCGATGAAGCTATTACAAATGATATCGTAAAGGTCCTCACCGAATTTTCAGTGGCCCATGACGTAAAATTCATCTCGGCTCACAGGAATCGCGAAGGACTTGAAAAATATGTGAGGGATTCGCCGGCTAATGTATTCATCGCTGTAGCCGGTCTCTCAGCCCATCTACCAGGAGTCTTGGCCTCGATCACGACTAGGCCAGTGATTGGTGTCCCAGTCTCTGTAAAGCTAGGCGGGCTAGATTCACTACTTTCGATCGTCCAGATGCCACCAGGTATTCCTGTCGGATGCGTGGGTATAGATAATGGAAGGAATGGAGCATTCATGGCTATTGCAATTCTGGCTCTTGAGGACAAGACTCTTGGTGACCGTCTCAAGGCTTATCGGGAGACGATGAAGTAGATGCCCAAACTCTTGCGACGCGGGAAAGTGAAGGATCTTTACATTAACGACGACGGCAGTCTTCAATTCCACTTCACTGATCGGGTATCAGCCTTCGACGTGATTCTACCTTCAATCATTCCAAGGAAGGGCGAGATCCTTTGTCAATTTGCTGCTTATTGGTTTCGAAACTTGGGAGTGGAAAACCACATGATGGATGTCGTTGATAAGGACAGAATGAATGTTCGAAATCTCTCGATGCTACCAATAGAATGCATCGTTCGTGGATATGCCTATGGTAGCTTTTACGAGAGAATTCGGACGGGTGATATCGATGTACCTCATGAAATGGCTTTGGCAGAGAGACTCCCTGAACCTATATTTGACCCTACGACAAAGTCTGATGAGAAGGATCTTCCAGTCTCAGAAGCTGAGATTCTAAGAAACCACTGGCTTGAGACTTCAGAACTCGAGGAGGTGCGAAGAAGAAGCCTAGAGATCTATGCTAATATGGCGCATAGAGCTGAGTTGGGAGGCTTCATACTTGCTGACCTAAAGCTTGAATTTGGAAGGGACGAAAGGAAACAAATCTTACTTGCTGATTCGATAGGTCCTGATGAGTTTCGACTTTGGCCAAAGGAAAAATACGCGGTAGGTCGAAACCAAGAAAGCTATGACAAGCAGCCAATTCGTGATTGGTTAGCGAGTATTAGCTATAAGGAACAGCTTGAGACTGCACGCAAAGAAGGGGGAGAACTGCCCACCCCTCCAATACTGCCTATGGAGCTCATCGAGGAGACGACGAAGCGGTACATTTTTGCCTACAAAGTATTGACTGGACTGGAGCTCTGAATCTAGTGAGGGTCTCAAGATATGCTAATGCTGGGGTAAACATTAACGATGTAGCCAAGATCCACTCTTTGTTAGCCCGAAAGTTTACCAAGTCCTTTGATCATCGTAGACGAAGATTTGGCCAGGTAGTAGGAGGAATAGGTCACTATGCTGGATTGATCGATATTGGCGGGGATAGACTTCTTGCAATACACGTTGATGGAGTCGGGACCAAAGTCTTGGTGGCACAGATGGTCGATAAAGGGTATGAGAGCATAGGAGTCGACTGTGTTGCCATGTGCGCCAACGATTTGATCTGTCTGGGTTCTGAACCCCTCTGTCTAGTAGACTACATTGCCCTCAAGCATGCCGATGAAGCATTGGTAGACCAGCTGGCAAAGGGATTGTTACGTGGTGCTGAAGAAGCGCGTATGGCTGTGGTCGGAGGCGAAACAGCTATTGTTCCTGACATGATCCGCGGGGTTGGGCGCAATGGATTTGACATTGCTGCCACTGGTCTGGGTCTAGTCAATCGCGATAGAGTCATCGACGGATCCAAGCTAAATGAAGGAGATGCTATCGTAGGAGTGACCAGCTCTGGTGTACATTCAAATGGACTGTCATTGGCTAGAAAGTCGCTTTTCTCGAAATTCGCAGCAGACGATACCATTGACGGTTTTGACCGCTCTTTGGGAGAAGAATTACTGGTACCTACGCGCATCTATGTTAAACCAGTACTTGAGATCATCCGGCGATATGAGGTGAATGGCTTAGCACACATTACTGGCGGCGCGTTTAGCAAGCTTACCAGGATAGGGAGAAAGGCGCGAAAAGGCTTCAAGCTTGATAGAATGCCCAGGTCACAGCCTATCTTCCAGCTCATTCAGAAGACGAGTCGGGTCAATAAGAAGGAAATGTACAGAACTTTCAACATGGGTATAGGCTTTTGCGTATGTGCTCCTAAGAACGACGCAGAGAATATCATTGAATTATTCGAAAAGAACAAGATGAAAAGTCAGATCGTGGGTACTGTCATAAAGAACCCAGGCGTTTATCTCGGGTCCCTTCGGCTAGATAATGGTACCTAAAATCTCGAAGTAGGCTGCTTCCTCAGGCGGTTCTTGTGGGATGACCGTAATGGATTGATGACATTCTTCAAGAACTGGTCGCACCGTTCCGTTGCATCTCCAGTATATCGGGCCGGATTGAGGAGCTTCTTGATCTGCTGGGGGCCGATCTTCGAGGAGATCGTAGAGTCTTCAATCAATAGTTCAAATAAAGGACTTTCTTGCCCCGACATTACGGCTTCCCAAGCGGTGAAGGAGTATTGTCTTAGCTTTTCGTGAAGTAACTGGCGATCAGCTCCCATTGATGCAAGTCTAGATAACAGTGCTTCAACCCCTGCAAATTCACCGAAACGTTTGACGTTTCTTTTGATTCCTGCAGGGTAAATGTTCAGTTTCTTGACGATGGCCTGGTATATAGTAAGACATTCCTCAGTAGCTAGAAAGGCTTCGGGAAGAATTATCCTTCTATTGCCAGAATCATCTAGCGTTCGTTCAAGCATGGTAAGAGATGCATTCTGTAGCGCCACTTGCGGAAGGGAACCAACATATCTGCCCAACGAGCACATTCTCTCTGCTTTGACAGGGTTTCGCTTGAATGGCATCGCACTGGAGCCCACTTGTTTCTTTGCAATGGGTTCTCCCATTTCTCCGAACGCTGGAGATTGGAGAATCCTAACGTCAAGCCCAAACTTCTGGGCGCTTTGGGTCATAGACGCTAAGACAGAAAGGAGGACGAAATCGATTTTTCGAGGATAAGTTTGCGTAGCAACAGGAACAATTTCTATTCCCAGCTTATTTGCAACTAGCTCTTCTAGCTTACCCGGTTTTGTTTTCTGGCCCAACAATTCTACAAAGCTTGCAGAGGTTCCCACCGCGCCTTTGATTCCTTTACCTCTCAAGATCTCGCGCCTCAAGAATTCGACCAATTTGAGATCTAGAACCAAGTCCTGTGCATAATTGGCAAAACGATAGCCGAGGGTCGTAGTTTCAGCAGACTGCAGGTGGGTCCAAGCCATACAGACTGTTGCCCGATATTCCATTATTTTTTCAGCCAGGGCGTCTAGACAGCTGACTAGACGCGTCAGCAGAATATCTAGGGCCTTTCCCATTCGGAGCACGTCAGCATTGTCCTCGATATCCGCGGAGGTCGCTCCCATGTGAAGTTTTCCACCTCCTACGCGGCTCTGTTCTGCGAAGACTTTAAGCTCCGCCATGAGGTCATGCTTTATGGCCTCTTCATAATGATGGGACCGATCGATGTTGACATTAGCTACATTTCTTCTCAAGTCCTGGAGCTCCGATGTAGAAACTAGGCCGAAACTACTCTGAGCTTCAGCTAAAGCCAACCAAATGTCTCTCCAAGTGCGTCTGTAACTAATTTCAGAGAAGATATTTTTCATTTCAGGGGAACCGTAGCGCCACGTGAAAGGAGAAAGGAAAGTATCGTATCCGAAAGTCGATGGCTTTGGCAACTCTGTTGGATATGGAAACCCAATCGACTTAAGAGTTTTAGATTTGTATGAAAACGTAGGTTAGTATGTTGGAAGATAAACTCCAACAGGTTCTTTCAAATTGCGACGCGCTCTCCAACCCATTCGTATCAAAGCTGCGTAGCCTGTGTATGGTGCCGAGTGTGTCTGCACACGGGAGATCACTCCAGGAGGCAGCAGAAGAGCTACGAGCTATCATGGTGGAAGTAGGGCTGAATGCAAAGATGGTCAAGATTCCTGGCGGACCCGATGCCCTCTATGGCGAGCTACCGGTTCAAGGCGCTGAAAAGACGTTGTTAATCTATAACCATTATGACGTTCAGCCACCGGATCCACTTGAGGAGTGGGTTTCAGATCCCTTCGCAGCTGATGTCCGCGACGGGTATATTTTTGCTAGAGGTGTTGCAGACAATAAAGGTGCCATAGTATCAAGACTGGGCGCTCTTAAAGCGATCCTGGATGCAGGTATTCTCCCGTCAGCGAATTTGAAGTACTTTGTAGAAGGCGAAGAGGAAGTGGGTAGTCCTAACTTGCCAAAATTCATCTCTAAAGAACGAGAGCTGCTTAGAGCAGATGGCTGTCTTTGGGAAGGAGGCCATAAGACTCCGTCGGGAAGGCCAGAGATTCACGCGGGCGTAAAAGGTCTACTCTATGTAGAATTGAGTATTGAAACTGCTGACAAAGATCTACATTCTAGCTTTGCACCACTGGTTCCGAATCCAGCTTGGTCCTTGGTTCAAGCCATTGGATCCTTGAGGGACGGAGATGGAAGAATCCAAATTGAAGGTTTCCACGACGATGTCATTGCTCCTTCTGCTAAAGAGATGACAAGAATGGAAAAGAATGAATTCGATCCCGAGATGTTGATGAAATGGGCAGGAGTGACTTCTCTACTAGGATCTGCTTCTTCCAAGGATAGGGCCATCAGTCTGACCTTCGAGCCGACTTGCAACCTTTGTGGTATAGACTCCGGCTACAAGGGACAGGGTTCCAAAACAGTCCTACCTAGACGAGCAACTACTAAGATTGACTTCAGGTTGGTACCCAATCAAGACCCGGACGATATCCTGGCTAAACTTCGAAAACACCTACAAGACCATGATTTTGGAACTATCGAAATCCAGGTATACTCCTCAGAAAAACCAGCGAAAAGTGATATTGATTCAAATATTGTCGAAGCGATAACAGTATCAGCCCAGACAGTGTATGGACAAACGCCAAACATTTGGCCTAGCATGCCGGGGACAGGTCCTATGACGCTATTCGTAGACGAACTGGGTATCCAATGTTCAATGGGTGTAGGTGTTGAACATACTGGTTCCGGATATCATGCACCTAACGAGAACATATCTATCGTCGATTTCACCAAAGGAATGAAACATGCTGCTGCTTTGATGTTGACATTCTAGGATGAATTGACGGTATGTAGATTGGCAACCGAATAACCAAGTAGTACTTATCATCCAGTTCTGATCATCTGCCGAAGGTTGACAAATGGTCTGATGATGAATTCCTTCAGATTGAGAGGATCATCGACGTAGGTTACAATGGCTTCACCGTTTAACCGAGCCATCTGGTCACAGATTCTTCTAAGATCAGCTTTCGGGTCCAACATTATCAAATTGAGTTTGATGTCCTCTTTCCCCGCGAGATAGGCTCCGCGGTATGCATTATCCTCAGCACTTTGGCTCCGGTCGCAGGATATGGTAGGCTCGCTATCAGTTATGAGGAAGATGTTCCTATTGCCCTCTTCTCTTGAAAGAAATTGGATGGCCAGATCTAAGGCAAGACCTATGTCGGTATTTCCTTCTGGGCGGAGCTTTAGCAAATCTCCTGGGAGAACTACATGAGGTTCGTCATTATATGCTATGACATAGAGATTGTCATCAGTGAACTCCTCTTCAAACAGCTGCCTTAGGGCCAAAGCAGCCATGATCCCTCCTCTAAACTTGTTCCCATACATCGAATACGATATGTCTAGCAGTATCACGTTCGAGGACCTCGCCTTATGTAAGGGCAATCGAGCCTTCAGATCCTCGTGGCCTATGGCCAAGTTTACCGGATCGCGAATAGCTGTAGGGATGAGGGTCTCTTGAATGTCGAGGAGATCATATGAATGTAGATATTCGTCGAATTCACTAACTATACTTGAAGGTGCTGTTCCAAAACCTGTTTGCGGGAGCTCGTGAAGTCCCTGTCCGATCTTTTCTAGATTGATTAGGGCTTCTTCCAAAACTCGCCTAGCTATTATCCTCTCACTCTCTGCAGTGAATTCAACATGTCCCAAATGGGCCTTAGGTTGTCCTGGGATCTTGCGAACTTTGAGATCTATCAGCCCTTCTTCTGAGAGGGCTTCTGATATTTGTCGAGGGAAATTCTCTAGCAGCTGTTGCATCGGTAGCTCTGAAGGAGGTAACTCCCCCTTACGCACCCGTTCGAGAATATCTTGCCATGCTTCTTCCTTGCCTTTTTCCTTTCTTAGCGACTCGTACATCCAATTACGATAGACCCAGTTCTCATCAGATGCACTTAACCACTCGTTCACTGATTTCTCGAGATCGGCGTCACCTAGTTTGTTCATATACGATTGAATGAGAGATTCCAGATCTGGACCGCTATTCTCATTGCTCTGTAGCCCCTCTGGATTAAAGAGGCCATAGACGAGATCGTCGCTGGCTTGCTTCCCTAAGGTAGAGCTAAGGCCATGACCAGGTGCTTCCTCGCAACCCTCGCAGTCAGGCTTCATTTTGTGTTATTCTGCGGATCGCGTAGCCATCTTTTTGTCGTTCAACCGATTTCGATGAGCACATAGAAATAGCTTGGAGGAGTATCTCAATAGCTGAAAGATATGTTTCATCGTCTCTTACGCCGTCAGGCAACAGACTTTCGATGACTGCTAGTACCTCGCCTGAGGCCCGGAGCTTTGGTACGAGGTCTTTATTGATAGAGACGAAACTACCATTATCAGACGTTTCCCCTAGACCTATCACTGAATTGTAGAAGGCATCAAAGTCTGACGAGGGAATTTTGTCATAGATATCCTTCAGGGTCTTCTTGAAGGCCTCCTGGAAGAGGCTACGAATGACCTCTTTCTTGTCCTCTTTTGCTCCATATTCTAGCTCGATCCTCCCTGACATACCTAGTTCGACGACTTGGTAGTCTTCCCCATAATCGCTTAACAAAGGTACTTGACGTCCACTCCGTAGGGCCTTCGAAATCAAGTGGTCAAATAGTTTGATTGTAGCGCGACAGGAGGGTTCTGACTGTATTTTCTTAGCGATCGCACATTCCTGTTCATCTCTTCCATAGCGAACTGTTCTGGACAGAATCTTCATGTGCCATTCGGGTATAGCAGGTTCTTGGCCGAATCTACGAGAAATGTAGACGTTTCTCCTCGCGATTTCAATCTCCTCTTCAAGAGTCTCTGGTGGGCCAACCTCTATCTCTTCCATTCTATCAAGGAGTGGTTCCTTGATGGGACTTGTCCCTCTGTAATTTGCAGGATTGGTCGAGGCTAGCTCTAAGGTTGAAATCTTGAAGGGAACCAGGTCTCCTTCAGTAGTTGTTACCTGACCCTCTTCAAATAGCTCGTGTAGAAGTGTTTGCAACGCAGTTGGAATGGCGCCAAGCTCATCAAAGTAACCAATTCCTCGGTTTGCCTTCAAGGCCCTACCAGGAATGAAGACTTCGGGATCGTCTAGGTCGATTCCCTCACGAATCTTCTGTATAGATATCCCTCCAATTAATTGTCTGGTCGTTAGCATGGGATCTCCTGGCACCCGTACCCAAACGCGGGGCATCCACGCTAACTCAACGCTATTGGCAGATAGCACTTTTCTCTTACATGAAAAGCATGTTGGCCGAGTGGGATCATCATAGATCTTGCATCCCTTAATAGCTAGGATTCTATCTGGCAAGAGTTTGGCGATAGCTTTCGAAAATGTTGTCTTTCCATAGCCTCTCCTACCCTTGAATAACAGTGGAGAGCCAGAGAATAAACCCTCAATAGCGAGCTCCTTCTCGCGGGTTTTACCCACAATCTCTGGAAAAGGAATATCATTCGTCTTCTCAAGTGAAAGGATTTTCTCTCTCAAATAATCAATGGGGGATTTGGAGTGATATTCCTTGTACTCTTCAGACCAGATGTCCACATCTTTGCCGTTGAGGACGAACTTAGGCGCGGAGGCTGATGAGACAATAACATCTCCAAATAGGAGATTATCGAGGTCCTCGGACCCTATCACTGGATCACCACTAAACAAACATCATTCGACTTCACCCGTTAATAAGGTGACTGAGCAGACAAGTTTAGGCCTTCAAATTTCTGATAAGATCTGAATCAATACTTTGGAGGCCAGATAAGTTACCCAATTCCACAGTTCTGTTATAGCGCGAGAGCACGGATCTGATATGTCAGCGACTCGCGAACGTTAGCGGTGGTAGGATGCAAGTAAAAAATGAGCTGCTGGACTCCAGCTGACAGATATTCTTCAACTTTTGCACGACCTTCTTCAGGAGTTCCAACAATCGCTAAACCGTCTAGCATTCTCTTCGTCACCTTGGAAGCTGCATTGGCGCGATCCCCTTGATACCAAAGGGCATTGATATCAGCAACCTCGTCGCTAAAACCTGACTCTTTGAGCAGCTTTACATAAGGAGGTATAGTAGCGAATTGTGCAATAGCTCGTTGGGCAGTCTTCTCTGCTTCTTTTCTTTCAGGAGCTATCGCGGTTGTTATGAAGCTCGCTATTTCAGTCTTGTTGGTGCCAAGCTTAAGCGCATCCGATTTCGTGCGGAGCTGTCGACGGGCTAAATCTATTCCTTCTATTGTCCTGAAGTAAAGTAGGAGATTTCCCCCTAGTTCCACTGCGAGCTTTATCATATTCTCTCGTAGAGCTGCAACGTAGATGGGGATGACAGGTCGGTGAGGTTTGAATCCTAGCTGAAACTTCAAAGTACAGGTGGTCCCTTTGTAGTCAACGTTCTCCCCCGCCAACAACTTTCTTATTATCTCCACATATTCGCGCATTCTAATTAGAGGAGGATAATAGGGAAGTCCATGAACTCCTTCAATTCGAGGCCGATTACTTGTTCCTAGTCCAAGTAGGGCTCTCCCATCAGAAGCTTCGTCTAGAGTTGCCGCACCCATGGCTAATAACGAAGGAGGTCTAGTGTAGATGTTCGCTATTCCCGGGCCCACTTTGATTCTGTTAGTAGCAGAAGCTAACGCCTGAGTAAAGCTAAAGACTTCTCGACTCGTCGATTCAGTAACCCATGCTGACTCATATCCCACGTTCTCAGCAGCTTTTACACAGTGAATTGCATCATGAGTATTCAGGGCTCCAGAGACGGCTATGCCAATTCGCTTCATGGAAATCACAAAGAGAGGGTATCTTTTTAGTACGCGTGTTCACAAAAGACGAGTCATGGCATCACTAGGTTGGTCGGGTTTGTAACCAACATCGTTTCTAGATCACTTCCGGGAATCCCCCCTGATATCAGCGCCTTGGCGAAAAGTTTCAGGGCCTCCGGTGGACCAGGAGATCGTACTTGTCCAACATCTGAAGTTAGGATACAGTTTTCAGGCTCTACTCTTTGAATAGCGTCGACGATCTTCTTTATCGGGATATCATCGATGGTGTTCAGAACATAGGCATATTCTGCGTACGTATCTTCTCGTTTGGTAAGCTTTCTTTGTTCGGCTATGCTGAGATTCGTGCTCATGTAGAGTGGGTGAGTTATGAAGATCCTTCGAAGGTCCATCTTCTGAGCTTTGGTGACTAGTGCCATTGTTTCTCTTCTATTTAGATTGCCAGTTGCCAGAATTGCATCTGCTTCCTTTATTGCCTCTAATACTCTCAGCACCTCGTGGCGGAGTTCTCCAGTGCTATCAAGAATAGGCACTGGCGTGATCTCACTACTCCTACGACTGAAGCGAGTTGTTCCGCCTACCCACGCAGGGTTGACATCCCATTCATGCTTCTCGAGGTGGCCTGAGGCGTGGATCGTAGGCATACAAATGCTCTTGGCACCTACAGCTAGAGAGGAATTCACGGCATCAATGTTGATACCTCCAACTGACCAATTCAGAGCAAGTGAGCCGTAAAGGACCTGTGATCCGATCGCTTTGTTAGCAATCTTGGCCCATTCTGCTGTTGAACTAAAATGGGACTCGATCATGCAACCTCTTATCTTGCCTTTGACGTGTTGAGCTAGCTCGATCGGATCAAACTGTCTGGGGATCAGCTCAGGTCCGCAATGTACGTGTAGATCGAACGAGTGTTTGACCAGCTTTGAGGTATCCATGCCTCTGACTGGATCTAGAGTGAACTACAGATAAGCATGTCTGAACCTTCTGATCTTCCCACCAAGTAGAGTTCATAATCTCTACTACGCAATCTGAGATGATCTGCAAGATCACAAAATAGAGATCTGACTCATTCAAAAGAAGCCTGAAACGCATATTTCCCTGTCTGTTTAATTAGAAAAGTCAACTGAAACTTTGGAATGATGTCTGAAGACTTGCAATTCATACAAAGAAGCCAAGTCCAGAGGCTCAAGGACTTGACTTTCTAGACATGTTAAACCCACCAGCTTTGAAGATAGGCGGTCATTCAAATGTCTGAAGATCGACTAGATTCCTTTCTCAAGACAGGGGAAGATTGGGCTCGTCTGAAGACCTCTATCCCCGGGATTTTCCTTCTGAAAATGCCACCCTACAAGAGCAGCCCAGCTAGGATCGCGGTAGAGTTGAACCCGGTCGATGGTTCAGGTCGGCCTTCCAAGAAGAGAGGACTCATCCTGAGGTTTAAGAACGAGCTCAAGCAATACATGGAGCTCGTCCAATTTGACAAGCTTGACCCCTTGCTGGATAGGGTGGAAAGAGTGAATCCGCCCACGAAGACTCAAGAAACTGGAGGGAAGGGCGACAAAGCTCTCATGAGATGGACGCATCTTCGGCATAACGGAGTTACTTTTCCACCACCATACAATTATCGTGGCCTTTCCATAAAGATCCGAGGAGAACGGGTACTACTCAATCCCGAGCAAGAAGAGCAAATCTACGCGTGGGTAAAGAAAAGAGCAACGCCATATTTCACGGATCCCACATTTATCTCGAATTTCTTGACTGGGTTAAAGTCGATCTTACCGCCAGCTTATACAGACACAACAATTGATGACATGGATCTTTCTGAAGTCCTCCTTCTCCAAGAATCAGAGGCTGCTAGCAATTTGACTAAGGAAGAAAAGAAAAAGCTCTCACAGACTAGAAAGGTTGCTCGACTAAAGCTCAAGGAAACTTTTGGATATGTCGATATTGATGGAGAACACGCCGAAATCGCAAATTACATGGTAGAGCCTCCTGGTTTATTCATGGGTCGGGGTGACCATCCAATGCGAGGTCACTGGAAGCCAAGGATCTATCCGGAAGACGTCACACTAAATCTCGATGAAGAATCTCCGATACCACCGGGAGGCTGGAGTAAGATAGTACATGATCGTGAGTCAGTATGGGTAGCCTGCTGGATTGATAGATTGAGTGATAAAATGAAGTATGTCTGGCCCTCTGATAGTTCCTCTATCCGTCAGGAACGGGATCAAGGCAAATATGATATCGCCCGCGGACTGGAGAAGTTCATTCCACGACTCCAGCGACATATTAGAGTCGGACTCAGATCTCGTGATGAAAGGGAGAGGCGAATAGCTACTGTATGCTACTTGATCGATTCTCTTTCGATGAGGGTTGGTGACGAGAAAGACGAAGACGAAGCTGACACAGTGGGCGCCTCAACTCTAAGAGTAGAACATCTTGAGATTGGATCTAGTTCGGTCAACTTCAACTTCCTCGGTAAAGACAGCGTCCTGTGGCAGAAGTCCATACCCATGGATTCTGCAGATCCCCAATTTGTTACCAATCTCAAGTCCTTTTCGAAGGGAAAAACATCTTCTGATCCTCTGTTCAATGATGTCCGTTCAGCAGAAGTAAATCGCTTCTTCGGTCGGGTCATGAAAGGTCTAACAGCAAAGGTATTTCGAACCTTTCATGCTACGATGACAGTGAAAGAATACCTCCGTGAACATGATAATCCTAAAAGGATGGATGACCATGAGAAACTCTTTCAGGCGAAGATGGCCAATCTTCAGGCAGCCATCAGGTGTAATCACAAACGAACACCTCCAAAGAATTTCGACGAAAGTCTCAGGAAGAAAGCAGAACGACTAGTCGAGCTTAAGGCCCAGAAACCTAAGACTGAGAAGGCATCTCAGAATCTAAAAGGGAGGATTCGACGTCTTGAGTTGTTGATAGACCTATCAAAGAATACGAGGGAATATAATTTGAATACATCTCTTCGAAATTACATCGATCCTCGAATCTATCGCTCTTGGGCGACACACATGGGACTTGACTGGACTGCTATTTACACAGCTACACTTCAGCGGAAATTGTCCTGGGCGGCACGTTCACGTGCAGCTTGGCAGGACACCGGCTAGCTAGATGTGTTAACCGCCTATGGCTGCCGGGCTGGATACGACTATTTGTATTTCTGTGCTGCCGGTCAATTGTGTATCAAGGTTTTCGAGAGTACTGATATTCCTACCATTGAGCATAACGACAGCCTCAGGAACAAGCGAAAGAGTACCGCTAGCGTTGACCTCCAGAACCTTATCTCTGAACGCTTCTCCATGTCTGGTGACCAGTTGTTCGAAGAGCGATCTCACCGTCGTCTTGTTGGATATGTCGAGAATTTCATTCTTAGTACCTAAGGCATTCCTGATCATGCCAAAGTAGAGTATCTTGACCTGCATGAGGACAA
>DAEN01000080.1 GCA_002495315.1 Thaumarchaeota archaeon UBA141
AGAGCTCTATGGAGCTCAAGAGTCATCTAGAGCCACTGACTGTTATCCCGCCAGTAGAACTTGCCCCTGAGGCATACGTAGATTGGGGAAATGATGAAAAGTTCCGTGCGAAGACGGCTAAGGGCGAATGCGCAGCTTGAGTCGTGTAACTGTTTCACTCCAAGAGCTCCAGGTTATGCTCGAGAAACGCGAGATCAAGATAGTTGATGGCAGAGAGCGCAAGGCATATGATAAGGGGCACATCCCGCAGGCAATCTCGATATCTATTCAGGAAACTATACAGACTGAGAACCAGGATCGGTTAGCTGAGCTCTTTGCTAGCCATGGGGTAAGTCGAAATGATACTATCGTGGTTTATGATGACACCTTCGGGGCATATGCGGCGAGAATTGCTTGGAACTTAGCATATTTGGGATATGGGAATGCTAGTGTTTTAGATGCAACTTTCTCAATGTACCGAGACCTAGGCTACGATGTATCTACTGATGATTCCTCTCTGCCTCCTCAGGAAGCAAAACCTGAGGTAAAAGAAGACGTCTTGGCTACTATTGATTACGTTGAGAATTTTGTGTCTGAACACAAAGGTCATCTACTCGACGTTAGAGAGAGACTCAACTATCTAGAATCTCACATCCCAGGGGCTACTTCTGTACCTTGGCGCACGTTTTCAAACACCATGAAGATATTCCAGGATCCTGAGAGAGTGGAACAAATCCTGACGGGGAGGGGGATATCAAAGGATGACGAGATCATAACGTACTGTGGAGGTGCGGGTACACTATCGAGTCTAGCCTTTTATGGTCTACTCCTTGCAGGTTACGAAAAGGTTCGACTCTACGCTAAATCTTTCATTGAGTGGAAGAGTTTGGGACGTCCAGTAGATAGCGTGAAGGATGCCAACTATTGGGACCTATCTGCAGATTGAAATTGGGATATTCCTGTGATCCCTGATGACTCATACCTCTAGAGGGGTTGGGCCCTTGAAGGGACTGACGATAGCGATTACCGGGAGCCGTAGGGCGTCAGAGCTAGCTCATCTCATAACAAGTCTCGGGGGTCGTCCCTATCTCGCACCCACTATTGGTATTGAGGTAAAGCAAGATGTATCGAAGGAAGTCGAGTCATTTATAGGCAGAGTTGTAGATGGAGATGTAGAATACGCGGTTTTCATGACAGGGCCGGGTGTTTATTCTCTTTTCTCTACGGCCAAAAGTCTGGGCTTGGAAAGAAAGATGATCGATCTCTTGAATCGTCTAACGATAGTTGCCCGCAGCTCGAAGCCTAGGGCAGCTTTGGCTGATCACGACGTCAAGACTGATATTATTCCTGAGGAGAATACCACTGAAGGGCTAACCAATGTCTTGAAGAGAATAATGCTGAGAGGGAAAAAGGTCGCTGTACTTTGGCACGGCTCCTACTCACCACTACTGAAGACGGAACTTCAGACAGTGGGGGCACAGGTATTCGAATATTCGACTTATTCCTACTCACTTGAGCTCGCGAGAAGCGGGGCGCAGATTTTAGGGGCTATGGGTTTTGGATACATTGCACCTGACAACAAAAAAGTGGTCAATCTCATTAAAGACCTTGGGAATAGTCTGATCGACGTAATTACATTCACTAGTCCACCATCTGTCAGAAATCTTTTCCTGATAGCTGAGAATCAAGAAATGACGGGATCGCTGAAGGCTTCTCTTAATGATCGTACTGTTGTTGTTGCCGTTGGACCTCCGACGAGTGGAGCCCTAGAGGAAAACGGCATTCATGTAGACGTCATGCCCGAAATCTATAAGATGGGACCAATGGTAAAAGCACTAGGGGACTACCTGAAACGTGGAAACACCCCTAAATGGAGATTCGTTGAATCCCGCTAACACCTGGGATGTGATTGCTTCGGATAAGATTAAGCAGACTGACGTTGATACATTGATTCGACTTTACCAACTCTACGATGGGCACCGCGAAGCTCTCCTGTGGTTTCTCCATGAGATGAAGGCCAATAGTTATGGTGATTACAAGAAGAGATATGCTGGAACTTCAAAGGAACGTTCATACTTCACTTCTGTCTGCGGGTTCTTTGAGCTATCTGGTGCACTGCTACGGAGGGGATTGATCGACCGTAGCCTTTATTTTGAGATCTTCAATCCATCACCTTACTGGCACCGAGCTAGGCCTATCGTAGAAGGTATGAGGAAAAGAAGAATTCATACCTATGACAATTTTGAATTCATTTCAAAGAAGCGAATGGAGTGGACCAGAACTCGTGATTCCATTTCTGCGACACGCAAGCGTAGTTGAACTTCCTGAGAGTTTGGAGAATTAGACTATGCTGATCGATCTCAATATCGAAGGGAAGACCGTCGCGATCTTTGGCGGGGGAGAAGAGGCAGAGTTCAAAACTGTAAAGTTTCTAGATGCGGGAGCTCAAGTTGTAGTGATCTCAAAAGAGTTTACAAAAGCTCTTCAGAAACTTGGTCGGTCTGAAGCTATAGATCTAGTAGATGCTGACACTAATCAATACAAGGAATTACTAAGAGTCTATAGATCTAGTGTGGTGATCGTATCTACTGGTGACTCTGTCCTCGATTCTAAAATATCTGCAGAGGCGCGGTCTCTTAGACAACTAGTATGTGTGGTGGATACGCCCCATCTATGTGACTTCAATATGCCTGCAATTGCAAAGATTGGAGATATTCGTGTCGCTATATCTTCTGGAGGAGTGAGTCCAGCTATGTCTAGCTTGCTAAGGAAGCGTATCGAAAGAACTATCAAACCTGAGGATATTTTGCAGGTAAAATTACAGCGCCAGGTGCGGTTCATGATGAAGAAATTCATCGAATCTCCATCCTTGCGCAAGAAGATGGTTTACAGGATATTGGGTGATGGAGAGATTAGAACACTACTCCGCCAAAACCAATATGCGAGAGCTGAGGCTCGTGCAGAGGAGATGATACGATCAGAAAAGTCAACATCTTCTTCTGGAGCGTGAATCTTTGGGAGTAGGCAAGGTTTACCTGGTGGGCGCTGGACCGGGTGATCCAAAGTTACTTACGTTACGAGCACTACAAGTTCTCCAAGACGCGGATGTGGTACTCTGTGATAAGCTAGTTACGAAGGCCATTACTCAGCTTATCCCAAAACATGTTGTGATGCTCTATACAGGCAAGTCTGATAATCGCAGTAGACTACTGACGTCCAAAGCCAAGATGGGCAAGAAAGTCATTCCTCATCAATCAAAAATCAATAGACTACTGATATCCTACGCCAAGATGGGCAAGAAAGTTATCAGATTGAAGGGAGGTGACCCTTTCATTTTTGCAAGGGGTGGCGAAGAAATTAATGCGCTTCGGAATGCAGCGATACCATTTGAGGTAATTCCTGGTGTGAGCTCAGCTTTAGCAGCCCCGGCTCTAGCTGGAATTCCACTTACACATAGATTATACTCTTCATCAGTCGTAATCGTACCAGGTCGCGAGGATCCATCTAGGAAGGTACCAAGAGTTGACTGGTCAAAATTATCCACCAGTGTGGACACAATAGTGATCCTGATGGGAGCTAAAACTCTGCCTAAAATATGCAGAGAAATACTAAAGGCCGGATTACGACCCGAAACTCCAGTTGCGGCCATTGAATGGGCCAGCACAGATATGCAGAAGACCTTGCGTTTTACTCTAGAAGAAGCTGCATCCGAGAATCTTAAACCAATGCCAAGCTCGCCGTGCGTAGTAGTCGTGGGAAGGGTGGTATCTCTTTCAGGCGAATTAGGCTAGGCTCTATTGGGTTTACAACGTTTGATTCTTTATCAATCGTAGCCTTGAGTTCGTGACCCCGAACCTCCCGAAGCATTTCTGCTCTTCATTGTTCTATCTCCTCTTCTTGGAACTAGTGTCAAAACATCTTCATCCATTAAGGCATGTGTTGAACCAACCTTTTGACCACCAAATTTTGCACTCTTGCCCCAGATTTGGGCATAACGTAACTGTGTCTTCAGTTCTTTATGCAACTTGTCAGCGACATCTTGAACCAATGAACCATCTTTCACGATCAGTGGTTCTTGGAAGTCCGCCTCGCCACCCTCGGGCCGCAAATAGATTCTGATGAAATTCAATGTCTGGTATATTTGATCCTTCAAGTTCTCGATGTTTAGATTTGAATCAGCGGAGACGGGGATGAGATTGATTCTCAGTTTGGATTTGATTTCATCGAGTTCCTGCTTGGTGATCAGGTCAACTTTAGTCAAGATAGTCAAGGTGGAAACATAACGGCGATTCCCTAGAAGAACATCGATTAACTGATCAGTGGTTATGTCTTCTCTTATCATGACTCTGGCATTGGACATCTTGTAGACATTGAGAATTTCTCTTACTAGTCTAGGTGTAATCTTTGTCAGCTTTACCATGCTAGTAACCGAAACCCCGCCTGTCTGGGTCTTTTCGATGACCACATTGGGCGGCTGTTCATCGGGCCGTATCCCCATGCCTCGAAGTTCCTTGATCAATAGAGGGTGTACCTTAGGTCTGTATATGTCGACCACTAGGAGTATCATGTCTGCAGATCTCGCGACCGAAAGAATTCTCTTGCCCAAACCCATGCCAGAAGCGGCTCTCTCAATTATCCCAGGAAGATCCAAGATTTGGATCGATGCGCCATTGTGGTTCAAGACCCCCGGTACAACTGTCAAGGTCGTGAAGTTGTATGCTCCCACTTTGGAGTTGGCCTTTGTCAGTCTGTTCAGAAGGGTAGATTTGCCAACGTTTGGCAGTCCAATTATGGCGACAGTTCCATCGCCGCTTTTCTTCACGTCATAACCTATCGACGAAGCTCCACCACGGGATCGGTTTTCGTCTTGTTCGCGCTTGAGCTTGGCTAGCTTTGCTCTCAGAAGACCAAGGTGATGTTCTGTGGCTTTGTTCACCTGGGTCTTCTTCATTTCTTCTTCTATGGCCTTGATCTTTTCGGGTACACCCATTGGGCAGCTACGACTCCATCAGAGCACTCATTTCTAGATAAAAACTCGGTGAGAATTAATTATGACTATGAAGGACTAGACACATTATTCTGGGAAATTATATTCGCATATTTGGTCTATTGGAGAGAGACTAATGAAAGGGTAGATCGAACTCCTTGGATGCGCCGAATCTTCTCCGTGATTATTGTTTTCATGTCCTCTGTTAAGTCACCTTCGATCTTGAGAATCATATCGTAAATTCCGTAAACCCTGTAAGCTTCTCTTACGCCGTCGATCTTTCGTATCCGCTCTAGAATTTTTTCTTCATCCCCAAGATCGACATTCAATAATACAAGAGCTGTGGGCATCTGATCTCTCTATAGCTGACGAGAGATTTAAACACACAGTATTGAATTTTCATAGGATCAATGGGAATGTGACTGGAAGAGATGTTTTGACTAGAGAATGTTTGGTTCTTGATTCTCTGAAGTAAATTATGGAACGCGCCAGATTACTCCTTATTCTACTTGAAACTCTGGATGATCACAGAGGTCGGCCTTCCTCAAAGTACAGGTACGGGAAAGTTTTCTTGGCTATGGGTTGCATGTACTTTCGAATACCAAAGTGTGTCCTCAACATCTGACTTTGAATATCACTTGTAACGACATGTTGATGGACAGTTTGAGGGCCCTGAATGTCTAGTGCTGATCCTTTACTCCATGGAATCTTTTCTTCATCCACGATGCTATAGCCTTCGCCGTCAAGAATGTATAGAAGTGCTTCCATGTGAGCATGCTTCTGACCTATAGATCTAGGCCCGTCAAAGAAGATGTCGGTGATTTCTGCTTCCTCGCTGCGGAAGCTTTCTACTCCCATCATCTTGATCAACTTTCCATGTTGACCCTTGCGCATCTGATCAGGGTGAGATTTCATGAAGGCGTCCTGTGGTCTGCCATCGGGATCACCTCGCTGCAAAAACTTCGCATCCTTCCTGTGGAGGACAATTCTTCGTCCTTCTGAATTGAAATCGCTAACGGACTCAGGCAGATTTGGTTGAACGGGTGTTTCACCACAGTCCTCGAACTGTTGGAATCTAGATACCATGCAAAAAAATTCTAGGTGTGGTGCCAATGCTGAAAAGTACTCAATTGGAGTATCACCAGTGTTGAAGTGCTGATGAACTGCTCCAAAGGGGATGGCTAGGCAAGAACCCTCTTCCCAGTCAAATCGTTGTTCGTCGATAATGCTGAACCCTTTGCCTTTGATTATGTACATTGCCTCTTCCCCGTGTAGGTGCTTTCCTGTTTTCCAAGCTACTGGAATCTCTGCTAGCATGGTGACTCCACCAAGAGTTTTGAAGCCTGTCTCTTCTGATACAAGCAAAGCCGCCTTGTAGTCTTGGCGGGTCCTTATCCACTGAAGATCTTTGGCATGGATTACCTTTCTCGCTTTTTTGCGCTCTTCTACACCTTTAGCTTCTAGATTTAACCACTCGTCGTAGAAATTCGACAATTTGATATTCTGTTTACGAATTGGATGAATTCATATATCTTTCTTCCAAATCATGTCAGAGTGACCTGAGAAAGTACAATGATAATCGACTTTCACGTCCATATTTCCCATGTCGATGACTACTTAGATCCGCTAATCAAAAACATGGATCTTGTCGGGATAGATCGTGCAGTCATCTTTTCCCGGAACAGCGATGTTACAGCTGAAGCACTGGAGATGCGACCAGAGAGGCTATCAGGTTTCAGCTTTCTGAATCCCACGAAGGGAGAACGAGCTGTGGAGGAGCTAGAGCGAGATATTGGGGAGCGTGGGTTTTGTGGACTAAAGCTCGGGCCGAGCGTCGACTCCTTCTACCCTAATGATGAAAAAGTCTATCCAATATATGCCAAAGCACAAGACCTTCAGATCCCTGTGTTATTTCATACGGGTACGGTATACAGAGACCCGAAGAATCCGGGCAAGACAAAAGTGAAGTATTCTCAGCCCATCTACTTGGATGATGTGGCCAGAGACTTTCCTGAACTAATCTTGATTGCTGCTCATTCAGGAAGGCCGTTTCTTGAACAGATGATCGCTGTTTCCCATCTGCCCAACGTGTATGTGGACATCGCCTGGTCCCAGCTACCGCTCGACTTCTATGAGGAGACTGTCAGAAAAATGCTCTTGGCTTTCGGTCCAGATAGAATAATCTACGGAAGCGACACCGGCACCCGTCACGACAGTTATGGTGCAGACGTTGACCGCGTCATAAAGATGTTCAAGGAAACGACAAATCTTCTAAACAACGTGATCGGGCTTGATCACAACTCCGTAGCTAAGATTATGGGCGGTAATGCCAGCCGCCTTCTCAAGAAGACTACGGGGTAATGCAACCGAGCTCAGCTGATGTGTAATGCATACTGATAGCTTAGAGGCGCCCAAGTTTGTCGGTCAGAACCTTCCCAGGATTGATGGACATGAGAAGGTCAGTGGGGCTGCAATATACACTATCGACATGGTTTTGCCGAGAATGTTACACGGCAAGATCAAAAGGAGTTCCATTCCTCATGGAAAGATCTTGTCTATAGATATTCAGCGGGCACTCAAGGTTCCTGGTGTTAAGGCCGTAATCACTGCTCAGGATGTCCCAGACGTTAGACGCTCTCTGGTAAAAGACATCCCAATCTTTGCCATAGATACAGTTCGCTATGTGGGTGAGCCCGTGGCAGCTGTTGCAGCTGAAGACATCGAGGCGGCTGAAGAAGCGGTACAGCTGATAGACGTTCAATATGAAGAGCTCACCGCCATCTTCGATACTGAGGAATCATTATCCCCTAACCCTGGCGTTGTTATTCACTCCGATCGAAGCAGATTTTTTGATGGAACGTACGGCAAACATAATTTTCAGTTCGAGCTAGATCCTACAAGACCCAACGTCAGTCACATCTTCAGGGCTATTCAGGGGGATGCACAAGAAGCTATGACAAAGGCGAATACGGTAATAGAAAATGAATTTCGAACAACTCCCGTACATGCGTTCCACACTGAGAGCATAGGAACTTTAGCTTCCGCACAGCGTGATGGTAGCATCACGCTCTGGGCATCTCATCAGTCACCGCACGGCCTGCGCCTCGAAGTAGCAGATGCCCTAGGAATCCCGCCAAACAAGGTGCGCATCATAATCCCCTATATCGGCGGTGGGTTTGGAAACAAGAATAGTTCGTACACTGATCTTGTGGCGGCCTTTCTTTCAGTCAAGACCAGGAGACCTGTCAGGCTGTTCTTTACCCGAGAAGAGGCCATGGTCGCTTCATCTGTCAGATATCCATTCACAATACGCGTAAAGGACGGGGTGAACAGTGACGGATTCATCAAAGCGAGGGAGATAACTGCAATAGCGAACGGAGGTGCGTACGGGCGTGCCGGCGTCATGAACATTCCTTTACGAGCAATTCACGCGGCTGTCTCTACATACCATATTCCCAACATCAAAGTTGAGGCTATCGGAGTCTTCACCAACCGCGAGCCATCTGGTGCTTTTAGAGGATTCGGAGCTGCGCAATCAGCGTGGGCCATTGAATCCCAAATGGACATAATAGCTGATCAGTTGGGTCTCGACCCAATAGACTTCAGACTAAATCATCTGATCGAGGAAGGAAATGTCAATGCCCTTGGAGAGTTGATGAAGGACAAACATGATGCTGAATACCTCAGGCAGGCTGCTGATGTTGTAGGCTGGGAGAACAAAAGGATCGACTGTGGAGGTATCTGGAAAAGAGGAATCGGCTTCGCTCTCACCAACAAGTTGAGCACTGATCCAGGTTCTACGGCCTATGTACGCCTTCGCGATGATGGTATAGTAGAGATCTGGAGCAGTTCGACGGAGCTAGGCCAAGGGATCCAGACTGGCTTCAAACAGATCGTTGCCGAGGAGCTCGGCGTAGAACCAGTGATGATCAAAGTCGTGAAGCCTGACACAGACTTTACACCCTTCGATGTAGGGACCTACTCGAGCCATACTCTCTTCAGTGTGGGCAATGCCCTCAAGATTGCATGTGATGATTTGAAGGGAAAGCTGATCAAGAAGACTTCTCAGGTACTAGATACTCGAGAAGAGAACTTGATGGTTGAAGGTGGGAAAGTGGTAACTAATGATGGTTCGGGACGTCAACGACGATTTACTGAGCTCTTCAGCAAAGGCCTTACGAGATATGGTGCAGTCACAGAGACGGGGAGTGACTTCTGGGGGATGGGTACTTGGACCGTTAAGACTTCGCCACTAGACCCCTCGACCTGGAAGATTCCTGGAGGACGAGCTGGCGGTTTCTACTCCCCTGGAGCTGAAGCAGCGGAGGTCGCAGTTAATCTTGAGACCGGTCAGGTGAAGGTCTTGAAGCTCGTGGTCGTAACGAACGTTGGAAAAGCCATCAATCCGGCTCTGGTGGAGGGGCAGATTGAAGGCTCAGTGTCCATGGGCTTAACCTGTGCGTTGTCTGAAGAGCTTTGCCTAGAAGCTGGCAAGATTATAAACGCAGATTTGAAAGACTACAATGTATTAGGATCCATCGAGGCAATTCCTATTACATTTCTTCCCCATGAACATTCGCTTGAAGATGGCCCCTATGGAGCGAAAGGCGTTGGCGAGACCGCTATCGTGCCTGTTGCACCCGCAGTGGCAAACGCGATCTACAATGCAGTAGGGGTTAGACTGAAAGATCTACCTATGACCTCAGAAAACGTTCTACGTGAATTACAACAGAAGAGACGTGACCGTCCTTGATGTATGTCCGGTAGTGGCAAGAAGGCCTGGGGAAAATGTGAGAAGGGGCATCACTACGAGTTTTCGATCAATGACTGAACGAGTGGTTCAGGGTGTCCTGGACGATGGAGATAGAATGGTGGAGGGATCGCAAGCAGAACCGCAAGAAGGAAACGAGAAAGATTAGCAACTAGTAACGAGTCTTGAATGCGAATTTATTCACTGAGGAAGTAGCTCATATACGATCCGTTCGGTTTCCTTACCCTTTGACCTCTTTTCGAGGATGTGCAAGCGTCCAATCTCTGATGTGTTCTTGAGGTGGGTACCGCCACATGGACAATAGTCAGCGGAGCTGATCGCGATGACGCGAAGTCGCTTGATCGAGGCCGGGATGAGGTCGAGCAGGACGCGGTCTGCTATATTGTTCTGGACGACGGCGCGATCTTCTTCGAAGATCTTCACATCTTGAGCTGATTCGATGACGCGGTTGCATTCGTCTTGGATCCGTTCCAGGTCTTCTGAGGTAAAGCTGGCGGGTTGAAAATCTACACGACTGTAGTCCATATGAATCTGGTTACCCGCGGTTCGAGAATTGTAGATACGGAAGACCAAGCCCGACATTAGGTGCTGCGAAGTATGCATCCTCATATGCTTGTACCGGCGGCCCCAGTCGATTATTCCGTGGACTTCATCGGTCTCCGGGAGGTGGTCAATGTAATGTTTGATGACTCCCTTCTCTTTCGTTACACGTAGGATATTTGACTCGCCGCTAGCCCAGGTAAGTACTCCCAGATCAAATGGTTGCCCGCCGCCTTCCGGGTAGAACGCGGTTCGATCGAGCACAACGAAATCTGTACCGCGGTCCGTTATGCGAGCATCGAACTCTCGAAGATAGCAAGGGTCTGGTTCCTGGCCTTTGCGATCCTCCATATACAGCAAGGTGGTCATCAGCCTCAAGAGCGGCGATGACTGCTAAATCTGTTACTTCATGGAATACTTACACATGACAATATAATCGCCAAAGGAATCGTAGTGTTGAGAACACATGGATGGACCTTTCCAACCCATCCGAAACGATTTGTTGATTGTTCAAACTAATCAAATTGAAATTCATTGAATCCGCTTAGGTGGTTTTTTATTCCTTTCCGATTTTTCTGTACTTGATGTCCCTCAAATTCTAGCAACTCTGCGTGATGTATGATCTCGCCAGGGAATTTATCATTCAATTCCCCATTATCCTTTATGACTCTCCAATAAGGCGCCACATCGTTGCCTAGTTCACGATCTTCCTCAGCGGCACATGCAACAATTTTCAGAAATATCCCTGTTGTCATTGGACAAGTCATATCTGCACCTGCATCTCTTGCCAGTTTGGCTCTTAGATTACTCATTGTGATGACTGAACCCTGTCTAATTTCACGAACAAGGGAATCTATTTTTTGGGGCTCAGGGATTAACATTGTTTTGAGTCTTCCACCATCTGACCAAATATCTGGACACTGCTTAATCATGCCCTGATTTGGATTTTCACAAACCAGTTTCTCCCTACAACTTTTCACCATGATGTCTCCGAGAACCCCCTATATTTTGAAAATATATCCATCCAACACCCTTGCAACAAGCATCTCACGCGTGGGTACCCTCGGAATATGATATGGTTGGCAATGCTTATGCTTCCTCGCTGCGCTCCCCAACATCAAGGAATTTCACCCGGTGCAAGGACGACGGAAACCAATCAAGAACGAAGCGCAAAGAATCCCTTAAATCATTCTCACATCTACTTGCGATATAATTATTTGACTCTTGATCCTCCAACGCGGCCGGAGAGCCTTCAGGTCCAAACAGGAGCCAAGCATAGGGTCGTCAGGACCGCCTGCAATCTTTGCCAAAACTTCTGTGGGATCCTGGTCCACGTTGAAAACGAAAAGGTTGTGAGAGTAGAAGGCGACCCCGACAATCCGCGCAACATGGGGCATTTATGCGCCAGAGGTCTATCGGGCTTCGTTTCGCTATACAACCCAGGGAGGATTGTCCGGCCGATGATGCGTACCAACCCTGAGAAGGGCCTTGGCGTGGACCCTCAATGGAAAGAAGTTCAGTGGGATGAAGCCATAAATCTAGTAGCCGAGAGGATCAAGAGCGTACTCGCGAAAAAGTACGAATCCAATCCTAATAGGATTCTCTTCGCCACCTTCGACCACTGGGCCAAGAATTATGGACTAACACAGTGTTGGTGTGAAACTGTCAAGGCCGAGATAGTGTCAATAGCTGCTTCATGCTATTGTGGTAATGCCATACATCATCCTTCATTCTTGAACGCCGGTTACTGGGCGATCACACCCGATGCCGAACTTTCAAAGTACATTCTGCTGCTCGGCTCGCAGGCGGGCTCGATGGTGCACTTTGATACGATGAATGTAGCAAAGGCCATCGCGGAGAAGAGACCGGGAAGCGTGAAGGTCGTTGCAGTGGACCCACTTTGTTCACACGCCGCTAGCAAGGCAGAAGAATGGATACCCATTCGTCCGGGGACGGACACGGCTTTTATTCTAGGCTTGGTAAATCTACTCGTCAACGAGTACAACACATATGACGAAAGTTTCCTAAAAAAGAAGACCAACGCTCCCTACTTGATAGGTCCGGACGGAAAGTATGTGAGGGAACCCAAGACACAGAAACCCTTGGTCTGGGATAAAGTAGACAATATACCCAAGACCTTCGATGCAGAGATCAAGGATCACGACCTCCAGGGAGAGCACCTCATTAACGATGTCCGCTGTAGGCCAGGCTTCCAACTCTTGAGAGAGCACGTCCAAACCTACAGTCCGGCAAAAGTGGCCGAATGGACGACAGTGCCAGAGGCCACGACACGCCGTATCGCACAGGAGCTAGGTGAAGCAGCGTCGATCGGTTCCAATATCGAGATTGACGGTAAAGAGTATCCGTATAGACCGGTAGCTTTTGCATGGTATCGTGGACTGGGCGGTCACCGACACGCCTACCTGTCCGGTCTTGCAGCCTTACTCCTCCCTACACTTCTTGGTGTGATCCAGGTTCCGGGTGGTGTGGTAGGTCATATGATCGGTCACGCCGCACCCACCGAATATGTCACCGAAGATGGTCTGATGGCCGTCAAGGCATGGCACGGCGCCCCATATCCTCCAAGGCAAGTAAGAAGGCCTCGACGAGTGGACTTGTACGATCTATTTCCTGTGGCTCCCTACTCGTATGCCATGGTAGTGCCGATGATGCTGCATCCGGAGAGCCTCGGATTTGCTAAGAATGAAATTGGAATACCTGAGATACTGTTCACTTATCACGATAATTCGGTGAAGAACAGCTTCACCCCGGAGATAGTTGCGCAGGCGTACAAGAAGATCCCCCTCATAGTCGCCTTCGCCCTCGAAATGGACGAAACGACGAGCTTGGCCGATGTCGTCTTTCCAGACGTTCACCAGTTCGAGAGGCTGGCAGAGAACCTATATCTGAGGCCTGAAGAGTTGGGATACTGGTACTGCGCGAAGCCCGCGGTAAGTCCACCCTTCGATGCGCCCTATGATAAATTGATGAGTAATGCCCAGATCCTCCTAGAGATAGCCAAGAGAGCTGGTTTTCTGGGGGATGTCTATGGGGCGATTAATCGGATCTGGGAGATCAAAGGAACCCCGTTTGAACTGGATCCGAAGAAAGAGTATGCCTACCATGAACTCGTAGACATAAGGCTCCGATCCTGGCTTGGCCCTGAACATGATTTGCAATGGCTACTAAGTGATGAAGGAGGCCTCCTCATACCGGGCACCAAAAACGAGTCCAAGTACAAAGGTTCCACAAGGGATGGCAAGCTTCACCTCTATTATGAATTCATGGCAGGGGCGGGGGAGGCGGTCAAATCGGTCACCGACCAGATGGAATTGCAATGGGACACATCCGACTACGAGCCACTCCCTTCATGGAAGCCTTGCTCCTCCTATTCGAGTAGAGGCGGAGAATTCGATCTCTATGCCATCAACTACAAAGTCCCAATGCAGGCCCATAGCGTGGGGAGATCTAATCCTGCTCTACGACAGCTCGTCAATCGTCACGGGCTCGACGCAGCCTTGATCAATCCCCTGACCGCTGAAAGAAAGGGGATAAGAGATGGCGATCAGATTTGGGTCGAATCTGCGAAAGGTAACAAGATCAAGACCAATGTCCGTTTGAGCGAGCGCGTCCATCCGGAAGTCATAGCTACGCTACAACACCGGCTCGCGAAGGGTGCCGATTTCAACTCCTTGGTAAGCCTGGATAAAGAGACCTTCGACTTCGTTAGCTGTGCCATCGATTCTTGCATTCTAGTGAAGGCGTACAAGGCCTGAGCCTAGATGTTAGGTCGTTCGAACCACAAAAAATGTTAGAATGGCCTCTTCAGTTGCCACTACCAACATTAGGACTGTTAGAAGTACCCCTATCAGGGTTACTCCCCTAATGGCTAATTTTCTGGCC
>DAEN01000084.1 GCA_002495315.1 Thaumarchaeota archaeon UBA141
TTACAGTTGTTTCTAACTCGTTTTATAGTGTTTAATGTCTTCTTGATAAATGTCGAAATCGTGTGCCTCTAGATCTACACAACAAGGAAGAACTGATGGTGTATGCTCTCCATAAATGGCAAATAAAGCATATTGCTGCAAACTATCTCGATATAGTATATGATAGCTTGCAACCTATTCTAAGTCGCGACGAAAAACTAAGAGTTCTGCGGAGATTGATTGATTGGTGGTCAACCCCGCAGTACTTGGAAATACTACGGAATGATTACTCGGCGCAAAATGTCCTGAACGTCTGTACTCGACGTGCCAAAGAAATAGAGATCGAAATTCTTGATGAACGTGAGTCGACCACTGAGTAATTTCGATATTCTTGTGTCATTCATTTAGACCTCATGGACGTGACGCATCTTCAGTTCGTTGTGACAGATTACAGAAACATGAGAAGTTCGGGCCAATGAAGCTGTGATTAATAGAAAAACACGTGATTGATTCTACTGTGGTGACACGATGGAGTGAGTGGTGTTTACCCTCTTAATAGACTCTTGGCGGCTAGCTTGACGTCTGATGCCTTGACCGTCTTTCGTCCTGCATGAGCGGAAAATTGTACAGCTTGCTTGGCGATATCCACTCCAATCTCTTCCAGCGCGTTCCGGAGCTCATCTGCTGCATCGTCTCCGACACGGTCTGCTCCAGCTTTCTTGATAATGCGGTAGGCGGCAGCTAATCCAAACTCGCTATCAACCATTTATTGCTCAAATCAGCGGTCTGAGCTGAGTATTTAACCCTTGTCGACTAGAAAGAGCTTAAAAACAGTAATACTTTGTCATAATTGATTAATTGTCTCCACAATTTATCGATACTCATATTCATTTAGCAGATGATCGTTTCTTTCCATATTTGGAACAGATCGTTAATGCCGCAAATGCTATTGATATGATATTGGTTGCAAATAGTGAGGACTTTGTTTCTTCTACCAAGAACTTAGAAATAGCAAAATCATATCCAAAAAATGTCAAGGCCTTTGTCGGGATTCATCCTAGTGAATCTCTAAAAGAGAACGTAGAGGACGTGGTTTTACTACTAGCAAAGAACCGCGGATTAGTCGCTGGTATAGGTGAGATTGGTTTAGATCGCAAATATACAGATAACGAAGAAGATTATCGTGTCGAAAAAGAGATCTTTACAGATATGCTTGGTTTCGCTGAACGTCTGAACAAGCCAGTTTCTGTCCATTCGCGTGGCTCAGTTGATGACGTCTTGGAAGAGCTGTGCAATCACTCTGTAGATAACGTGGCTTTACACTGGTTTAGCGGTGATCTTAACCAGATGAAGCGCGCGAGTGATAAAGGATACTACGTGTCATTTGGACCTGCGGCAGTATATTCAAAGAAGATCAGGAAAGTCGCCATGGAAACCCCTGCTGACCTCCTCCTTGTGGAGACAGATGGACCAGTGCCCTATGGTGCATGTTTCGGTGGTAGAATGGGATGGCCTCTTTACTTGCCTAGCATAATTTACGCACTTGCATATGAGCGGAAAGTCGGCTACCATGAGTTATCGGAACAGATACTTCAAAACTCGATGAAATTCATCGGAGATTCTTGAAAGATTAATAACGTATTCATGATAATAGTGGTGCGAACAGGTCGATAGCGTGGAGAGAATCCGACGAATGGCAATGTTGCTTCTTGAAAACTTCCCGGACAAGTTCTCCACTGACTTTGATAAAAATAAAGAAAGTCTAAGCGAAGTCACTATTGTAAGATCCAAGCAATTGCGCAATGAGTTAGCTGGCTACCTGGCGCGGACCATTGCTTTACAAGAAGACGATTCTGAAGTGTCTCACGACGAGGATGTCGTGTTAGAAAATCAAACAGATTAAGATATAGATTCTCCTTAGGTGAGTATGCCTTCTACTAAATCTGAGAAGATGGCGGCACCTGATCTCAGAATAATGAATCTCCGAGATCTTATCCCTCATGAAATGGTAATTCACAAACATGTAGCCAAAATTTTGGAAACGATAAAATTTGATGGAAGACAGAGAGATCCAATTATCGTAGATCGTGCTTCTTCTGTAGTCTTAGATGGAACGCATCGTCTACGTGCTTTAACTTTGGCAGGGGCAACATTTGCCGTTGTATGTCTGGTGGACTATGATTCGATAGAAATGGGGCGATGGCTACGACAGGCCTCCACTGGGAGTCTAAAGCACCTTGCTGAGGAGTCGAACCTGAAAAGCTTAGTCTCGGTATATCCACCGGCCAAAGCACTCCAGATGGTCGATAACTATGAAACTGCCTTTGGTTTGTACTCAGAACAAGAAGCCTATGTGTCTAATAGTTCTTTTAATGACATTGTAGAGGCTTACCTGTTATCTGAACAAATCGAACATGTTCTTCGATCCAGGAAGATGCGATTCTCTCTTATCCCTGATTCTACCAGCGTCGGTGACATTTCCTCATTTTCCTCAGCCCAGACCATTCTGTATACTCCTAGAATTGAAAAGACGGATGTGTTGCACAATGCGATACTGGGTCGTCTTTTTCCCCCAAGATCAACCAGACACGTTTTATCAGTCCGACCTGTGGGCATCGACTTCCCTGTGGCCAATCTCTGCATGAGTGAAAGATCTCTAGCTAATGCCAATAGTGTGCTTGCCTCTAAACTTGGGACGATTTCTCCCAAGCTTCTTCCGCCTGGAGGGAGTTATCATGGACGCACTTACGAAGAACGACTTCTTCTTTACGATTAACGCGTTTGAAATGCTTTAGTGTTCCAATTCTTTACTCCTGTTGCACTTGATTGTAGTTCGGCCTTTGGGCAACATACGAGAGATGTTGGGTGAAAATGAAATAGTTGTACCTGGCTCAGGGCGTACTGTGAGTGAGCTGCTCTCCAATTTGCATACCGTCAACAACGATTCATTGAAGGAGGAAAAAGGCTTGTCTACAACTGAAATGTTGATAACAGTGAATGGAGTAGAACTCTCTGCACTAAACGGATCTGAAACTTTACTCCAAGATGGAGACGTGGTCGTTTTGATCCCAACTTTCCACGGGGGTACTGAAGAGAAGTTTTCAGTTCCTTCTTGGGAGGCGATTATAGGACTTGTGGGACAATTATCTGACAAGATCAGAGCTTCAGGCGAATATTTTGACAGTATACTGGGTATAGCTAGAGGTGGATTGATACCGATGAGACTGATTTCCGATCTCCTTCATATTCGAAACCTCTATACTTTTTCTTGTGAATACTATTCTGATCAACCTGGAGAACGGAAAGTTGCACCACGGCTAGTTGTCCCGCTTCCAAGTAGACTCGAGGGATCTAATGCACTGATCATAGATGACATTGCCGACACCGGATCTAGTCTACTACTAGCAAAAGAACACGCGATTGAGTCTGGTATGAGATCTGTGCGAACTGCAGTTCTCTTCGTAAAAGATACAAGTATTCCCAGACCGGACTTCGCAGTGGAAACTACTGATTCATGGGTTATTTTTCCTTGGGAAATTTATGAAACATCTATTGCTCTAATGAAAAGGGGAATACGAGGTGAGATGCTGGTTGCTATGGGAATACCGCGGAAAGTAGTTGTGGAGGTCGATAGGATTGCAAGAACAAGAAAGTAGGGTGGTAAAACTCTCGCAAGGTCGGATGGCGAGGATTAGTGGAGCTAAAGGGGTGCTGATCCATGAT
The DNA here is from genome assembly GCA_002495315.1 of Thaumarchaeota archaeon UBA141. Classification (GTDB taxonomy): domain Archaea; phylum Thermoproteota; class Nitrososphaeria; order Nitrososphaerales; family UBA141; genus UBA141. The sequence goes on from DAEN01000084.1 coordinate 3,703, forward strand.
CCTCGAAGCTTTCTCACCTCTCTCCAATTAGATAGCTCTGTTACGATACAAGCCGTCAACGTCCAGAGTGTAGCTGGCCCTGAACATTTGCAGTTCATACTGGAGCAGGCCGAAGAATCTAGACGCCGTGGAATCTTATATGCTCAGCGCTTGGAAGTTGATATTCTCCTAAGAATTGCTTGCAGTCTTCAAATCAAAAAGGCATTCGATCGTGTGGGGTTGAAAAAGGGGAAACAAGATCTTGCAATAATGGCGATTGGACCGATAGCAAGAGTTGATTCTGTCTGGAACCGCCTGAAACGCATTATTCCGCTGAATTTCACTACACTCAAAGTCACTCCTGTCCGGCTTAAGAAGCTAATGTCTATTCACCGGATTGATGGTGTAAGTTTATCCACGGTCTCGAGGACTGAAGCTCCAGTTCCAGGTATCTTAGCTGAGAAAGCCGCACTCCTTCAATTCAGTAGTGGGTGACGTATCAAGAACAGTGTTCTAAACCTCGGGTATTGTTATAATTGAACCGAATCTTTGCAATTAACCCCTAGCTCGTAGAGCTTCATGGAGCTCTGTAGTAGTAATTGCTCCTTCACGAATTACTGCAATTTGTTCTGAAGTCACATCAGTTACAGTTGATTCTCTACCAAGAGAAGTTTCTCCACAATCCATCAGGAGATCAATGGAGTGTCTGATGGTTGGTGTAACCTCATGGGGACTTCGTGGAGAAATTTCTCCGGATAGATTTGCACTAGTGCCTAACATATACCCGCCTGCCATCTTGACCAGGCGGAGCGTTGGCTCAAATGCAGGTACCCTAACCCCAAGTCTCATGTTAGACGACGTTGGAAGACCTGGAAAGGAAGTGATCAATGGTGCTACAATCGTTAGAGGTCCCGGCCAAAATGCCTGAGCTAACTTTTCTCCTAGAACTCCAAGATTTACAGCGCGATGTGCTTCTTCAATGCCAGCACAAAGGATCGGTACAGGTTTTGCCCCTCGACCTTTGATCGAATATACGCGCGATGTGGCAGAGGAATTTTGGGGATCACAACCAAGTCCATAGACTGTGTCAGTCGGGAAAACGATAACACCGCCGTTCTTTACAACTTGTGATGCCTTGCTGATCCCAACATTGTCACATTTCACTTGGATCATATTGTGAGTAATCTGTTCCGAATCAAATTAAGGATTAGGCTATGCCGAAATTTATGTAAATGGCCTACAAATTGATATGATGCTTGTTACGTCTACGCGCATTATGCGGATTTTTTCATTTAGTCTCTTCAAAAAAACATTAATAACGATTGTAACCATGATGTATTCGGGTGATCTATTCTGTCTGAAGAAGATGATGAAGTCGAAGAAGATCTTGATGAAGACGAAGGATGGCAAGACGATGCTGCAGAGGCATCCTGAGCTCTCCTTAGAATCCAGATTGACTAGAACATAGGCGACAGTAGTATAGATAATCGAGCATTTCCTGTGGGTTTCTGAGGAAGAAGATATATTCCGGCAAATAACAAGCGAAGACGAATAATACGTGAAGGTTACCCTTTCTGTAATTAAGGCCGATGTCGGCAGTTTTGTAGGCCACCACACTGTTCATCCATTGCAGTTTGAGGTGGCAAAAAGCTGTCTTCAGCGCGCTAAAGATGAAGGAACTATAATTGACTCTTACATCACCAACGCAGGTGACGATCTAGAACTCATAATGACTCATCAAAAAGGGGTGGGCGATGAATCTGTTCACAAGCTCGCATGGGACACATTCATGGAAGTCACAGAAAAGGCCTCAAAGAAGCTAAAACTCTACGCAGCTGGACAGGATCTACTTGCAACTGCTTTCTCTGGAAATCTGAAGGGAATGGGACCTGGAGTGGCTGAAGCAGAATTTGAAGAGAGAATAAGTGAACCAATCGTAATATTCATGGCAGATAAGACCGAGCCTGGGGCTTGGAATCCACCACTTTACCGAATGTTCGCTGACCCTTATTGCACACCTGGATTAGTTATTGATCAATCTATGCATGATGGATTTACCTTCAGGATCATGGATGTCGAACAGGACAAGATTGTAGATCTTAATGCACCTGACGAGATCTACGATATACTCGCTCTAATTGGAACTCCTGGCCGTTATGTAATTCATTCCATCTTGCGTCGGGTCGATGGAGCTCTTGGTGCGACGGCTAGCACAAGTAGGCTTTCCCTCATGGCTGGGAAATATGTCGGTAAAGACGATCCTGTATGTTTCGTACGAGCACAACATGGTTTTCCCGCGGTAGGTGAGATACTGGAACCATTTAGTTTCCCACATCTTGTAGCTGGATGGATGAGGGGTTCTCACAACGGCCCTCTCATGCCTGTCGGCATTAAGGACTCTAGGTGTACTAGATTTGATGGTCCTCCACGAGTAGTTGCTCTTGGTTTTCAATTAAATGATGGACAGCTGGTCGGTCCAGGAGACATGTTTGAAGACGTAGCCTTTGATCGTTCACGCGCACAGGCTAGTGAAATCGCTGAGTACATGCGGCGCAATGGTCCATTCATGCCTGCGCGGCTTGGTCCGGAAGAAATGGAATATACTACTCTACACGATATCTTGGATAAACTGAAAGATCGATTCCATCCTGCTACCGAAACGATCCAATCTACTACATGATGCGGTTGCTGAGAACTCCGCTACTTATTATCAACCTCAAGAATTACCTTGAGGCCTCAGGAAATGCAACTATAGATCTTGCGGTGACTGCAGAGTCTGTGGCCAGGGATACAGGTGTGGAGATAGCTCTTGCTCCGCCGAGCCCGTTCCTCTCTGAACTCGCAAAGGCGGTGGAACTTCCAATACTCGCGCAGCATTTAGACATTGCAGGGCCTGGTAGTACAACTGGTAGTCTAGTGCCTGAGATTGTACAGACTGCTGGTATTGCGGGCTCATTGATCAATCATAGCGAACATCGAATTACACGAAATGAAATTCGCGAGATAATTCAACGATTGGATAAACTTGAAATGAATTCAATTCTGTGTGCTCAGGATCAAAACGAGATCTCTGAATTGTCTAAACTATTGCCTACCATGGTAGCGATAGAGCCACCTGATCTGATTGGTTCTGGGGTGGCAATTTCCAAGGCGAAGCCAGATCTGGTAAGTGATTGCATCACTGCTGCTCATGGATCGGATTCTACCGCAACAGTCATTTGTGGTGCCGGAATAATAAGTGGACAGGACGTTAAGGCTGCTCTTCAACTAGGAGCACAGGGCGTTCTAGTAGCTAGCGGTATCGTCAAGAATAAGGATTGGCGAAAAATAATTGAAGAGATGGTCAGTCCTATGCGATTCTTTGAGCTTCCATAAGAACGGACGTTGAAAACTTAAAAGGTATGTAAAAAAGTTAGTTTCGCTTTCTAATTGTCACAAGCTGAAAAAATCGATCCTTTCGATGTAGCCCTTGAACAGCTGAGGATAACTGCTGAACTTCTCCAACTGGACTCGGGGATTTATGAAATACTGAAACAGCCTCGCCGGTCGCTGACTGTCTCTATACCTGTTCAAATGGATGACGGTACAGTGACTGCTTTCACTGGCCACCGAGTGCAGTATAACGATGCCCGTGGGCCTTGCAAAGGCGGAATTAGATATCATCCTGGTGTAACTCTAGGAGAAGTCAAGGCTTTGGCTGCATGGATGACATGGAAGTGTGCTGTTATGGATATCCCATTCGGTGGAGGCAAAGGAGGTGTGGTCTGTGACCCAAAGAACATGTCGATTAGAGAAAAAGAAAAGATGACTCGAAAATATGCTAGTCTACTACATGACTTCATTGGTCCGTACCGTGACGTTCCCGCCCCTGATGTCTACACAGATCCGCAGACTATGGCGTGGATCGCAGACACTTACAGCCAACGCGTAGGCCACATGGTCCCTGAGGTGATCACTGGGAAACCATTGAGTATAGGTGGCTCTGAGGGACGATCAACCTCAACCGCAAGAGGTTGTGTCTTTTGCATCAGAGAGGCCGCAGAATTACTGAGAATTCCTATGAAAGGAGCAAGCGTTGTTGTCCAGGGATTCGGTAATGCAGGTGCAAATGCTGCCTTGATTATCTCTGAGATGGGAGCAAAGGTGGTGGCAGCAAGTGATTCGAGGGGAGCGGTCTATTCTAATGAGGGGATTAATGCCCAAGAACTTGTGAATCACAAAGCTCAAACTGGTTCGGTAGTTGGATTCAAAGGCTCGAAAGAGATAAGCGATGAAGAGCTTCTAGGATTGGACTGTGAAATACTAATCCCTGCTGCTCTGGAAAATGTCATAACGGCCAAGAATGCTTCTAACATCAAGGCGAAGATTATCAGTGAAGCAGCAAACGGTCCCACGACGCCTGAGGCAGACAAGATCCTTGTAGAAAAGAAAGCCCTGTTAATACCTGATATTCTTGCAAACGCGGGCGGAGTGATGGTTAGCTACCTTGAATGGGTACAGAATCTTCAGAAAGAGCATTGGACTGAGACTAATGTGAACGAAAGATTAGAAGACAATATGGTGGCTTCATTCAAGGAAGTATGGACGACATCAAAAAACAATGATGTGTCAATGCGGAACGCTGCCTTGATGGTTGGGGTTGGACGAGTAGCTGAAGCTATCAAAACTCTAGGGCTTTGGCCATAGAATATCTCCAAGAACATACTCAGAAGAATATTGTCAAAAGTTCTGATTTATTGACCAAACCTGCGGTCGCAGTTTGGAATCTAAACGGAAGTTTAAATAAAATTATACAGACATCGATATAGATGGTGTTGAATCCCGAAGAAAAATGGTCTTTCGAGGAGATGATCGACCCAAAACATACCGCTCTAATTGTTGTGGACATGCAGAATGATTACTGCAGTAGCAACGGCGACTCGTGCAAGCAGGGCCGCGACATTGGTATGACACAAAGAATGACGCCTAAGCTCGCACGTTTTTTGACACACTGCAGATCTCTAAGACTTTCCGTGATTCATACTCGGAACGTGCACTCCGAATTTAGTGATACACCAGTCTGGAAAAGAAGGTCGGGTGGGAAAATTTCTAGCGTCGCACGTTTGAATTCCTGGGGAGCAAATTGGTTCGAAGATTACCCCGAATTCACTCCTAGATCAGAGGAGTATGTCATAGACAAACACCGGTATAGTGCATTCATCAATACTGATCTTGAGATCGTGTTAAAGGCAAAAGGGATACGCACAGTGTTGATGACTGGTACGGCTACGAATGTCTGCGTTGAATCTACTGCCAGACATGCACTTATGCTTGACTATCATGTCGTTCTTGTGAACGACTGTTGCGCGACATATAGTAAAGTTCTACAGGAAGCTACGGAGTTGAACATCCAGAATCACTTTGGAATGACTGTCCCAAGCGATAAGATCGTTTCAGTTTGGGCAGAGACTTACAAGATAGACAGCGCGCGAAATGTAGACGAACCTGTTTCATAGATCAAGATTGTTGAGGATTACCTCTCTCGACGTTATGACAACTTTGGTCAGAGCGTAGCATGCATTTCGATCCGTCGCCTATGCCAAGGAATCACTAGGCGTTCAGCGAACAATACCGCAAGAAATGATACTATTCCTACTATTGATAGATATGCTATGGCAGCGAAGCTTGTCTCGGGCAGTTTTCTTGAGGGAGCTTCGACATTTCTGGTATGAGGGTTTGGTCTAGATAGGGTTTCGTTTGTTCAAAAAGCCCGAAGCCTTCTCGTACTGGTGTGCTATTGCTAAAACCTTGCTTTCTTCGTATGGCTTGCCGGCAATTTGCAGTCCTAAAGGCATACCATCTGACGAAAACCCGCAAGGAACTGAGATAGTAGGTTGTCCGGTAAGATTGAAGGGTATAGTCCAGCTACCCAGGAAAGAGTAGACTCCGCCCACCTCTTCTTTCCTTCCATCAACGTCGTGGTAGCCGGTCTTGTATTCCTCAATTGTTGGAGCTGGAATTGGGGTTGAGGGGGCAATCAGACAGTCACGTCCTTTTATCGCTTCATCAAACTCTCGAATCAAGAGGCCTCGTGCTCTCTGAGCTTTGAGATAATGATGTCCTCCAATGTACTTGCCTAGGATCACCCGTGTTAGGATGCTGCGGCTATAGCCTTCTGGTTTGTTCTTGATGGATGCTTCATGTGACGCCCACGCTTCAGTTCTCGAAATAGTTGACCAGATCGCAGAAGCATATGGGAGATGTTCTATCTCCACTTCCTCTACAATCATGCCCAGCTTCTCAAGGATCTTAGCGGCCATGTCGATACTTTGGCGAACCTCTTTGGATGACGCATCAAAAAGAGATCCCTTCACGACTCCTACTTTTGCTCCTTCTAGATCTAGCTCCAGGTCTAAGACTCCTAATGGAGGTACAATCAAGCTGGACTTGTCTCTGGGATCAGGCCCTGATATAGCATCCAACATAATCGCTGCATCCTCTGCAGTCTTGGTGAGTAGTCCTACTGTGTCAAGAGACCAACTTCCGCTACCGGGGACTACGCCAAAATGTGCTATTCTTCCAAAGGTTGGTTTGATTCCAACTACCCCGCATAGGGCAGCAGGCATTCTAACAGATCCAGCTGCGTCTGTTCCTACTGACCCAAAGCACAAAGAGGCAGCAACCGCAGTGGCGCTTCCTCCTGACGATCCTCCAGGAATTCTATCTACGCCCCACGCATTCTTGGTTGATCCAAAGAACGGATTCAACGTAGAGGAACCTTTTGCCCACTCGTGGAGATTTGTCTTTCCCACAGTGATAGCTCCTCCAGTTCGGAGCTTTTCCACGACAACGGCATCTTTGTCGGGAATCCAGTCGGCAAGTAACTTTGAACCTGCTGTAGTCCGTATGCCTTTGGTCATAAGGCTGTCTTTCAAGGAAATGGGTATTCCATGCAAGGGTCCCTTAAACCGGCCTTGTTTTGCCTCATCCTCCATCTCTTTGGCTTCTCTAATAGCTCGATCCCGTAGAAGCAAGATATACGCGTTAAGCTTTGGATTTATTGCATCGATCCGCTCCAAGACTTCTTCGAGGATTGATACGGGTGAAGATCTTCCAGAACGAATATCTTCCGCGAGCGTGGCCAGGGTATGTTCGGATATATTCATCATTCTTCTCTTCTCGTGAAAACCACTGTGGGTTCCAAGTTGGTTACATCTATCTCATCAAGTCGTTTCAACATGGTTTCAAGTAATTCCAGATTATGGGCAACTTCATTCACCTCAACATCTGTCAGCTTGAGCCCAGGAATTTCTGCCTGAATCTCCCTAATTTTCTCCTTCATGTCGTTCGGTGACAAGGACTTCACCCTTCTAGCTTGAATTGAATTCTCTAAAACCTTTCTAAGTACTCGCGTTTGATTTACAAACTACTGTCAAAAGCTTGGAAGAACCTCTCTGGTGAATCTTTCGAGCTGTTTCCGTGGTTCAAGGGACGCAAAGTGCAGAATGAAGCCCTCAGCGCCAGCTGAAATCGTCTTATCCATTCGGTCGGCTATTCGGTTAGCTGATCCGAAGGGCCCCCAGCGTCGAAGAGTTTCGGAGCTAAATCGGGTGTTGTAATATTTCTCTAAGAAGAGATCAGATGATGCCAAAGCTTTCTGTTCATCATCGTCGATATTTAGGTACATGTAGAATGTGGGATGGAGGTTGGGAGTTACGCTTCCAGATTCTTTAGTATAATCTTGGATCTTCCTCCAACTCTCTGCAAATTCCTCGGGAGTGACTATGTTGGCGATCCAGCCGTCTGCTAGTTGAGCTACTCTCCGTAGAGCGGTTTCGGATACCGAAGCTGAAAGCCAGATGGGACATGAGCTGTTCAACGGCTTGGGATTGAGGGAGACGTCTTCTGATTCGAGAAATTGTCCCTTATAATTTACTCTGTCCTGAGTCCATAGCTCTCGCATAAGCTTGATCATCTCCTCTAGAACTCTCATACGTTGGCTGTACTTTACCCCCGCGACGGCGAATTCCTTCTCAAATAGCTCTCGAGTGTAACGCCCGCCACCAATACCGACGCCCATGATAGTTCTGCCAGAAGAAATACGATCCAGAGTTGCCCATTGTTGGGCTAGTAAGAAGGGATTTCTCAAAGCTGCGAGCAAGACAGCAGTTCCTAGAGTGATCTTTGAGGTTAATGCGGCGATCGCGCTTAGAGTAGTTAGCGGATCAAGTCTAGGCTTCGCAAGGAGACTGTCACCAATCCACGCTGACTCGTAACCCAAACGTTCAACTTGTTGAGCAAGTTGTAGCACCTCATTCGGTGCCATTAAACCGAGGACAACTTCCCGGCTGGGTAAGAGAATACCTATCTTTGGTTTGGCCAATTTCTCTTGATGTCTCACTAGTCTGATGTAAATCCTTTCCATGACTTGACTTCAATACGGAGTAATGATAGTCAGAATATGCTCGTCTGCGACGAGAATTTATAAGGCTAGAAATGGAAACTTTAGTGGAATTCTATGGATACCCCAGATCCTGACGTACGTCTCTGCGAGGAATGCGGAGAGGAATATCCCACATCAGATATGGCTCTGACCCCCGAAGGCCCGAAATGTCTTTCTTGTCTTAATCCTTCGCGAATGTAATAGATCCTGAATGTAGAAGTAATACTTCTACGTCACGTCAAAATCCGTTCGGACGTGAGAGGATATTATTTGCTGAATGCTTCGGAGATGAGACATGGCCGTCGATATAATTGTCTTATGTGTCTATGGAAAGACTGATTCTTGATTAAGATTTATCGCGTTTCAACTTCATAGCCTGCAGAGACTCGTGAAGGCGGGGTCTGGACAACCTCTAAATTCTGAGGTTTGACAGGTTCTTCGGTAACCATCAATACATCTTTTGGTGGGACCTGGAAGAGTCCTTTTTCGATGAGGTATCTGTGGATCCTTTCACCTTCGACCTGCAGTGATGGGTGCAATATTCCCTTTAACAGAATCTGCTCTGGCCCTTCAAGGGCGAGAACTATGACTCTTCTATTAACGTGATTCTGCAACAGCTGTTCTATTGTTGGAATTTTAGCTGCAGTCTTTGGCAACGCTGCATCAGCCTACTTGGAAGGGGGATATCAATGTTAAACTGATTATGTAACTTAAGGAGGAGTACGATGTCGGTATTGGCATGGATTTGCTAATCGACAAGGCAGATTACATTCTAACTCTGGACAATGAACGACGAATAATAAAAGACGGTTCAATTGTCATTGAGGACGGGACTATATCATGTATTGGTAAGACTGACGACATACGGAAAAAATATTCCAAGAAGCAGTTCGAACAGGTTATTGAAGGGCATCATCGTCTCGTATCTCCTGGCTTCGTGAATTGTCACGTACATGCGCACGAACATTTAGCTAGAGGACTCGGGCCAAACGATCTCCGCACTGGCAATCATTTACTGGAATGGCTTTACCCATATTATGGATCACTTGATGCAGATGACGAATACATTGCAGCTAAAATTGCTTGTCTTGATATGATCAAGTCTGGTACTACTTGTTTCATTGATGTTGGAGTGACAAATGTTGATTCATTAGGCAAAGCTGTGACAGAAACAGGAATCCGAGCTATTATTGGAAGAAGGATAATGGACAAACCGCCGGAGAATATTCCAGAAAAATGGCGGCCGGGTCTCAAAGAAAGCCTGTACTTTGGATCGGTCCGAAGTGCATTGAAGGAAACTGACGAAAACATACTGAGATGGAATGGGGCTGAGAAAGACAGGATCCGTGCATGGGTGATACTCAACGGAAAGCAGACATGTAGTGATGAGCTATATGTCAAGGGATCAGAGCTCTCTCAGAAGAGGAAAGTTGGTTTCTACTTCCACATGGCATCTTCGATCGAAGAAGCTAAGCTCTTTGAGCGTGACACAGGGGATTGGCCAATAACTCATCTTGACAAACTGGGTGTACTGAGACCCGAAGTTCTGATGGCACACGTTGTAGCCTTAAAGGATGAAGAAGTGAAACTCCTGAAAAATCGTGGTTCTAAAGTATGCTTTTGTCCTGGAACTGCAGTCAAAGAAGCAAAGGGAGCTACTGCTATAGGAAAATTCCCTGAGCTATTAAGTGCGGGTGTGACAGTTTCTTTGGGGTGCGACGGGGCAAGTGCAGCAGGATCGTTCGACATGGTCCGACAGATTTACCTTGTTTCCACCATCTTTCGTGATGCACGCATGGATCCAAGGATAGTACCTCCAGAACAGGGACTGGAAATGGGGACAATTAATGGGGCGCGATCCCTGCTGTGGAATGATCAAATAGGCTCACTCGAGGCGGGAAAGAAGGCTGACATGATTCTGTTTGATACAAGTCGTCTAGATTGGTTGCCTATGATAGATCCTGTAAGAAATCTGGTCTATTCTGCAGACGGTCACAGCATTGATACAACGATCATCGATGGTAAGGTAGTGGTGGAAAATGGCAGGGCAAAGTTTGTGAATGAAAAAGAGCTCACGGACCAGGCCCAACAGAGAATGACTACGATCCTGAAAAAGGGGGGAGTCAAAGCCGTACACGCCTGGCCAATTGTATGACGATACTGCTTATGCGAATTCTCCATAATTTCCAGTGATGGCGGTATGTGGAATAATAATCAACTGAGGATGATTATGTGTTCTATTTCAAAACGTCCAATGAAGATTGTTCAGCTGTAGAGCCGCAACTCTTATCGATTTGAATACAATAGGTAGTGGTGAGAGTGAATATGGAATGAGCACTACCAAAGAAGGCCGCGTTCGTATTGAGAAAGATACTATGGGTGAAGTACATGTTCCTGAAGATGCCTACTATGGTGCCCAGACGCAACGCGCAGTGGATAATTTTCCGATCTCTCAGCTAAGATTTCAGCGGCGATTCATACGTGCCCTTGCACTCATCAAGCTGGCTGCTGCGAAGTCAAATATGGCTTTGAATTTATTAGACTCACAAAAAGGCCAGGCTATTATTACTGCAGCCCAGGAGGTGGCAGAAGGTCGTTTCGACAATCAATTTGTCGTCGATGTTTTCCAAACAGGTTCGGGAACATCAACCAACATGAACGCGAATGAGGTGATTGCGAATAGAGCTATTGAATCCTTGGGCGGGGAAAAAGGCGACAAGAAGATCATTCATGCTAATGACGACGTGAACATGGGTCAGTCTACAAATGACGTATTCCCGACCGCAATTCACCTTTCAACTCTTGAAGCCCTTGAACAAGATTTACTCCCTGCTCTGAAGGTCCTCGAAGCTTCTTTCAGCAAGAAGAGCTTGGAATTTGAAGGGATGGTGAAGGCTGGACGAACTCATCTGCAGGACGCGGTCCCAATGACTCTTGGACAGGAATTCGGTGGTTATACGTCAATGATTTCCCATGGCATCGAGAGAATAATGAAATCCAAAACTGCTCTTGAAGAACTTCCTCTTGGTGGAACTGCTGTAGGTACTGGATTGAATGCACATCCGGAGTTCGCTGCAATGGCAATTAGGGAGCTTGAATTGATAACTGGCTTGAAGCTGAGAGGAGCTGACAATCTATTCGAAGCTATGCAGGGAAAAGATGCTTGTGTGGAAGTTAGTGGGGCCATCAAAGTCATCGCAACAAGCCTGATGAAGATCGCTAACGATCTCCGACTCCTATACTCTGGTCCAACTACTGGATTCAACGAAATCGAGCTTCCGGCGACACAACCTGGATCTAGCATCATGCCTGCCAAGGTAAATCCAGTGATACCTGAGGCGGTTAACATGGTCTCTGCAAAGGTGATCGGAAATGATCTCACCGTGACACTATGCGGCCAGGCAGGAAATCTGGAACTCAATACAATGATGCCTGCGATAGCATATGTACTCTTAGAATCAATTGAGATCGAAGCGAATGTAGCTAGAACGCTTGCCACTAGCTGTGTAGATGGAATTAGGGCAAACGAGGAAAAGATTAGGCGCTATGCCGAAGAGACAATCGCACTGGTAACAGTGATCGCACCTGCAGTAGGATATGACAATGCAGCTCGCATAGCAAAGTTGGTACTAGAAGGCAAGGGTAACTTGAGGCAGGTTATCTTGAAAGAGGGACTCCTGAGCGAAGAAAAACTCGACGCTATTTTAGACCTAAAGAAGATAACTCAAGGTGGTCGAGTCTAATACATTTGGTTAGATCTCAATACTAGCTAGAAAACTTTGCATTTACTGTTTCTTGCCTATGGATGGCTGTGAAGTGGCAACGGCTACTATTTCTGGAATTGCAATTAGCATAGCTTAACACTGTTTAGTTTAAGCCTTGACAATGGTGGTGAACGATGACGGCGTTATCTCTATATGACTGCCATCTTGAAAATTAGGCTGACCTAATCTTTATATAATTAGGCTGACCTACTAATAGGCTGTCCTAATATGAAATCCAGTATAATACGGAAATTAACGTATGTTGCAGTTTTGTCAACCATAGTCGGCATGGGAGCGATTCCAGCATCAGCCGAAACCAGTGATATCCCGTCGGCATTAGATTTTCAAGGTAAAATCGAACAGATGAAAGCACATACACTGATTTCGCTTGAGCTGTTACGTGATGGCGAGTTTGCTCAGGCCCAGTTGCATGCAGGTCATCCAGTTGCAGAGTATTGGGACATTGTTGGACTACAGTTTACAAAATCAAACCCTCAGCTCGCTGATAAGACGAAAGATGCCTTGGATGACCTCTCCAAGGGACTTGACGGCAAGTCAGTAGAAGAACAACGAATGAAGATGCAAGAGGCTTGGGGTCTTCTAGATGAAGCAACTAGTGAAGTAATCCCAAATGAGCTCACAGCTGGATTTCTTTTCCGTGCAAGGGTGACAATCTCGTTGCTTGAGTGGACAGGGCATGAGTATGACGAGGCGACTGCTGGACCGGAGATTGAGCTGCATGAAGCGCAGGACGCATTGGGTGGAGTTTTGAGGGCCGAACAACTATACGATGAAGTCAGACATCTAGTGGGTGAAGAAAAAGATGAAGAGATAAAGGAATTCTTCGCAGAACTGAAAGTCGCCCTTGGAGAACAGAAGGATCTAGACGAAGTCAAAAAGTGGATTAAAGGTATAGTGCATGAGTTAGAAGAAATAGCAGGCTTAACCGAAGAGACATCAGTTGGGCAACTAGAGATAACGACTGAGATAAAAGAGATGCTTAACGAAGTAGTGGAATTACACAAAGACGGAAAGTATGAAGAGGCCCTTAAGGTTGCCAGTTCCGCTTATCTAGAAAAGTATGAATTGGTTGAAGGAGAGGTCATTAAGAAAGCACCGGCGATTAATGACAGAATAGAGGAGCCCATCCGCGTGGAACTAAGGGAAATGATCAACGCAAAAGAGAACGCAGAGAAAGTTTCTTCACACGTAGCTAACATAAACAAGGCGTTAGATGAAGCTGCGGCAATTCTCATAGACAGCACACTAGCCACAGGCAACACTGGCGAGATACCCGATGCAAGTGATGACTCGTTGTCCCTAGTCTGGCCTGCTTCTGTCATTGGACTGGTTGCCCTAGTAGTTGTTGAGGCAGCTATTATCGCAAAACTTAGGAAGCATTGAGGAATGATGCCCCGCGCGTCAGGTAAAGTTCTCTCCCTAGCTATAGCGATCCTGTTTCTTTGCCCTATGCTGGGAGTTTCCCCTGTAGCCGCGCAAGAAGGACTGAAAGTATACGAGGAGCACGCCGATGCAATCGTTAGGAAGATTGATGGAGCTCTTCAGGCATACGATTCGGGAGACATTAATGGTGCATACTCTCTAGCAAGCTCAACATACCTCGACCACTTTGAATTCCTTGAACCATACATACGTCCGCAGTTCCCCGACCAAGTGCTCGCATGGGAGGAGACGTTTTTTGAGTTTAGAGAGAGCATCCGACAATCAGCACCCACTGAAGAAGTACATCGTATTGCGCGCGAATTGAAGGATGAGATCTCATGGGATGTACGGGGAAAGTTCGAGGGTACCTCGGAGGCGGTACAGGGAGCTGCCGCTGTGCTCTCAGCGTCCATAGTCTTTAGAGAAGGAGTTGAGGCTGTCCTTCTAATAGGAATCTTTACAGCGTATCTTCAGAGCCTTGGCCGATTGCACCTAAGGAAGAATATCCTATTCGGTGTAATCTTGGCCATAGTTGGTTCAGTCGCAACGTGGTTCATGATCTCATATGTATTTTACGTATCAAGAATCGCTGGAGTAGCTGGGGCGCTCACGGAGGCTGTAGCGTCTCTCCTAGCAGTTGGCACGCTCTTCTACGTTAGCTTTTGGATACTGCGAAGATTCGATGAAAGACGGGTTATCGAGTTCATAAAATCAAGTGCTTGGAGGGCCATACGACAAAACGAAGGCTTCATGGTGGCCGTTCTAACATTCTTGGCGGTATACCGCGAAGGCTTTGAAACTGTACTGTTCTATCAAGCCATGATCAACATTTACCCTGCTGAAATATTACCATGGATATCAGTAGGTTTCTTGTCAGGACTCATTGCCACAATAGCGTTAGGAATGTTAGTCTACGCATTCGGTGTCAGGGTGCCCATAAAGTGGATATTTCTCTTCACCATGTTTGTGGCAGCATCGCTGTCCATATTCTTCATTGGATCGGCGATAAAAGAGATTCAGATCTTAGGTATAATTCCATACACTCCACTGGACTGGCTGCCGCCCGGCGACGCACTTCTGGCATCTCTCACTGGATATCGCCGCACATTTGAAACAATCCTCGCCCAAGGGTCTTTGGCGACAGTGTACATCATCGGCGCATTCTATGGATGGAGAAGATTTGGCGGCAGATAATGATGTACAGAATTGGCGTAGATATAGGAGGGACATTCACAAAAACTGTCCTGGTTGATGAATATTTTGATGTTAAATCTAAGGAGCTCGTACCTACGAACTATTCTGACCTTCCCGAGTGCATAACCAAATCAATCGTCAAAGCGTTAGGGGATGTAACCTGTCATGAAGTGGAATTGGTTGGTTTTGCAACGACCCATACGGTCAACGCGCTCCTAGAAGGAGACATCAGACCAGTAGGCATTGTCGCCATTAGCTCAGCTAAAGACAAGTCAGACACCATGAAACGGACAAACCTGACTGATATACGAGTAGGCCAAGGAAAACCGATCAAAACCTTCTACAGATTCCTAGAACTGGGACATGACAAAACCCTATCTAGAGAAGAGACAGAGGCGAAGGTTAAGAGCTGCATTGAAGAAGGAGCTGAAGCGATAGTCGCTACGGAAGCATTCGGTATAGAAGATCCAACCAATGAAAACATGGTGGTCGATGTAGCCCACGAACTCGGCGTCCAAGCGGTAAGTAGTCACTCAATGTCTGGAACATATGGACTGGAAGTCCGAACAATAACTGCCGCCATTAACGCCAGCATCCTTCCTACGGCCGTAAAGGTAGCTGAACAGGTAGAGTCGGCGATCAGAGGACTGGGCATAACTGCACCGATAAAGGTCATGAAATGTGATGGAGGTCTGGCCGACCTATCTATCCTGAGAACCATGCCAGTCATTACGACATTCTCTGGCCCGGTTGCCTCAGTTATTGGCGCTCTCTTACTTCAGAACGTGACGAACGGCTTGGTGATAGAGGTAGGAGGAACGAGCAGTAATGTCGGATTGATAAAAGACGGCGACGTGACCATGCGATACGCCGAAATTTTCGGATATCCCACTGTGATGAGATCAATAGATATCCGTGTCCTACCTATTGGGGGAGGAAATCTACTCAAGGTAGGCAGGAATCTCTTCCGAGATGTCGTTCGGGGTGTTGGACCTAGGAGTGCTAGGAAGGCAGAGATGATCTACGCTACATTCAGTGACGAATCTCGGCTTCGAGATACCACACCACTAGTCGCCCAGCCCATAACAGGAGATCCTGAGAACTATGTGATGTTGAAAGATTCCGATGGTATCGGGTTCGCTCCAACTCTGACATGCGCAGCTAATTGCTTGGGCATAGTACCTGAAGGCGATTTCGCAAAGGGTAGCAACTCCTCTGCAACTACTGCAATGAGTAAGATTGCGTCAATACTAAATCATAAGGAACCCGACAAGATTGCGAAGCAGGCTCTGGACATATCTGCCCGGAAGCTCAAGAGCATCGTGGAGCAACTCATTAGCACCTACAAGATTGATAAAAATATGCTCACTATCTATGGTGGTGGTGGCGCTGCTTCAGTACTTTGTCCATACCTCGCAAAGATGCTTGGATGCGACTACGTCCATCTTCCACATGCAGATGTTATTTCTGCCCTGGGTGCAACGTCGATGATTCTTCGTGATGTGGTCGAGATCCCCGCGGATCTTTCTGTTGTGAAAATCAGAGAACTATGGGATCAGATGAAGACTAAGGTGATCATGGAAGGCGCCAACCCAGATCTAGTCGTTGTATCGTTACTCTATGTACCCGAGCTGAAGATAATCAGACTTGAAGTAGTGGGGTTCCCAAACGAGGCCGCAAGAGCGTCGGACTTAGAAAAGAGAGCGTTTTCAATCTTAGGTTCTGAGCCACGCTTGATAGAAACTATAGGGGTCAATCGCGTCTTCAGTGGAAAAATACATCGACGTCTCTCCTTCAATAATAAGGAGGTCTGGGTGGTAATAGATCGCATGGGGCGGCTGGTGGCCAAGGGGCGACCCGTTAACTCCCTCCCAAGCGAGGATAAGTTCCGTATCATCACAAGCGATGGATATCTTGACTTGTCGGGGATGAAATCAACATCCGCCAGAAACATACTCGACACCTTTAATGAACAAAACGGCAAAACAATTATGATTTCAGAGCGATGAGCTATGGCCATCGGTGAATCGACGCCAAGGAGAGTTCCAAAACGCTACGTTTTGCTCTCAATAATCGTAATCATTGTAGCAGTCATCCTAGTATCGATGACATATTCCGTACCTGCAAAAAATTCCCTCCAAGATGGACTAAGAGAGATTCGGAGGGACTTGTCTCTGATCAAAGAGTCGTGGTATACTGACAATGAGAAGCTAACGGAACTTGTACACGGTGAAATCCAGAAAGACATGGCTCTCTTGAATGGAATGTCTGACGAGGCTAGCCGCGTTGGAGTAAGTCCGAACGCAATACAGACACTTAGCTCCAAGTTGGCTGAGCTAGACGGGAGTATTGGAAGGCGCGAAGATGTTGGCCTAGTACATGAGCAAGCATCCAACCTTATCAAAATAGTGGATGACATTGAAGATGAAATCGCGGCCTAACTCCGCCTCTTAGGCCTCATGCATACGACGGTTCAGTACGCGTCGTGGTTTAATCAGATGCTTGATGTCTTTCAGCCCCTTTTCGCATGATCCTCGAGGGGTCTCGCCCGTCGACTCTGGATAATCTGACTCTGAAGCTGAGTGATTTGGAGCTGAGAGCAGCCCATCCACCCTTCGCAGGGATAGAATGAACTATATAGGCAAAACAGAGTACCATTGCTACAGGTGGTTCATGTGCCCAGCGAGATGCTCTACGTAACCCCATCGGTATCGGAGCATACTGAGATGTACCTGAAGGCAATGGCCATGCTGGAAGAGGAGGGCGAGAAGGATGCCAAGATCAGCTCCATAGCGAAGATGCTGGGTATATCGCCTCCTAGCGTAGTGCAGATGCTCACGAAGCTGAGTAAGCAGGGTTTGATAAAGTACTCAAGGGGTAAGGGATCTAGATTTAGGAAGAAGGGGAAGGCGATGGGGGACCTCATGCTTCGCAATAGCCGCTTGGTGGAGACCTTGATGGACCAGGCGCTGAAGATGGAGGTGGATGAGAAGGTATCCTGTGCTCTAGAACATCATATGACAAAGGAGTTCGCCGATGCCCTATGCAGATTATTGGGCCATCCCAGAGCATGCCCACATGGCAACGCCATACCGAAAGGTGAATGTTGTCAAGAATGAAGGATCTCTACGGCCAAGAGGGACTATAGTATCCACATAATCTGTGAGCGTCTTTGATAGGAGCGATAACATCTATAATTGCTGCCGTGTTTTGGGCCCTTGCTGCAATAGCAGTTAGGCGGTCGCTCCAAACAAGTAGCCCTCTTACTACGGTCTTTGCAACTGTTGTTGTCAATGCGGTCCTATTATGGCCTCTGGCATTACTCTTCACTAATTTTGAACAGGTTCGAATAGACGGAATCATGATCTGCGTGGCTGCTGGTATTCTGGCACCGACGATGGGCAGACTTCTACGATTCATGGCCGTGGAGAAGCTTGGCGTCGCACTAACTGCACCCCTGGTGGAGACGATACCGATTTTCGGCGCACTCCTCGCGATCAGCATATTGGGTGAGGTGGTGACTCTTCAGATCGGACTGGGAATGCTTGCCGTCGTCATGGGCGCCATGGTTCTGGTCTCGCGGGAGGGGATGAAGTTTACCCGAATCGGAGTCATGTTGTCCCTAGGTTCTGCATTTATCTTTGCTGCAGCTGATGTTGTCAGGAAGATCGCCATTATTGCTGTAAATTCCCCATTTCTTGGGGCCGCTGTCGGAGTTACTGTCGCGATCGTCTCATACATAGTATTCTCTTTCGTCGTAAAGCAACCAATCGCTAACCCAAAAACCTGGACTCGTTTCAACTATTTGTCAGGTATCTTAACCGGATTGGCCCTATCTTCTATCTTCATGGCCTTATTCGTTGAGCGAGTAGTGATAGTACAATCTCTTGTTGCCACATCTCCGCTCTTCACATTGTTCTTTACGTGGATCTTTCTCAGAAAATTGGAGCACGTTACACCTTTCATCTTTGTGGCCGCGATCTTTATAGTAATTGGTTCGATTCTAGTATCTACTGCATAGAACGTTATACATCTGAAGAATGACCGCCATTAGATGAACGTATTTGTCTATGGATGTGTAGAAAGACTATCATCAAACTCTTTTCGAAAAGTCAATGACGACGGTCAAAAAAGGCATACGGAGGGGCAAAAGAGGAGTTCTTGTAGTCTGTTGTGATATAAGATTAGATAATTAGATACAGTCCAACAAGAACTAAAGCTCCAGCTAATACGACTTTTGGATTAACTCTCTCTAAACGTTGCAAAAACAAGTATGAAACACTCATGGTGATCAGAATATGAGTACTAGTCAACGGTGTAACGATGGCAACATTCCCAAATCCTAAGGCCATGTATTGCGTAAGCTGGGAGAAACTAGTGAGTATTGCAGCAAATAATAGTATCTTCATACTCCGACCGTCTGTCTTCTTGATCTTTTCAAAACCGTGACTCGGGATCATGTATCCTATAACCGCGACTAGACCAAAGATATTGGAAATTACATTCCCGACCAAAGGCGAGCCTAGATCCACGACTGCTGCGCGAACAAATACGGGTGGCATGGCCCAGAATATGATTGCTAATAATGCATAGTGGAATCCTCTTCTGAAAGTTCTTCCACTTGTTGAGGATTTTTCTGTTGTCGGACCGCTTCCTGACATAATCATTAACCCTGGGATGATGAGTGCTATCCCGACACCTGTCTCTAGCTCAATCAATTCACCCAGAAATGCCATGCTGAGTAGTGCTGCGACTACAACATACGCTTGCAAAATCGTGGTAGCTCGTGATGCTCCGATTAGCTTTATGCTACTGTAAAGGAATACTCTGCCTAGCACATAGTGAATGACTCCTGCAGCTCCAAGTAATGTCACATTGAAGACGTTGTAATTCAAAGAGATGAAGAAATCTCCATGTAATAGTGTCGCTGCCACTGAGATTGGGATTGCAATGACTCCTGACAAGAATACTCCAACTATGGCGTCAGATTTTGTCAGGCCTATTCTTAGTGTGATATTTCGGAAAGAAAGGAAGACGGCAGTCGAGAGAGCAAAGAGTACTGCTACTGATGTGAATGACAAGTGTTAGCTACACAAAGGTTCTGAACGTCTATTATTTGTCTGATCCGTGAAATAAGCCAAGTGACTACGAGAAGGTGACGGGTGTGCCAAGGAATGAGTCATCTAGCTCGACTCCAATCCCCGGTGCGTCCAGGTCCTGAACACTGGCAACTCCCTTTTCCAAGATCAGGCCTCCTTTCTTGACTATGTCTTTCTGCTGTCTAGTGTATTGGCTAAAGCCACCAGCTACGTCCTTAGCCGTGGCCATGGCCATGTGAAGTGATGCTGTACATGTTAGACGAGTGGATTCCATCCCATCATAACGATATGGTAGACCTGCTGATTCTGCTATCGCTATTATCCTGCTTGTCTTGTACAGGCCTCCCATCTTGGCTGGCTTTACACTGATCATATCGGCTGCATCTCGCCTCAAAATCTCAACAGTATCTTCCGGGGTCGAGCAGCTCTCATCGGCAACGATGGCTGCAGAGACTGACCTCTTCACTTCTGCCAAGCCCGCTATGCCCTTGGTTGGTTGTTCGATGAAGACGTCGTACTGCTCTATCTTTCTTATGATGCTTATTGCTGTGTGTGGTGCCCAGCCAGTATTGGCGTCAGCTATCAGCAAGACTCCTGATCCCACTGCGTCCCTGACACTCTTTATCCTCTCCACCTCAAGGTCTGCGTCTACCGCGGCACCAACTCTGCCTAACTTCATCTCTATGGTGCGAAAGCCTTCTTCAACCCTCTTCGTTGCTTCCTGGGCCATCTCTTTTGGTGTCTTGATCGGCACGGTCATGTGTATTGGTACCTTGTCTTTTCGTAGTCCGCCAAGCAGGTTATAGATAGGCTGCTTCGTGGCTTTTCCTATTATGTCATAGAGCGCAAAGTCTATGGCTGTCTTCGCGGCCAAGTTTCCATACACGGTATCCAGGAGCTCAAGGATCGACGTCAAAGCCATGGGGTTCATGCCAATGAGCTTAGGTGCGAATCGGCTGAGGAAAGCCATGCAGGATTCCTGACTCTCACCGTTGAAGGGGAAGACGGGTGCTGCTTCTCCAAGGCCAACTATTCCTTCATCCGTATGAATCTTGACGATCACATTCATGACAGAGTCTATGGCACCGTAAGACACCGTGAATACTCGTTCGGGGATATAGGGTATTGATATGGGATGAATATCGATCTTGGTAATCTTCACGAGAATTCTAATTCTTCATCATCTATTTAGACTATTCCTTGAAATACGTCCCGCAAGTTGAACGCGCTTACTATAATTGTTGAAAGCTTTGCAAATAAATTCTTTAGCGTGAACGACACATGTAGGTACATGAAGTCCGGAGTGCAGTCACTAAGGGGGATTTCAAGATGCTTGTATGCTTAAGTTATGCTCCATTAACAGAAGGTGTCCAAAAGGATTGATCGGCCAGATAAAGTTCGGGCTCAGACTTCACACTGATGTTCGCAACGGCGAATATCCTACTTTGCGCGAAATGACTCCCTATGTCAATCGCGTAGAGAGTCTAGGCTTCGATTCAATCTGGGTGCACGATCATGTACTGGCTGCCCCACCGGTTTACACTATTGACTTCTTGGATGCTCAAGTCGTTCTTTCAGCTGTTGCTGCAGCTACAGAAAAGATCAAAATTGGAACAGCTGTGCTAGTTCTACCAATCCGACACCCAGTCATCGTTGCCAAAGCTATAGCAACATTGGATGCCATATCGGGGGGTCGAGTCATCTTCGGTGCAGCATCCGGGTGGATTCAGGGTGAATTCAGCGCTATGGGTGTTTCTATTAGAGAGAGAGGGGGAAGATGTGAAGAAATGCTCAAAATCATAAAGCTCTTGTGGACAAACGATCACATTAGTTTCAACGGTCGATACTACCAATTTGAGGATCTAACAGTAGAGCCAAAACCTAGACAGGAGTCGGGACCTCCGATCTGGATTGCTGGCGGAAACACCACAGAAAGCAATTCCACGACGATGGGTTCAACAAACGCAGATGCTGTACTTAGACGAATTGCCAAGTATTGCGACGGCTGGTTCCCACGGAACTACCCATCTGCAACCTTGGACATCGTCCTGAACGACTTGAAGAAGATCCGCCGGTATGCAAAGGAGGAAGGACGAGATCCTTCATGTCTTTCTATCGCAGACCTATACTACATCTACCTCGCTGAAGACCCAGATCTGGCTCTCCACGAAGCGAAGAAACTCTATGGTAGATACGCTCATCGCGATATAGAGGACATTAAGCTTAGAGGAGGGCGTCAACTCTTTGGTACCCCGGAGGTCGTCGCAGAGCGGATCGCCGAGAGGGTTCGCAAGCTGAGTCCAAGTCACGTGATCTTCACTCCGTTGAACTATGAAGAACGGCAGCTAGAGCTTCTTGTAGACAAGGTCATACCGAGAGTTCAAGAGGAAGTCGGTAAGGATTCTAGCTAACTTTATCACGATACTTGTGCAAGGGGATTATCAAATGACCAAGATCGTTTTTGGCCCCCAGATTCCAGCGGTAGGCCGATTCGCTTCTGTTGATGCTATCAAGATGGTAGCTAATGACGCTGAGTCCCTAGGATTCGGAGCGATATTTATGAGGGATCATGTCGAGCGAGACATGCATCAGCACCTCCACCACACGAGTACGGGGTTCACGGAGAATGGACAAGAACCGGGGGATCCGAACGTGTATGAATGTTTCACTACAATGGGCCTTCTAGCTGCGATTACGACTGATGTAGAGATCGGTGTGATGATATTCCTGGTGCCGCAGAGGAACCCGATCGTCGCTGCAAAGCAGATCGCTACGCTAGATGCTCTTTCGAACGGGAGGCTAATAGTTGGGATCGGCGTTGGAAACGTTGACCACCGGAAGGAGATGGAGATGTTAGGAGTAAACTACAAGGTGAGGGGTGCGATGGCTGACGAGTACATTAGAGCAATGAAGGAAATCTGGACGAAACCCGTAGCTTCATTCAAAGGTAAGTACGTGAACTTCAAAGACGCGACCCAGTACCCTAAGCCGGTTAGAAAGCCTCATCCACCGTTGATGATCGGAGGAGGATACCACCTCCAGCCCAGGGTCCTACAACGAGTCGCTGAGCTCGGAGACGGTTGGGTGCCCATGGCTCCACCAGGACACTTCAAGGAAGGTTCAGCTGCCATAAGAACGATGGCTGAAGAGCACGGACGGAAGGGAAAAGAGTTCATCTTCATGGCATACACCATGACTAGCATCGCTCCTACACGCGCAGAGGCTGAGAGGCGGTACACTGCAGCCTTGGAGTCTCAGAGCGTCTTTCAAAAAAGGCAAGATAGTTCCCAAATAGAGGCAAAGGCATTCAGGGAACGGGCTCTTGTCGGCTCTCCGGATGATGTGATCAAGAGGATTCAAGAATACGTGGATGCGGGAGTTACGTATTTCGAGGTTCCTTTCATGACGTCCACCCTCGAGGAACTTCGAGACAGGATGAAACTCTTCGGGAAAGAAGTGATGCCTTCCTTCTGACCGAACAGGCCCTGACACTACGCACGTTTAGCATAGTGCAGCCGTCTATCTTCAGCTCTCTCTCGTTTCTCCGGTCCTTCTAGCGTCTAAGCTTGAACCTTGATCTTCCAGGACCTGTCCTGTAGATCTAATACTAGTTGCCGATCTACGCGTTATTTCTCTAATCAAAAATTTATGATGGATCATTTATTGTATTGACCGTTATTGAAAGTAAATTCTTAATAACTATGAGTCGTTTTACCAAAAATCGGTAGAAATAATCATGGCTAAGAGTATATTGGGAGTTCCGACGTTAAAATTCGTCTTGGCACTGGTCGCGGTCGGCATAATCGCCAGTGGAGTAACATTTCTCGCGGTACCTCAGATATCACAAATCTCGGGGGCTGGAGGACAGGTAGTGAAGGTCGGACACCTTCTGCCTGCTACTGGTCCGCTCGGACAGTACGCAGATGGCTTCGAAAACGGGGTCAACGCAGCTGTGCAAGAGGCAAATGCGTTAGGAGGAATTGGTGGTAGGACCATCCAGCTAATAGAGGAAGACACGGCCACGGACCCTAGCACTGCAGCCGCTGGGGCTCGGAAGTTAATAGAAGTCGACAACGTGAAAGCGATAGTCGGTGGCTACGCAAGCTCGTCCACGCTTGCTGGAGCTCCTATAGCTGAAGAGAACGGCGTAATTATGATAGCTCCTGCTTCCACATCTCCACTTGTGACCGATGCCGGTGACTACATCTTTAGAACTGCTCCCAGTGATTCTCTACAGGGTAGGGCAATGGCGGAGCTCGCTCTCAAACTCGGCTTCACGAAAGCTGCAACAATTCACATCAACAATCAATACGGGGTAGGACTCGCGGATGTCTTTACGGAGGTTTTCGAGCAAGGAGGAGGTTCGGTCGTGCTCAGCGTTCCGTACGAGTTAGAACGAGCCACCTATCGGACTGAGCTTTCACAGATAAAGTCCGCAAACCCGGATATCATTGTTGATGTATCTTACGCTGACGACGGCCAGATCATCTTCAGGGAGGCTGCAGAACTTGGGATAAGCTCACAATTACTTGGATCTGACGGTATAGCGGATCCTGCTATATTCGATGCACCTGGAGTTGCTGAAGCGATCGACGGAATGGTTGGTACCAGACCATCGGCGCCGGAGACTTCTGCTACAAAGCATTTCAACAGCCTGTTAAGCGAGTACGGCCTTGCCTCGGGAATCTACTCAGCTGAAGCATACGACGCTGCCAAGATGTCTATTCTTGCCATCTCTATGGCAGGGCCCGATGCTTCAGGTTCAGAGATCAGGGATGCTTTGGTCTACGTGAGTCAATCCTATGTAGGCGCCTCTGGCGAAAAGGCTTATGACCAGAATGGGGATGTTGGTGGACAGTTCAGCATCTGGAAGGTTATAGACGGTGAGTTTGTAACCATAGGCTCTTGGAATATTGCCGCCGGCGTTGAAATAGTAGGTAATTGATGTACCAGGGGTATACTTAGCTCCTTAGATGTCTTGTAACTAGAGTATCAAGACTCATTCCCTAGAAC
This sequence comes from Thaumarchaeota archaeon UBA141, assembly GCA_002495315.1. Lineage (GTDB taxonomy): Archaea > Thermoproteota > Nitrososphaeria > Nitrososphaerales > UBA141 > UBA141. The sequence goes on from DAEN01000084.1 coordinate 28,617, forward strand.
CCGAGGGATCACCCTTTCTTGGTTTTCCCTCTCTTAGTTTTTCCTCTCTTACCTAGGTATAGTTGGCCAATCTCTTCATTCCCTAGAACTTCGTTGGCTGTTCCTTCCAGGACCTTTTTACCCATCACTAGGACGTATGCTCGGTCAGAGATCTGCAGGGATTTTTGGGCATTCTGTTCAACTAGCAGTATGGACGTTCCCATAGTCCGTATATCATGGAGCTTATCGAGTATTTCTCCGACTAGGTTGGGGGCAAGGCTTGCAGTGGGCTCATCCAATAGCAAGATCTGAGGCTTGCCTACCAGGGCTCTGGCTATGGCAAGCATCTGTCGTTCGCCCCCACTTAGGTTCCCTGCCTTTTCGTTTCTCTTAACTTCGATTACGGGGAAGATATCTGAGACTTCCTTGACGAGCTCGTTTCCTCCTGCACCTTTCCTGTTGTAGGCGCCCATCTGGAGGTTATCGATCACCGTAAGGCTGGGGAAGACGTTCTCCAGCTGGGGGACATAACCCACACCAGTCTTGGCGATGCGATGTGATCCCATGTTGGTTAGATCGATTGAACCAAATCTAATGGTTCCTCCAGCCGGACGAATGAGCCCGAATATCGTCTTCAAGAGGGTGCTCTTCCCTGAGCCATTGGGACCAATGACGGTGACTATCTCATCTTGTTCGACCCTAATGGAAATGTCATGCAGGATGGGAGTGTCGCCATATCCTGATGTAACGCGATCGACTTCTAGGAGCATATTCATCAAGCCATCCCAAGATAGATTTGCAAGACCTGTTCATTTCGAGCGATTTCTTTGGGTGTACCCTCAGCGACGAGTTGACCGCGATGCATCACACCGATCCGATCACAGAAATTCATGACGATGTCCATGTTATGTTCGA
>DAEN01000025.1 GCA_002495315.1 Thaumarchaeota archaeon UBA141
TATTGGAACGGTCATTCCGGCCTCATTTATTCCCTTTGCAACAGCAGCTATCCGTGAACCATGGATGAATGGATGTACCCCCAAATAGAGATTCGCTTCCTTGATTCCCTTCTCCACAGCTCTACAACCCGCCAAGAGCCCAGTCAAATAGGCCGCAGGAGTAGAATTTCTGGAAATTTTCCACCCAAATTTTACTAATTCCCTTGAGTGAGCTGAGACAATAGTAACGTCATTTGTTCTCTTAGCCGAGAGAACCTGGACAGATGTATTACGTCCCGTAATGCGTGGCACAAGATATGGCTTTCGGCCAAGTAAAATTGCTTTTCTTGCTCTATAATCCGTTTTCCCCGATCGTTTTCTTCTCAACAAGGGGATGTACTTGTGTTTTGTAACCACTTTGATCGACCTACTTTGACTGGATTCGCCTTACGAGCTCCTGAAGATGCTTCAGTGTTCTGACATGCCCACCTTTAACTTGTTTGTATAGGGTCTTGTAGTCGAGTGTAGATAACGTTCCCCTTTCGCGCATAACAGTTAGCCGCCACCGAAGTCCTCGAACCTTTATGATCCAACGACGCTTGGATGTAAGGTGAGCGCCTTTTGCACCTTTCTTCGATCCGGCCCCACGTCCCCGGGCAAGAACTTTGGGTCGTCTTTGCCTCCAGCGCCCCCGTGAGTTGCCTATCTCGGGCTTCGCTGACACAGCGCCATCCTTTATCATGGCCCTCATAGCGCTCCTTGTAATAGCCTCGTCAATTCGTTCGGCACTTGCCGGATCGAACCTTACGCGATTTACACCCACCTTCATCAATTTTGCAGCCATCTCTTTCTTAGTCATCTCAATCTACTCCGTGGGCTTCGGCATTCGTGTCCTCTGTGGGTTCAGAATTCGTATTCCCAGCTCATTCGCTCGTGCAACTAGCTTTTCCCTGGATCTTGAACTAACCTGTCCACCTATTCGTGCAACCTGTTCCGATCCGACAACTCTTTCAAGCTCTGAAGTTGAGCACACCATTACTTCCTTCTTCCCTGATGGATGTAACCCTCTTGTTGCCTTTGGACCTCGACGTCCAATACTTACCACAGCTGGCCAGCCCTTTGCATTCAAGCGCATCTTGCTATCAATTCCCTTTGGTCTTCGCCAATTGTCGTGAACTCGTCCATACCGCCATGATTCCTGTCGCGTAGCTTTCGGTCTCTTTTTCTTGATTGCCTTTCGCAATGCAAGAGCACGATCAATGCTATCAGATTTTCTTCCGTCAGTAGACAATTACGAACCACCCTCCTTACCCTTCTGGTAGACATAGACACCGTCAAGGAATACTCTTGAATCCTTGCGTTTTACTCTGGTAGCCTGTTCAATATTAGCGGCTGTTTGCCCTATTTCCTCAAGAGAGAAACCGCTGACAATCACATCATCTCCCTCTACAACCACCTTGCAATCCCCTATAATTCGAGCAACCCGTGGAGACCTTTCACCGTAGAAATTTTCGACATGAACTTCGCCTTGTGTGGTCTTTACAGTAATTGGGAAGTGTGCATAAGCTACCTTCAATTTGTAGGTATATCCCAGGGTCACTCCAACAAATAGCTTCTTGATGATCGACCTTACTGTCCCTAGAACAGCTCGGTCACGCTTGCGTTCTCTAAGAGTTTCAAGAATTACCTTTCCCTCTTCTGTCTGAATACGTATTGGAATTCTAGAGAAATCTTTACTCCATTGACCTAGTGGTCCCTTTATTGTAAGCACGTCCTGATCCAGTGCAACAGTAACCCCTGTAGGAATGGGGACCTCTCCATGAATTGCCTTAGTAGACATAGCCCAACAACCTACCTCCAAGCCCATTCTCGATAGCCTCTGTATGCGTCATTACCCCATGCGAGGTTGATACTAGCAACATCCCTACTCCAACTGCAGGAAGGTAACGTTGCTCCCAACGTGCATATTCATTCTTGCCAACTGAAAATCTTGGAGAAATTGAATTACATTTGTTCAACCTACCGAGCAACTGTATCCGGAATTTTCCTGCAAGGCCATCATCAATGTACTCGAACTCTCCGACGTACTTATGCTTCTGAAGGACACGAAGTATATCGCTGGCTAGTCGCGATGCCGGTACGACAATGCACTCCTTCTTGTTCCTGATCTCACTATTGTAGATCGTGGCGAACTGGTTTGCTAAAAGGTTCTTTGCAGCCAATTTTCTCCATCACTCGTATTTCTTGAATCCAATCTTCGCGGCAATTTCACGGAAGCAGTGTCGACAGTACAATAAACTATATTGTTGAACCATTGCATCATATTGACCGCAACGCCTACACCATCGAGAGCCTTTTCCAAATTTTCTTTCCTTCCCATGCCGTATCTTCAAATCAAGTCACCGTGATCCTAAAGTTTTCGCGGAAGTAGGTTATAGATTCATCTTGGTTCACTCGTTGACGTTTTCCGACCTTGGTTCGTCTCAGGTGTCGCCGTTTTACGCGTGAAGCGGGCCGCTCCAACAATACTGAGGCATTCAGCCCAAATATTCCTATATCGGGGTCATATCGCACGCCGGGTATTTCTATATGTTCCCTCAGACCGAACGAGATGCTACCGTTTCCATCAAAGCTACTGATGGGCAGGGTGGAGCTCTTCGCCTCCAGCAGACGCTTTAGAACTGTTTCTGCCCGTTCGCCTCGTATAGTCGCCATAACGCCGATCGGCTCGCCTTTTCGAACTCCGAAATCTCTTATCGATTCGCGTGCATCTCTAGAACATGGTTTTTGACCGGCTAGGTCTTCAATAACAAGTCTGGCTCTCTCAATAGACTCACCAGATCTACCCACGCCGATATTCAGCACAAGCTTAGCTATAAGCAATTTTCTCATGGGGTTGGTTTCGATACTTGTAGCTACCGCTGCCAATTCACTTCGACTCCGTACCAGGTTCCAAAGATACTGTTACCATTGGTTTTTCCTTTCCCACAAGCAAAAGAATGTCCTTTGGAAGATCAGTTTCAGCTCCATCTATTGATACCCGAACAACTGATCCTTTTGAAAAGGACCCTGGCTTTACCTCAATAATCTCGCCCAATAGTCCTGCTTTACTCCCTCTCGTCACAATTACAAGTCCTCCTTTTTCAAATCTTGCAGTTTTGCTGATTTTCTGTTTTGGGACGTCCATCACACAGCTATCACCCGGTGATAGATCAGTTTCCCGCTCTATTATTACACTACGGCCATCATGAAATCCAAGTTGAATCTTGCCTCCACGAATAGTTGTCTTTGACTTTACACGACATAATTTCAAACCTTGCTCCTCTTTTGGGATTTCAATGGCTTTTAGTCCGGAACCCGTAGTTGGGACAATTCTATAGTTCTTGTCAAGATCAGGAAATTGAACAACGTCCATTAGCCCCACAGAAAGACCTCGATCCTTTCTTACTACTCCATCAACCATGACTCGGCCTTTACCAAGAGCCGCTCTCGTCTCTCTAGAAGTATTGGATAGATGAAAAATGTCAGTTATCAGTCTCAGCAGTGAGAAACTCTGCAAGCGTGGATGAGCTCCCGGAGCAGGGGGGACAACAAATCTAAATCGCTTTCTTGGAATTGGCCAAAATCGCGGTGCCATAGATCGCTTCATACGCGAATTTGCCATCAGGTTTCTTCCTCCTGACCCTTGTTTAGCTTTTCCCGGCGCCATTTATCGTCGAGATTTATCTCCATAATTTCAAGCTTTGAACAATGAACTCTTACAGGAACTGTCCCACCTGCTACCTTTTCTCTCGAGACTCCTTCGACACTCATGTAGCCATCCATGAATACGCGGGTAACTTTTCCCTCAATTCCCTCGTATTCACCTCGCATCACCTTCACAGAGTCTCCTTTTCTGAGTCGAAGAGATCTCTTGTTGTACTTGGATCGCATCTTCTCACCTAGTCTAGCAGATGTAAATTTGATAGCTATATGGGAAGGGGCAGTAGCCATCCTTTTTCGCATCTTAGTAGGTTTTGAAGACATGTGAAGCTCCTAAACAATTATTGATGCAAGATTGGCGATCCTAGGCCATTTCTCTGCAGCCTCTGCTGCAACAGGCCCCTTGATATCTGTCCCCTTCATTTCACCTTCAGGTGTAATAATTATGGCAGCATTATCTTCAAAGCTCATCCGTGTGCCCCCTATGCGATTGATCGGATATCGTTGACGCACGACTACTGCATCAAAGGTCTGCTTCCTCATCTCCGGAGGTCCACGCGCCACTACGACCTTGATCTGGTCTCCAACTGAAGCAGCAGGCATTCTGCTCAAGCGGCCCTTGAATTTTCTGACCATGACCAGTTTCAGGGTCTTTGCACCGGTGTTATCGGCGCACCTAATTACGGCACTAACCGGGATAGCTTTTGTTATGTAGAGCTTGAAGTCTTCTACTCCTTTGGCAGAAACAGCACGTGATTTGGGCACTTATCTAACTCTCCCCTTTCTCTACTACTACAAAAGGCACCGTCTTCGCCAGCGGCCGGCATTCAGCAACCGCGACCAGCTCTCCCAGCTTCAGTGGAATACACGGCGGTAGATGGGCATGAACTGAACGTCGCCTCTTCTCATATCTCGCAATTTTTGGGAAGAAATGCAGATACTCTCGTTCAACAACTACGGTTTGACCCTGTCCCAGTCTCTTTACCGTCCCTTTCAGGAGACGTCCGCGAATACTCAGTTTTCCGTGGAAAGGACAACGGAGATCCTCACAGGTCTTTCGTGGAGGCTTTACATCAAGGCCTATATTTCTCATCAATCTCGCCTACTTTGCTCGACCAATCCTATCCTCAGGTCTGCCCAAGATTGATTCACCCGTGATGACTACCTCATCTTTTTTCTCACCAGAGATAGAAAGCTGAGTGTAAGCTTTTGGTATGAACACTATCTTGGTCCCTATATCTATTCGAAGCATATTCTTGCTCTCGTCCACGACTGTACCAGAGATACCGATCTGGGAATGATCGTTTGCACGTAGAATTGCGATGTGCTTACCTATCAATTCACCACCATATATCTGAGCACGATGTTTGTTCATTTGGCATTACCTACTTTTACTCAGCTTTGTGCGACAATGGGTTCGTTTAACACAGTCAATAGTCTTGCGATATTCCGGCGTACATTTCTCACCTTGCCAGATTCTTTTCTAATAGTCCCCCTTGCTACACTAGTTTCAAGTTTTGCTATTTCAGCCCTGAGCTCTACTAGCTCTCTGCGCAGGTCTGAACGGCCCTGTTTTCTAAGATCCTTGGTCCTCAGCGATGGCATTTATCTCACTTTTTTGGTCCTCAGCGTTTTCCTTCTTCTCATATAAAATCTCGAGCTCAGAGGGCAAGGCGTCTCTAATCGCGATCTTCACCTTGATCCCATAGAGACCCATCTTTAACTGTACCATAACCGTCGCGGTCCGAACAGTTTTCTCAGCTGCATCTCCACTTTTTGGGAGTATTCCTGCACGGTGCTTTTCAAAGCGCGACCTCTCACTCCTTAGTTTACCTGCTACCGCAATTTCTGCTCCAAGAGCACCAGCCGCCATGATTGAATTTAGCGTCCAAACTGCGGCTCTCCGAAACGCAGTTCCCCTACTTACAGTTGCAACGATCTTTTGAGCCATAATGCGTGGATCTAGTTCAGGTACCTCTACTTCCATGACTGAGAGTTGTGGGTTAGTCAGGTCAAAGTTCTGTCCCAACCTCTCCGTTAAGTCGCGTATTCCAACTCCGCGTCGTCCAATGACCAAACCTGGTCGCGTTACAAATAGAGTTATCCTAGCACCCAATGGGGTCTTTTGAATATCAGCGCCTGCATAACCTGCTTTCCCCACTTCCACCTCTAAGAATTCATCTATCTCCGCATTGCGGATGTTATTCTTGAGTACGCTTCTTACAGCAGACAATACCTCACCTTTCCCGTGCAGCTAGCTCTATATGTACCAATGTCCGAAAACTTGGGGAAGAACGACCAAAGGCTCGAGGGACATACCGCTTCATCTTCATTCCACGATGGCTCGCTGCATGAGAGATAAACAATCGATCAAGGTCCAGTCCCTTAAATTCCGCATTGGCCTCAAGATTGTCCATTACCTCAAGTACCTTCATTGCTGTCTTCCGCGGAAATCGGCCTGCATGGAATCCATTCAAGGAAGATCGATGAGCGACCTTCTTGTTGTATCTTCTGAACGCAACAGCTATCTTAAGATTAATGACCTTCTCCAGAAACGCTCTCGCAGCGGAAACTTTCATGTCTTTTACAGCAGTACAGACCTCTCTGGCTGCTTTTGGGCTGACATTCAATTCGCGACCACTTGCTCTTACAGAAACAATGGGATCATATTGAGAAAGTGCATATCCAAACCTAGGCAATGCGTGAACTCCTTTTCAATCATACTCCAATGAAAGTAAATGATTAAAGAAATACGCTCTTCATAGCTAATATAAACGTTTCATCAAACTGTTTATCTTTGACCCATCAAGAGACTGTAAAAATATTTTCAGATAAACGAAGTTTTAGTCTCCATCCTATGATCATCTAAGCTACACCCCCGTTGTAATATTTACATCGCATACGCTTGCGGTTTCCTTTCACGAAGTCTTTCTTTTCTGACTGCCTCGCCAAGGCCCAAATCTAAATCGACTAGCTGAAATCCAGGTGCGTTCAACGTAACAACACGCGCTTTTGGCAAAACAATCTGTTCTTTTTGTAAGACTTTCAAATCTACAATAATGCCTCTCCCAGGATAACGCGGTGGAGACAAAATATTAGGAGCTATAACAGGAATGCGATTTTCCAGTGACCTCACCTTCACATAAAGATGCCACGGAGATATTCCCGAATCTACAATAAGAGATGGGTTCAATAGGAGGTCTGCGCCCTTGAGTACCAATGCTCTGGAGCTCTCCGGGAAAACTATATCATGACACATCACGACTCCAATAGCAAATCCCGAAAGCTTGCACACATCGAAGCTCTTGCCAGGAATGGCCTTTAGCTTTTCCTCCCCAAACAAATGTACCTTCGGCTGGAGGCCCCATATCTTTCCATCGTGCCCGATGGTTGGGCTGGCCAATATCGACTTGTTTCCTTGCTTGTGATAAATCCCACCCAAGTTAATGAAGACCCCATATTCTCGAGCTAACGACCCAAATCTGGCATAGAGTTCCTGTTGCGACTCCTTAGAAGAGTCCATCAACCAATGTTCAGGGAAACTTAATAGCTGAGCTCCTTTTAGAGCCGCTTTTTCGCTGAGCGTCAGAGCCGCATCTATCCCCGCCTGCCATCCAACTCTTCGAAAATCGATCTGCATAACAGCAACTTTCAGATTCAAGAAATCACAAACATCCTTTACAATTGATTTTCTAGACGCTAAATCCTCCGTTTCAACATAGTTAAAAAGAAGAGACTGATTAAAAAGTAAGTTATCTGTAATACGACGGGGAAATATGGTAGTTCAGATGATCGATATCCATGATAAACCAATCATCTATCGTGAAGCTCTCGCAATTGGAGAAATAGAACTAAGACTCAAAACTTTAGATCTCATCCGAGCAAATCGAATCGAAAAGGGAGACCCACTTCAGATCGCCAAGATTGCTGGCATCCAAGGTGCTAAACAAACGTCTACCTTAATGCCTCTATGCCATCCACTTCCTCTTGAAAGTGTACAGATAGAGACAAAACTCCTCAAACAAGGGATACGAGTATCTGCAAAGGTATTAGCCACGTCGAAGACTGGAGTTGAAATGGAAGCACTAACTGCGGTTTCTGCAGCTCTTTTGAGTATTTGGGACGTGACAAAAAAATATGAGAAAGACGACGATGGTCAATATCCCCACACGATGATTGGTAACATCAAGGTTCAGCACAAGGTCAAGAGAACAATTGACGTCACATCAAAGTCATAGAAAAGCGGCTGCTCCTCAAAAGATCCGCGTCAGCCTGATAACAGTCAGTACGTCGCGTTTTGCTGGAAAATCAAAAGGCAAGAAGATGATTGACGGTTCTGGAGATATAGCTGAATCTTCAATGATAAAGACAAAACATCACCTTGTCAGTAAAGACATAGTTGACGATCAAGTAGAGATGATCCGGGCCCTTCTGCTCAAGAATCTGTATGAGAAAGAAGCAGACGTCGTCTTCCTCCTGGGCGGAACAGGTATAGCGAGACGCGACGTGACACTTGAGGCAGTTAAACCCCTCCTCGACAAGGAACTTGAAGGCTTTGGAGAAATCTTTAGGTTTCTCAGTTACCAAGACATAGGCGCGCCCGCTATTCTCTCGAGGGCGTTAGGAGGATCCATAGATGGAAGATTGATATTCTGTCTGCCTGGGTCACCAAATGCTGTAAAGACAGGGCTTCAGATTGTACTTCCAGAGCTTAGCCATGCGATCTCGATCGCTCGCTCTTGAGACACAACTCTAAACTACACGATAGCCAATGACTGGGAATGGATTGAAGAAGCTCAGATCATAATCTTCATTTTCCACTAGTGACATTTGCTGTTATATGTTTAAATCGAGCAATCAGGGGGATTGAGAACTCATGGGCGGAAACGCTCAACTTGCTGAAGAAGAGCTCTCCGAGACAATCATAGGGACCCTGCGCAAGGGAGGGGTAGAGGTTAGCGACAGCCACTCCCGGGCACAATTAGAGGGTAGAGGGTACGGAAACAAGATCGACAAACGATTCTACCTATATGACTACGAAGCTCTCTACCTCCTTTACATAGGGCAATTACGTGTTCGCAAGACTAAGGCCAGTGCAGAGCTGGCGTTTGAAACTCTTGTCAAGGTAGCGCTAACAAGAGATATCGATTCGTGGAAGCGTTTCCTCATCTACCGTGACCTAAGAAGCAGAGGCTACATAGTCAAGGATGGCTTTGGATTTGGTATTGATTTTCGCGTCTACGATAGAGGCGAAAATGGCAAGAAACCCGCAAAGTACGTCGTGTTCGCGATCGATGAAGGGACAGAGATGCCGGTAAAGCATCTTAATGATAACATTAACCAGATGGCCAAGATGGGCAAAGTTCCGATAATAGCAGTCATAGAACGACGAGGGGAAGTCATTTACTATCGCGTTTCCAAGACGCGGTTCATCAAGTAATGTCCAAGATCGGGGCCCTCATCGAGCTGACGAGGCCAGCTAATTCCATAATGGTAGGCTGCGCTGTACTAATCGGAGCTGTAGTGGTAGATCCGAATAGTCTGCTAGGAGTTGTTCCTCTGGGGGGATTCCTAACAGGCTTTTTCGTTTCATCATATTCAATGGTAGTTAATGACAGATATGACGTTGAAGTTGACCGCATTAATGCACCTCAGCGTCCTTTGCCGAGTGGAAAGCTAACTGAAAGAGAAGTTTTACGTTTAGAATATGCCCTTCTTGCTATTGGACTTTCAACTGCTCTCGTGACCAATACGGTCAACTTCGTGATAGCAATAGTTTTTGCTGCAATAGGTCGATTATACAGTACCGGAGGTAAGAAACGAGGATTACTTGGGAACTCCATGGTCGCATCCTCGCTAGCAATCCCCTACATCTATGGAGGAGTCATTGTTGGGGGTTCTACTGATCTTCTTCTCTGGCTGTTGGCCGCAACATCTTTCTCGGCAGGTATGGGCCGCGAGATTATCAAGACAATCAGCGATATCGACGGAGATGGAATAAGAGACATTGCTTCGATCGCCAGGGTAAGGGGAGAACACACTGCCTCCAAAATAGGAGCAATCTTCCTAGCTTCAGCAATTGGTTTGGCGTGGATACCGTACGTAATAGGCATAGTTGGAGTTCTTTATGCCATTCTTATTCTTATTCCAGATACGATCCTCATCTACGCCATCATCATAATCCTGCGCAGCCAAAGCAAAGAGATCGCACTAAAAGTAAAAAATATCATTCTATTAGGGATGATGTTCGGACTGATTGCGTTTGTAGTGGGTGCATCTGTTGTATTCTAAATCGGACAGCTAAATGATATTCGACTTTCTTTTTGCTCCGTTGTAGCTTGTGGTCCCGCGGGTCGGAGAATCATGGGCATTCCCCATTTTGAATTCGCCAGGGCTATTGTACCCTTCCGACGACTCTCCGGTCCCTGTACGCTTGGCAGGCTGGTGAGGCGAGCCTCAGCAAACCTCTACAGCGTCTCCCCCTCGCAAGGAGGGTCGGAAGCTCTACCAAGCTGAGCTTACGTGACTTTCATCTTACCGCGGGCCGCGGGACCAGCCAGAAAGATTCAATACAGGCTAATAAACCGTTTTCGTAACACTATTGTCAGTTGATCCCTAGGTCAGGAAATATACATCTAACGGCCGAGCAGATGAATATACTAGATGAGCAAGCTAAATCCGCATGGCCCATTGAGGCATGTGCAATTCTAATAGGAAGAACCAATAAAGAAACAGTAATCATCAATGAAGTCTATCTAGTAGCAAACTCAGACAAGTCGTCTATCTCATTCAAGATAAGTGCACAAGACACCATTAGAGCGTATGATCGTGCGGATGAGCTCGAATCTGAGGTAGTAGGCGTATTCCACTCTCATCCTGCACCTCCGTTCCCCTCATCAACAGATCTCCAGTTCATGCGTCAGAATCCAGTAGTTTGGGTCATCATGTCGATGCCTTCTGGAGTAGTGAAAGCGCACAGATTGACGGATAATAATGCCGAAGAAATTGGAATCCGCGTCACTTCAAACTAAATTGATGATAATTTTATTGTACCACGTTTTTGCATCAGAGCTATGACGAATGTAACAAATGACGAAGCAAAGATGGTCGTGCCTAGGGAATTGTGGATGGCAACAATTACTGGGTGAAGCAGGCTCTGGAGAACTACCATCCCCAATAGTATCTGGATCGACACTAGTATGAGTGTGAATATCGCGAAAACTGTGAGTGCTTTGGCAATTCTCGTCTTATTTCTCCAAGCAATAATAGCAGTAGTGAGTATAAGAACTCCAGCAATGCCAGAGAACGCGCGGTGAAGATATTCGAGAAGATTACTAGCTGTCGGGAGGAGTCCCTCTCTTGGCAGTGGCCATTCAATTCCGGCAGATAGCCCCTGGCCAAAGCTAGTGACCAACCCTCCCAGAAAAATCAACATATAGACACAAACGGTGCTCCCAGCAGAAAGCCATAGAATGGAATTCAGAAAATCGCCTCACTGAATGCCATAGCTGCCATCAGGGCAATCAAGTACACGCTAGATAGCTTGAAGACGCGCCATGAAGCAGCCTTGGTACGCAACTGCAATAGACGAATGTTCCAGGCAACCATCAACCCACCAAATATCGAAGCTACTATCACGTAGATCAATCCAGAGAGTTGCATTATTATAAACGAAAAGGTGAAGGCTACCACAAGAAAGTTAGAAGCGGCAATAACTCGCGCCGCTCCTCTTTCCCCTAAGGTTACAGGCAACATTGGAATGTTCGCATTAGCGTAGTCATCCTTTAAACTCAAAGCCAGGGGCCAGAAGTGTCCGGGTGTCCAAAGAAAAATCAAGATTGCAAGTAGTGCAGAAAAAAGCGATACTGAATTAGTCGCCGCGGCCCAACCAGCCAGAGCTGAGCAGCTGCCTGCAAAACCGCCTATAACGATATTGTGGATGCTTCGCTTCTTTAGCCAGAGGGTGTAGACTACTAGATATGTAGCAATTCCCAACGTTATGAATCCGGATGTAAGTAAGTTCACAAAGATGGCAGAGACAGTCAGAGAAGCAACAATTAAAATGGCGCCAAGAAGGAAAGCAGTATTGGGAGCCACCCGCCCAGAAGGGAGAACACGAGTTCTAGTGCGCGCCATCTGACCATCGAGGTCTCGCTCAAGGAAACAGTTGATAGCTCCCGATCCAGCTACCGCCGTTGCACCAGCGAAGAGTGTAATTGTGAAGATTACTGGCTCCACACGACCATTCCAAGCTAGAAACATAGCAACCGCAGCAACAAAGACGTTAAGGAGGACTATTCGGGGTTTAAGTAGCTGAAGATATCCCCTAGCGCGACTCGGAGGGAGAGCTCCGGGACTCAGTTTCGGCTCTTCCTGCAAGAATGATTTCTCTCGAGTGGGAATCAGTCGGCGCTATTAAAGAACATTAATGTTATACAGCCACCTTTATATCATAACTTTTTTGTCATCATATGATGTCTTAAACTCGACATGTGATGACGTTGGAGGAGAAAGATAAGAGTAGTCGGATATCGAAACTTTTCTCAGCCCTCCAGAGTCCCATAAGACTCAAGATTCTCGAAATATTGTCAGAGACTAAGAGACCTCTCCACATAGCGGCTGTTTCTAGAGAGCTCGCTATTGACTATGCTGCGCTCTATAGGCACGTAGAGATCTTGCAAGAAATTGGTCTCCTTGAAGTCTTTGACGTAGGACGCTCTCGGGTGCTTAACATAGCTCGTCCCGATGAATTGAAGCGTCTACTTATGGCCTCAGAAGCCCTTTAGACATTACCATTCTTAGCTGAAATATCCAGCTTACACTGAGTAGCTGATTAATATCAAGACAAGATATTCGGACTTCTTTATGTTACTAGGCTGCGTCCAGAATGTTTCATCCACCGCATCAATTTAGCTTAGAAGAAGCTCCTGTTAGGCAACAGTAGAACAAACCAGCCAATGGATATCGTCGCAGAGTAGAAGTGGGCCTATCCACCGATCGTGTACATGGGTCGAATATGCATCAACGGTACTTGCTCCTTCAGCATAGTCTCGACCCCGCTGGATTTTTGGAAGAAGGACTTTTTTACGAATTCTTCTAGCTTTTTGTCAGAATCCCCTCTCCTTAACAACGGCCTAATATCAAATTCTTCTGAACCGAAAAGACATGGAACAACCTTGCCATCGGCCTTCAATCGGACTCGGTCACAATCTCCACAGAAAGGAGCAGTTATCGACGTAATAACGCCTATCTTTCCCTTAGATTCTCCGGTGAACGCATATATTTCCGCCGTACTGCCGTGTTCTCTACTAAGCTTTGATAGAGGGTACTCTCTTGAGATCTCTCTAACTATCCCTTCTCCACCAAAAACCCTCTCGAAGCCCCAGAGCCTTTTTCCATCAAAGGGCATGAACTCGATGAAACGCATAGTAATCTCCTCTTCATATGCCAGTCTAGCAAGGTCAATAATCTCGTCTTTGTTATAGCCCTTGATTACGACGCAGTTGATCTTCATCTTCAAGCCCACTTCTTTTGCCTTCTTTATTCCGTCGAGAACCCTGTCGAAGTTGTTTCGTGTGGCGGTTATCTCGTCAAATCTGTCAGATTTTAGAGTATGAAGGCTCACTGTTACTCCCCGTAGACCATTCTCTTTGAGTACTGCAGCCTTATCGACGAGCTGAAAACCATTTGTTGTCATATTCACTGATTCTATCCCTGGGACGCCTACAAGCATTCGAACTAGCTTCTCCACGTCCTTCCGCATAGTCGGCTCGCCACCGCTCAGTCTAATCTTGTTTATTCCCATCTTGGCAAAGATGGTTGAAAGCCTCGTGATCTCTTCGAATGATAGTATCTCGTCATGAGGTAGCCAGACAGGGTGAACAGGCATACAGAAGTTGCATTGGAAGTTACACCGATCGGTTACTGAGATCCGTAGCTTAGCAGCAACACGACCGAATGAGTCAACCAGAGATCCCTTGTCAGACATCAAATTGGGATCTTTGACCTTTCTTCCGATCGACAAGCTTCTTCGCATGAAAAAAATCACACAAGTTTCTATAAAGTTTGTTCCAGTAAAGGATTGTTAGATTATCTGGTTCTCAGGTTATTCCGGTGGTAGATTTCGACATAGACAAGAGAGCAGCGGCATTACTTACTGGTCAATTGCCTTCCATGTATTACCATTTAGTTACCGTTGTTAACGGATCTCAATCATCTAGGACGTAGGCCATTTTGTGTGAAATTGGCCTTTGCTATCTACTCGCTCATACGTATGAGCTCCAAAGTAATCCCTTAGAGCCTGTATCAGATTTGCAGGAAGTGTATGCCGTCTATAACTGTCATAGTAGTCCAGTGATGCATTCATGGATGGAATAGGGACTCCAAGGTGCTTGGCATCACTCACTGCCAGACGCCAGTTCTGTTGTCCTTGGCGAAGCATCTCTGCCAAGGTATTATCTAGTAACAGATTGGGTAAATCAGCGTCATCTCCAAGGGCGAATCTAATTTTATCCAGAAGTTTACAACGGATAATACATCCTCCACGCCAAATTCGAGCAACTTCAGAAAGATCCGTATTGTACCCGTATTCGTCTGAAGCCCTCTTTATCAACGCAAATCCCTGTCCGTAGGAAACTAGCCATGAGCACGTAAGCGCATCATGTAAACGGATCAACATCTTTTCTAAGTTTACAGCTCCATTCCGACTTGGATGACTAGTCAAACGTGTAGATGCTAATACTCGCTCGTCTTTATACGCCGAAATATTTCGTGCAGCTACAGCAGAATCTATGGAAGGAACAGGAACGCCAAGCTCCATACTTGTCTGAGATGTCCAAGCACCGGTCCCTTTCTGGGCTGCTTTATCCAGAATTACCCCCAAGAGTGGATCATTGGTGCCAGGGTTCCGCTCTGCAAGGACAGCTAAAGTAATCTCCATCAAATATGAGCCAAGTTCCGCTTCATTCGAACTCATGAAAAACCTCTGGATTTCTCTCTCATGTAGCCCCAGACCCACTGCCTGGATATCATAGGTTTCAGCGATCAACTGAAGCAGAGCATATTCTATACCATTGTGTACCATTTTCACAAAGTGGCCTGCTGCAGACGGTCCCAAAAGGGCTAGGCATGGTTCACCATCAACGCGAGCAACGATCTTTTCCAGGATGGGTTCCACCTGCTCATATGCGTGTCGTGGCCCCCCAGCCATGATACAAGGCCCCTTTCTAGCGCCTTCTTCACCTCCGCTAATACCAAGACCAATGTAATTTATCCCCTGCCTCTTCATCCATGCACTTCTTCTGAGTGTATCTCTAAAGAACGAGTTCCCCCCATCCATCATCACATCTCCCTTAGAAAGAAAGGGACTAACCTGTTTGAGAACTGCGTCGGTAGCGTTTCCAGCTTGGACCATCACCAATATTTTTCTTGGCGACTCTAATGAGTCCACAAATTCCTGTGGTGAAAATGTAGCTTTGATCTCTTGATCTCGATTAGTACGAGAGACGAATTGTCGAGTGCGTTCGGGCGTCCGGTTGTAAACTGTTACACGGAAACCTCGTGAGGCAAGGTTGACAACAAGATTCTCCCCCATGACCCCAAGGCCGAGTATCCCGAGGTCAGTCCTATCCAAAAGTCTCTCTTCCGCCTTATCAGTAACTCTTTCTCGCTATTTATTGAATCCCTAATACAGTCATATCTGCTGGTGGTGTCTAGCACCATTACCTAATCAAGCCAGTTCAGCTATGACAGTACATGGAGCACTGTCGATTCCCTCGACAAACAAAGGCAAAGCTAGGATTCGACCTACATTCTTAGGGTACTGTGCAAGGTCCATATCCTCGATGATGAAATAGTCTCTGTCTCGGAGCAAGTTTCGGTGAGCTTCTCGTCCTTCCTCCCTGTGTTCGACGGCAGAAATAGAGATAGTATCCACACCTATCGCCCGGAGACGCGGAAAGCTTCTTGCAATGTACTCAGCTCCAGACGCTGAAATCCCAGGATTTCTGGTGGCGTATTTTTTTGGATCTACTCTCCGGTACCGCTGAAAGCCAGTGCGCAATAGAAGAATATCTGCTTTTTCTATTACTTCTGCTCGCTGTTCCAGATCTTCGATGCGAATAAGCTGAGACTCTTCCTTTGGTAGATCGAAAAGGATCGGCCGCGAGAAGATAAAATTCTCGGGACCGTATGAAGAAATTCTGCGGCCCTTTGGGTCAAAATGGTTAGGAGCATCTACATGCGTACCTAAATGATTAGAGAAAGATATACTATAGCTGTTACTGCTTCCTCCCTTTGAAATTTCTTTTAGAGGAGTGACTTGCATCCCTGGTCCTAAAGCAAACGCAGGAGTATCAACTGCGAGCTTGTGAGAGAGAAGCGTGACTTTCGGAGCATTTCCAGGCTCAGTACATTTGATCCTCCGTTTGATCCCCCGCTGCATCGCGTATTCACCTATCACTCTCTGTTCGAGATATTATTACGTTTCATTACACTTCTAGGTGATGGCTCACGACCAATTTCAGCCGCTGGACGTTGCCGAAGAATAGACGACATTTTCATCTATTTTGTCGTATCGAGCTCTGCGTACTTCTAAACCTACCGATATTTGTTCTTCAGAAAGTTGATGGATAATAGCCCATTCGTGTTTGACTCAAGTCGGCTGATGTCACAAGTAAAAACGTAGATTGGATAGACCAACCAGAAAGTTACAATGCTTTTTATGCGTGTCACAAGCGAGTACGTTAATGTACTCCGAATCGCAATTATCAGACCTGATCCATTCGATCTCTAGTGCCAAGGTCTACGATCTAGAGCAAGTCCGTTATAATGGCATGCCGTACTTTATGTCTCAGACCCCCGGATATCACTACTTTCTTCATCGCCGACATGGTGAAAAGCCCACGGGCCAGCCTGGTAGCCACGGCCATACGCATCCAGGAGTTCCACTTTCTGCAACCTCCGGTCAAATCAACTCCACTGACCACGTAGGGACGCATATAGACGCACTTTGCCATTGTGCTTATGAAGGGAAGTTATATGGAGGAATCGAGGTAAGTTCGGAGATTCAAAGGGAAGATGGCTATACAGTACATGGGGCGGAGCTCATCCCCCTTATCACGAGCCGCGGAATCCTCATTGATGCCCCCGCCATTAAAGGCGTAGATGCCTTACCTGAGGGCTATGAGATCACTAAAGAAGACATGCAAGAATGTCTCTCGTCACAGGGTGTCGAGATAAAAGAAGGAGATACTGTTCTTGCAAGGACAGGGTACGATCAATTTTGGATGACAGATCATCACAAATACCTAAGAGCAGCTGGAGTCTCAAAAGAAGTCGATCTGTGGTTAGCTGACAAGGGAGTGTCAGTGATTGGTTGTGACAACACTGGATGGGATCATACATATGCAGCTCCACCAAAACACGAAAGAACCCATTTTGCTCACGAATACCTCCTGGCTCAGAGAGGAATTTACATCATCGAAAACATGAATCTAGAGCCCCTCTCGACCGCGAAGTGCTACGAGTTTCTCTTCGTCTGTCTCCCCCTCAAGTTTCGCGGTGCTACTGCATCATGGGTTCGACCAATCGCATTGAGCATCTAGCTCATGTCAGACAGACTTCCATAGATCTCTAATCTAGCGATGGTCGCCTTTTTTCAATATTTTCGGTCGATTCAACTCTTCAGGGGGCTTGTGCTTTCTGAAGAAGGCATAGAAGAGGATGTCAGCAGTCATTTGCAGGATCCCTCCCGCAAAGAATGGCAATGCTAGTGTGAGATTTTGAATGAAATATCCCGCAATTGGTGGACTTACGGCACTAGGAACAGTCTTAGACATCCCCGCAATTCCAGCCACTGATGCTCGTTCCTCAGGATCAGAGATAGCCATCATGTAGGATTGTCTAAGGGGGACATCAATCTGCGATATCATAGGCCGAAGGATGAGAAGAGCAGCTGCAATCTCGAATCGGGGTGCAAACGGTAACAGGAACAAGATCAGGGTTGAGGGCATATGAGTGAAGAAAATAGTGTTCACTGAGCCCAAGTAACGCGCAAGCCTAACAGCTATATAGTAGGCCAAAGTAGTTGATAGAGAAAAGAGAAAGAAGAAGGTTCCAAGGGTGCTTATGCTGACATCGAAACGGATGAAGAACCAGTATGCGATTACCGGTGTCAGGAGAAATCCCGTACCCAAGCCATCGAATCCACTGACCAAGGAAAGCTTACCAGTAGTTCCTAAGGATCGTCTAGGAATGATACTCCTCTTTTGGTTTTGTACGCGTACTTCCCGGACAGGAATAAGGAGAACGGCAGTACTTAGTCCAAGGATCGCCATAAATATGAAAAGGGCAGTACGAGCTCCAAGGTCATCGAACCCTGGAAATATCTGAAGAGCATCAGACATTCCGCTGAAGAGCGAGCCTATTGCCGCAGCAAGTGACGACGCTGCAGAACTCACTGCAAAAATCATATTTCGTTTCTCATCAGAGGCCTTCCCTACCAGTAGTGCATTATGGACAGCTACGTATGGGCCACCGCCAGGAATTCCTGCTCCTGGACCTCCGGCACCACCTATCATTGCTGCAACAAGTATGACTAACAGTTCGACTGAGGACGCGAAGAGAGCGCCCGAGATCGCGGTTAACAGTGAGAGAATTATTAGCACTTTCTTACGGCCGATCTGGTCCGCAACTATCCCAAGTGTGAAAGTGAGGAAAGCGCTACCGCCAATGGTAGCAGTAAAGACCAGACCGATGGTTATTGGATCAAAGCCAAGACGACTTAGATGAACAGGGAGGATTATTGTTAGATAGGCGAACCCGAAAGTCCGTATTGCCTGAGCGCCAACTAAGATAGCAGTATCATTTCGAACAATACTCGACGCGTTGGTAGAGGTGATCGAATCACGCGCGCCCATAAAATTCTTCTATTCGCCTTACTCGATTATTGGTAAGGGACACTGGCCTATTTCAGGATTTTTTTGAATTAGCAGATATGACAAGTCATATCGATGATAGGAATTACCAACTAGGATCGCCGATCGATTGTAACCAAATATATCAATTGCAGTTCTATCAATAACTCGGGTTTGCACCAGCTAAAGCTCTACAAGCCAGCTGGAATTGAGAGAGCTAGAGATACATTTTGCAATGTATGCAATGGAGCGCCCTCACTGTGTAGAATGACAACATGTCCCTTTCTTGGCGGTTTGAGGAGGTGGATAGAAGACAATAGAGCAATGAAAACCACAAATCTGAGCGGACCATCTCCCCCTGCCATCTTCGTCGGCCAAGGGGGCTATCCCAAGGTATCTACAGGCCCTCTAGTTCCACCACTTACGCAATGCGACGACGCGTCCATCATGGACGCACCAGAACAGTGGCTACACAAGACCTTCGATGAACTTTTGCGCTATCGACTATCACTCTTCATGGGGAAAGCGCCAATGACGGTCGCCTCGGCCAAAGCTCCTAATCGGATGCTGCAGGTAGTTCAAGAACTGGTAATGGCCGATCAACCGACTGAAACTGAGGTCTGGTTGAGCAAGAGACCGAATTTGGAAGCTATTTTCATGCCACGCCTAGCACCTATCGGTCCGTCTGGACCAATGACTAAGGCCGTACTAGCTGAAAATCCTAGAGTTCCAGGACCAGTCGATGCAGCCGTATCTGATAAAGACCTCCAGGCTCAAGATGGGATAGTAAAACTCCATCGATCAGGAATCCCCCAACAACACCTAACCCGATTATTGAGTATAGGTTTGCTGGGCCGAGGGTCTCAAAGGCGATTGGTACCAACTGAATGGAGTATTACAGCTGTAGATGACATTCTCGGTAAAGAACTCCGCCGTGAAGTCCTGAATTATCCAAGCCTAAGTGAATTCCAAGTCTTCGGTTCTGCTGCTTTAGCTAATAATGTTCAAGTGCTCTTGCTTCCGTCAATGTGGATGTTCGAAGCTCTTGAGGCCTGGCTCCGATCTCCGAATTCCCAACCAGTAAATGACTTTGAGCTCACAAAAGGAAGGTCTAGTTACCCCCGAAATCTATTGGGCGCGTACCATGCTACAAGACTTCCTATTCTCGAGTACCTGACTAGAATTCGGAAACAAGCAGGAGCAGTGGTCTTCCTAGAAGTATCAGATAACTGGATCCCTCTTGGAGTATGGCGCTTTCGGGAGCTCTGCCGCGAGGCACTCAAGGCCGAACCCATTAGGACCAGTACCATGGAGGAAGCCCTGGCGCTTTTGTCCCCTAGACTTCTTCTGCCGATCCAAAGATGGATTAGAGTGAGTGAGGTTCTGCGTTACCATAGAACGCAGCTAAGAATTGAAAAGTGGATGCAGTAGCCTTTTACAATTATTTCAAGTCAGCTAAGCATGTTAGTCTTTGTACGGAGATTGTTAGGCAACTTCGTCATCTAATGATTGATGGACCAAATCCTCTCCTAGAACAATCTCCTTTAGTCGTGTGACTTTTTCTGCTTCCAGCCTCCCTCGGAACCTCTTCACTAATCTAGAGTGGAGCAGGTCATGATATAGGAGTGTGGCCAAGAGGGTTGGAGCGTAATTAACCGTAGCTATTAATCCGATCCCAGTTCCAAGCCCGAAGAGATAGCCAAGGTTGGTGAAAAGTGGAACAAAAAGGAGAACAAGGGATACTACCGCGCCCAGACCTGTAAGGATTCTAGTATATGACAATATTTCTTGGCCGGGATTCGTGGCAAGCATTTCTTTCTGATCGACCTCTCTAAGGCCAACATCTGCAATACCCCACATACTTGGAAGAAGAAATGTGAGAAAAGGCAAGGCTATGAAAGCGATAGAGGATAGAGCTATCAAAGTAGTAGAGGCTTCACTGAAAGAACCAAGCTCGAGGCTGTCAAATTCTCTTCCAACAATGATGATAATCGCAAAAGCGAATAGAAATGCCTGTAGGCTCCTTTTGAAGACTGATTTTGTATTGCTGACAGCAGGGGGCGCCAGAGAGTATGTTCGACTCCCACCGATCCTCGTTCTAATTCCCCGATATATACCAAAAATTCTACGACACGATAAACGTGCTAGAAAGTACCAAATGATCGCTGTAACAAGGGCAGAGAAAATAAGCACCATTGTACGCCAAGGATCATAGCTTACGTTGGGCAACATGATCAAAAGTGAAATGAAGTAAGCAGCCATCCTAGCTATGATGCGCTTTAGTAATTGCATCTGTAAATCCAACACTGTTCATCCGCGGTAAATTAACAATGCCCCAACTAACAGGAAATATCTTATGCAAAGACATAACTAAAGGATTTATATTCTGGAAGTGACAAATTTACTTCCTTGCTGGACATTCCACCACAAGTAGCTTGGCTTGTACCTATTGCAATTCCCTTTGTAGTGGGAATACTAGTTGGAGCAATGGTAAAACGCACCATAAAGCTAGTCCTAGGAATTGTTGCACTTGTCGCCGTTTTGGTTGGAATGGGAATACTCAGTCTTACACTTGTCGACGTATTCGATAAAGCAATGCTGCTCTTACCTCAATTGATAACAACAGGACAAGGGGCGTTGGATGCGTTACCATATTCATCAAGTTCGTTTCTAGTAGGCTTAGGAATCGGTCTGTGGAGAGGATGATTATCTCATCAGAATAAAGAATTCTTCGATAACAATAACAAAACCGCACCTATAGACGGAAAGAGCTTACATTGGATATTTCACGAGTAAGTTTAGGCAGAATAGAGATCCCAATTTCATGCCTTCGAGCTTGACATATCCCATTACACAACCATCTATCGATGATAAGAATAGAGTCAGTTAGAATTCTTTGTAAGATAGACTAATGAAGTCATCTAAGGAGAACATTTGCAAATGGTAGAGATTGCCCTGGCACTTGCTTTACTGGCATCTTTCTTCTTTAGCTCCCGAGATGTCTCGGTTAGAAAGTCGCTAGTCAAAGCGGATCTTTATTCCAGTCTAGTCATCACATTGCTCTTCGCGATCCCGATCTCGGGTGTCATTGCTCTTTTGACGGGTGAGATCTGGCAACTCACAACACTAGACCCTATTGTTATTCAGCTCTTCGCTACAGTAGGCATCCTACAGTTTGTGTTTACGAGAGGCCTCTATTATGCCGGTATTGGAATACTCGGGGCTTCTAGAGCAATAGCAATAGTCAAAATGGATTCGGCGTTAGCTGTTCTCTTAGCTGTGTTATTCATCGGAGAAGGGATCACTCTGCTAATTGCCATTTCAGTCATCGTTGTCATGGCAGGTGTATTCCTGGTTTCATTCAGCGAATCTTCTGGACAGCAGAAAGAAGGAACTGCCGTGACGAGACAGAAGTTCTATAGAGGACTCATGTATCTAATTCTCGGAGCGACAGGTTCCGCAGTACTTCCTCTGATGATTCGCGTTAGCCTTCTACAGAGCGGAGTACCAGTTTTGGGAATCCTTATCGCGAGTTCCTTTGCACTCATGATCCTAGCTCCCCTCTCGCTAGTTGGAAGATTTAGGAATAGACTTCTAGGTTTAGACCGCAACTCTATCAAATTCATCACTTACTCATCAATCTTCGCTACCAGCGGACAGATCGCGAAATTCGTGGCCTTGGGATTAGCACCAGTCGTCTTCGTCGCGCCCATCTTGAACGCCAACATACTGATCACCTTTTTCTTAGCATATCTATTCATCCGCCGTCAAGAATTGGTAAATTCAAAAGTGATTGTTGGCGGA